>CAZHCB010000009.1:0-15962 GCA_964530935.1 uncultured Oscillospiraceae bacterium
TTAAGCTTTCCAACGAGATTGAAAAGCTTGAGAAGTATCTGGGCGGAGTTAAGGAAATGAAGAAGCTCCCCGGCGCACTGTTCGTTGTTGACCCCCGCAAGGAGCACAACGCAATTGCTGAGGCTCGCAAGCTTCACATCCCCATCATCGCTATTGTTGATACCAACTGCGATCCTGACGAAATTGACTACGTTATCCCCGGCAATGACGACGCTATCCGCGCAATCCGCCTGATCTCCGCTGCAATGGCAAGTGCGGTTCAGGAAGGCCGTCAGGGTGTTGACGCTGAAGTTGCAGCTCCTGTACAGGAAGCAGCGCAGGCGGTTGAAGCAGCTCCCGCTGAATAATTAAGCATTAAAATCACCGCCGGAGCAGGCTTCGGCGGTGTATCAAATTTATACAGAACAAGAGAGGAAGTATCACTATGGCATTTACTGCTAATGATGTTAAGACCTTACGTGAAATGACAGGCGTCGGTATGATGGACTGCAAGAGGGCCCTTACCGAGTCTGACGGAGATATGGACAAGGCTGTTGAGTGGCTGCGGGAAAAGGGTCTTGCGGCAGCTCAGAAGAAGGCCGGAAGAATTGCTGCAGAAGGCATGGCATATGCAACTGTAATTAACGGCGTAGGCGTTGTGGTTGAAGTAAACGCAGAAACCGACTTCGTGTCCAAGAACGATCTGTTTGTGGAGTTCGTATCCGGAGTTGCAAATGTTGTTGCTGGGCAGAATCCCGCTGATGTTGAAGCACTTATGGCGTGCAAGTTTGTTGATAGCGAGCTGACTGTCGAGCAGATGCAGCAGGATAAGATTCTCGTTATCGGCGAGAACATAAAGGTTCGCCGTTTTGCGCGTTACGAAACCGGCTTTAACGTACCCTATGTTCACATGGGTGGCCGTATTGGCGTTATCATCAACATGGACCTGTCTGCCGGTATGGAAGCAAAGCCCGAAGTTACCGAACTTGGTAAGGACCTTGCAATGCAGGTTGCAGCAATGAATCCCCTGTTCCTTGACAAGAGCTATGTTGATAACTCTGTTATCGAAAAGGAAAAGGAGATCCTTACCGCACAGGCAAAGGAAGATCCCAAGAACGCAAACAAGCCCGCAGAGATCCTTGAAAAGATGGTTATGGGCCGCATAGGCAAGTACTACGAAGAAAACTGCCTGATGCAGCAGGCGTACGTCAAGGGCGACAAGATTGCCGTTGAAAAGCACGTTGCGGAAGTTGCTAAGGCTCTGGGCGGAACAATTGCTATCAAGGGCTTCACTCGCTTCGAAAAGGGCGAGGGCATTGAGAAGAAGCAGGATGACTTTGCTGCTGAAATAGCAAGCCTTGTAAAATAAGTTTATAAAAATGTGAAACGGTAAAAAGATGGCAGGCACGAAAGTGTCTGCCATCTTTTTACTATTCCACCCTTTAAGTGACTGCTTTTTTTATATTTCTATTTCTGGAAGGCGTCATTATCTTTATAGGTGAAGGTATATTTTCCAAAACAACCTCACTGTGAGAACCCCCGGCCTCTCCGTCCCGGGTCCATTTAACAGGACGGTCAAAGGTGAACTTAATTTTTGAGCTTTTAAGTATTGTTACCTGACTGCCGGAGAAGTTTCCTGAGAGCACATTGCTGATAATACTGTTTAACTCCACCAAATTGGAGGGGCTGCTAATAAGGATCACCTCAAAAAGACCGTCATTGAGCTCAACAACAGAGTCGGAGAGCTTCATTATTCCGGCAACAGAGGTGCTGTTGGAAACGCTGCCGAAAATCAGAGTATCCTTTATGATACCGCCATCGTGTTCAATTGTTACCGGATACTCAGAAAGGGTGGCGAGCTTAGTCATTGCCGTCAGAACGTATCCCAATTGTCCGAGAGTGTGCTTAACCTCCCTCGGGGTTTCGTAGCTGACCTCCGTAAAAGCGCCGAATGCCGCAACGTAGGTGAAATAGCTGTCCTCATTGAACTTTCCCACATCGATAGGTATCGGAGTACCGTTAACCACGGTTCTTGCAGAAACAAGCGGCATTTTTGACAGTTTTAAGGTTGCGGCAACGTCGTTTGCGGTACCTTGGGGGATGTATCCCAGCAGGGGCGGATTTTCAAGCTGGGTAAGACCGGTAACGGTCTCGCTCAAAGTGCCGTCGCCACCGATACATGTAACACAGTCGTATTCATTGGCGTGGTCAAGTACCAAGCGTGTAGCGTCTCCGACGCCGGACGTGAAGAAAACGGTCGGAACAAACCCACCGTTGTGTAATATTTCAAGAACCATAGTCAGCGAGGACAGGCCGCCGCCTTTTCCCGCGGCGGGGTTCAAAATAAGCATTAGTTTTTGCACTGAAAAACCCCCGGAGTATTCGAAAGTTTAAGTTAAAGCTTGTTAAATTATAATACTCCGGATATCTTTAGTCAATCTTATGAGGGCTGTGACACAGTAATTTTACGGTTTAGAAACAATTGGAACTAAAAGGAAGGGAGCATTGATCTTACGCTCCCTGTAAACATATGTTAATTAGCGAGGACCTTTTAAAAGCGGCTGTATTTGTACTCCCTCAAGCGCAGACTGCACAGTATCGCTGATAAGGGATAGATCCGCAACAACGGAATTGGGTTTTTTCTGGTAATCATCCTGTCCGAAGGGGACAAAGTAGATATTCTTTCTGTTTAGAAGCTGACCGATGTTACCGGCGTTTGTGCTCAGCGCATCGTTACTGGAAATAGAGATTACCAGTGGTCGCTGGTTACGTAAGTGCGCCTTGCAGGCCATGGTGACGCTGCTGTCGGCGATTCCGCAGGCGAGCTTTGCAAGGGTGTTTCCGGTGCATGGGGCGACGGCCAGAACGTCGAAGAGCTTTTTTGGCCCGATGGGCTCAGCTTCAACAATTGTTGTTATTACCTCTTTTCCGGTAATCTCACGCAGACGCTCTTTCATATTCTCCGCACAACCGAAACGGGTATCGGTAGAGGCCGAATTATCTGACATAATCGCGGTTAAATCATACTCCTCCGCCAGGGCCTCGGCTACAGGGAGCACCGCGTCAAAAGTACAGTAGGAGCCACACAGTGCGAGTCCCAGCTTAATTTTACTCATATATTATTTGCCTCCTCAAATTCGTGCTAAAAGCCTCCGCGTTTTTCGTGCATAATGTTCATCACAGTGTCTCTTATTATTTTTCCGGCCATTTCCGGAGCTGTTTCTGCCGGTAAGCCAAGCGCCCAGAGCACATTTAGATCCAGCTGTTTTGCCGCTTCAAAATCTATCCCGCCGGGTCTTGAGGCCAAATCCAGGCAGAGGGTCTCGCGCTTTACAAAGGGCAGTCGGTCCTTCCCGAGAACTTCTGCCGGAACAGTGTTCACGATCGTGTCAAATCGTCTTAACTCCTCACCCAAGGTTCTGGTGTCCAGAGCCTCGCAGCCCATGGTGCGAATATAGGCCATGTCTCCCGCCTTTCGGGCAGAAACTGTAACGTGAGCGCCCAGAGCACGAAGACGCTCCGCCAACATTTTTCCAATGCGCCCGAAACCGATAATCAACACCTTGCTGTCCCACAAAGTCAGAGGAGAGTTGCGCAATATAAGGGATAGCGCGCCTTCCGCCGTTGCCAGAGCGTTAAGAGCAACCAACTCCTCGCGAGCAAAGTAATCAACAAAATCCAGACCACACTCTTTTATCAATCTCAAGGTATCGGCATCAGGTTTTCCGCCGCAAACGACCGCTGATTTCGGCAGGCTGCGAATAATGGGTTCAATGTCGTAAGAAGAGTTGCTCAAGGGTGCGTTGAGAGTCCCCTGTGTGTTCAGAATTGGCAAGGGCAGTACGATACAATCAGCATTCTTTACACAGCAGTCCAGGGTAAGAGAACAGTTTTGACCCTCAAAGCAGGGTGCGTTTTCCAGAGCAAAGCAGGAAATTTCGAATTCATCCTTGTACATAGCTGAAGCAAGGCCGCAAAGTCGTTTGTCTCCGCCAATAAATGCAAATTTCATATTGCCACATCCTTCCGAGTCTTAAGGTATCGGTTGGACTTCCGTCACCTTAATATATTTTATGCGAGGCATAAAAAACCGTTACGAATTTATTATTAATAATAGTTACTGTTATTGTTGACAAAGGTAGAAAAAGAATATATACTTAAGTGACATAGGACAAAAGGAGGCTGAGGCTTATGCTGACCGCCGACAAGCCCCTTAGAAACACGCATCAGCGCAAACTTGTGCGTGATATTGTAAGGGGGAGCATGAACCACCCAACGGCGTACGATATTTACGCACTTGCAAGGGAGCAGGATCCTACCATAAGCAAGGGGACTGTTTACCGCAATCTCAACCTACTGTCCGAACTTGGTGAAATCCGGAAGCTGCAAATGCCCGTTGGTCCCGACCATTACGACTATAAAATGGAACGCCACTACCACTTTATCTGCAGAAAGTGCAACAAGGTCGTAGATGCCAACATTCCTTATAATGAAGACTTAAACGGTGCAACAGCAAGCCTTCCCGGGTTCGAAACCGAATGGCACAGACTTGTTTTAGTGGGGCTATGTCCGGAATGTCAAAAAGCACAATAAAAATTTGGAGGGATTTATTAAATGAACAGCAAGTTTTACATCTGCCGTCATTGCGGCAACATCGTGGGTATGATTGAAAGCTCTGGAGTGCCGATTGTGTGCTGCGGGCAAAAAATGGAGCAGCTGATTGCAAACTCTACCGACGCTGCCGGTGAAAAGCACGTTCCCGTTGTTACCGTTGAAGGAAACACAGTTTCCGTTACGGTCGGGTCTGTTGAGCACCCCATGACAGAAGAGCATTATATTACCTGGATTTATCTTGAGACTGAAAAGGGCGGACAGCGCAAGGCTCTGAATCCCGGAGAGGCTCCCGCTGCGACCTTTACTCTTGTTGACGACGAACCAGTCGGAGTATATGCATACTGCAACCTTCACGGCTTGTGGTATGGCGCGTAAGCTGCGCACCACCGGCGCCGCGTATGCTTGCACTCCCTTGGACACAGTCCATGAAGAAAAGAACGAAAAGAGGAATAACAAATGGAATTCTACCGTTGCCCGGTTTGCGGATACATAGAAGAAGGTCCCCTGCCTGCCGGATATAAATGTCCCCGTTGCAAAGAACCCGGTGAGAGCTTTGTTCGGATTTCTAATGCAGAGATCGAAGCTAATATTTACGAAGGCACAAAAACAGAAAAGAACCTTGCAACCGCCTTTGCCGGCGAGAGCCAGGCTCGCAATAAATACACATATTTTGCAGAGGTTGCCAGCCGCGAGGGCTTTGACCAGCTTGCAGAGATTTTCCTGAAAACCGCAAGAAACGAGCAGGAGCATGCAAGAGTTTGGCTGGAGACTCTCGGCGGAATCGGCAGTACTGCCGAAAACCTGCGCCACGCCGCTGATGGCGAAAACTATGAGTGGACTGATATGTACGCCACCTTTGCCAAGGAAGCGGAGGAAGAGGGCTTTCCCGAGTTGGCGGAAAAATTCCGCAAAGTCGCCGCAGTTGAAAAGGCCCACGAGGAGCGCTATCGTGCACTGCTGAGCAATGTTGAGATGCACCAGGTTTTTGAAAAGGGTGAGCAGGCAATGTGGGAATGCCGTGTTTGCGGTCATCTGGTAATGGGCACTAAAGCCCCTGATGTTTGCCCAATTTGCAACAATGCAAAGAGCTATTTTGAAGTTCGCAAAGAAAATTTCTAGGCGACACCCGTTTCCTTCGTTTGTTCAGGTGTCTTTCTCCTTCTAATATTTATAAGTCCGTTAAAAACGAACAATAACAAAAAAGACCTCCTGTCGTAGGATAACTACGACAGGAGGTTTTTCTATACATGATTTTAGAAGACTTGCTTTACAGCAGCCCGGCAATTTTCGATATTGAGCAGGAGATTAAAGTTTTGCAGCTGTTTTCAACCCGTTTTGCAGTTAGAGCAACCTCGTCATGGGACAGGGCTTTGCCCGTCATTCCGCAGGCGAGATTTGTTATGCAGGAGATTCCGCAAACCCGCATACCCATATGGTGGGCAGCAATAGCTTCGCAGGCTGTGCTCATCCCGATTGCATCCGCCCCCAGGCTGCGGCACATACGAACCTCCGCCGGGGTCTCATACTGTGGTCCGGTGAGCTGAATATAAGTTCCCTCCTTGAGGGGGATGCCGTTTTCCGCGGCAGCAAGGCGAATAATATCGCACAGCTCCGGGTCATATACGCGGCTCATGTCGGGGAAGCGCGGACCCAGCTCATCAATATTTTTACCCAACAGAGGAGATGGGACAAAAAGAGAGATGTGGTCACGGATAAGCATCAAGTCTCCCTGACTGAAAGTGAAGTTTGCACCCCCCGCGGCGTTGGAGAGCATAAGGACTTTTGCCCCCAACAGCCCCATCAACCTGACAGGCAAAACTACATCCTCCATGGTATAACCTTCATAGTAGTGTACACGCCCTTGCATAGCAACAACGGGAACATCTTCAATATATCCGAATATGAAGCGTCCGGCATGTCCCGCAACGGTGGAGACGGGAAAGCCGTCGATCTCGGAATAGTCCAGAGTAAATTCGGCGCTGATATTTGAGCCGTCACCCAGGCCTGAACCCAAAACAAGGGCAAGCTTGGGAACGAAATCAGTTTTTTCACGGATAGTTTTCAGACAGTTTTGCAGTTTTATAAAATCAACCATATATTCTCCTAATGTGTTAGCTCCTTAACCGCTAACAAAGACGCATGGACAACCAAACGATTGTTGCGGTTGCTGGTGCAGGTTGACAGCAGCAGGAGCGGGTCTCCCTCTTGGGGAATAATCTCCGATGTGATCAGGGACTGATCCGAAACCAGCTTCAAATACACGGCATTTGTAATATTTCCGCCGTAGTTTGTAATATAGGTGTCACTGTTGCTGGGAGTTTCATAACAGGAGAACACACCGTATTTATAAACCTTATCCGGAGTGAAAATATAAATCATCTGGTGCTCTTTAAAGAACTCCTGATCCTTATAGTTTTTCAGAGAACCAAACATGGAGTTGTTCTTCATATTGTGCCCGTATATGATAGTGTTATCGTCGGAAAAATCCGGGGCATTGCCGCTATTCATGAAAATGCTGCCGTTGCTCGTGGAGATATGATTATAGCTGGTGTAAAGATATGTGTCGTTAGTCTCGCCCTGAACCAGCGGGTAATTAACCTCCATGCCGGGAATCCAGATCCAGCCTAATACATCCGCATTTTCAGCCAGCAAAGAGTCAAAATCTATTTCGACAAAGGGGAAATACTCACGATCAGTCTTGTCTTCCCCTTTTTCATCCTCATCCACCACAAAAGCGGTACGGCTATCGTTGTAGATCTTTTCCGCATCGGAATAGCCCTTATAAATCGTTACTATCTTATATGCGGAGAAAATAAAGACGAGAGAAATAAGAACAATTAGAATTTTTCGCAAAACACTCATGTTTGAATACCCCCTTGCTGTTAAAATGCAGTTAGCCGTTAGCTAATTTTTTCTCCATTTGATCCGCGTGCAGAGAAAACTTTTGGGCTGTGTCTGCCGATATTTTACCTGCTTTGTATGCGGAGAATATAGAGGTGTCCATGGCGATCATGCCCTCGGAGGCGGACGACTGAATAAATGACTCGATCTGGTGGGTTTTTGCTTCGCGGATCAGGTTGCGGATAGCGCTGTTCAGGTGCATAATTTCGAAAACCGACACAAGTCCGCCATTTATCCCCGGCAGAAGCTGCTGAGAAACAACGGTTCTTAAGATCTGTGACAGCTGTATGCGGATTTGGGACTGCTGGTTGGGGGGGAAAACGTCGATAATGCGGTCGATTGTGTTCACAGCGCCCACAGTGTGCAGGGTTGAGAGAACCAAATGCCCGGTTTCAGCGGCGGTTACGGCAGCGCATATAGTTTCGTAGTCACGCATTTCGCCCAACTGGATAACATCCGGTGTTTGGCGCAGGCAAGAGCGCATGGCTGTAACATAGTTTTCGGTGTCAGAGCCGATCTCTCTTTGGCTGATGGCACATTTTTTGTTTCGATGTAAATACTCTACCGGATCTTCAAGGGTGATGATATGTGCGCTGCGCGTGGAATTAATAGCGTCCACAAGACAGGCGAGTGTTGTGGTTTTCCCTGCCCCGGAAGGACCGGTTATGAGCGCCAGACCATGGGCGAGCTGGGCAATGCGCATAACTTCATCGGGTATCCCGATGTCATTGGGGGTGGGTATGTCAAAGGCAACAACGCGGATAACCGCGGCCATAGATCCGCGCTGTCTATATGCACTAACGCGGAAACGGGACAGACCCGGAATGGACAGCGGAAAATCGTCGTCACCGGTTTGGTTGAATTTCTCCATACTTCTGTTTGCGAGATAAAAAATCTCCGAAACCGCGGTGTCTGCAATTACAGGCATCATAATCTCGTCACCGGCATGAACAATTTCCTGACCGATCTTGTATGAGATGGGTATGCCCGAGATAATAAGGATGTCAGATGCACCAGCGGATACAGCCGCGTTAAGGTGTGTGCGTATGTCTTTCATAGAACCGCTCCTTAGTATTGTTAATAGAAAAAGTGCCCGTTAAGGGATAATAACCGGTATGGTGTTATCCGGAGACCAGTGTGCGTTCTCTGTTTCCTGCCACCGGAGAATGTCGAAACTGCCGTCCAAGTAAACCACAGTTACGGCAATCGAACGCTGGCGGTCAATTTGGGAGAGAAAGCTCACAAGCAGGCCCCGGTCTGTTTGGGAATAGTTCATTTCCAAACCGGCAGCTATTGCCGGCTGCTCTCCGGAAGAGAGCGTCTGCTCCAGCTCAGCCATGGCCTGCGTTGCCTTCATATCCGCGGCGTAGTAGTTTTGCACGGAATCCGCCAGCTTTTGAGTAAGAGCGTTTTCCGAACGGGCGAAGGACAGGGTTAGAAGTGAAAATATGGTGAGGCAGAGCACGCAAAAAATCAAAATCAGAGAAACACTGCCAACGCCAAGACTCTTTCGTCTTGTCATGACACGGCCCCCCTTCCGGCGACGGCAAGAGCGAAGATCTCTTTTTCGCCTTGAATTGAGTTCAGGCTAAGGTCACATATCGCAAGAGTGCCGGAGGTTTGCACTGTCCCTGTAAGAACGAATTCCGCCAAAGCCTCGGCGCTTGCTGTCATATCCTTTGAAAGATAAACGGTAAAGCCGTTTTCAGATGCCTCTCCGCCCATAAGTTCGGCGGTTTCGTGGCAGCTGGCGGTGGCCTTGAAGCACTCTGCTGCGGATTGCGTAACTATAATTGCCCGGGACAAATCGGCGCTTTTTCTGGAAAGGATGCTTGATTTTACAAAAAACTGCACACATATTGCGGAAACAAGGGCAAAAACTGTTACGGCCACGATCAGCTCAATCAGAGACGGACCGAAACTGCTTGTGGTTTTCTTCATGACAGAGCCTCCTTACTCCTAAGGGATATAAGCAGACTTTGACTTAGACCTGCAGTGTCTGTGTAGCTGATTTCCAGCAGGTTTTCGCCTTTCCGCTCAAAACTCAGAGCAGAGGCGGAGATTATTACATTTCCGGCGTCAACCTCAAGCTCTATGCCCTTGCGGCACAGCAGCTCATAAATATTGCCATCGTAGTAGTAGATATAGGTGTTGAATAGAACGTCGTTGTATGTTTTACCGATAACAAGTGCCGGTTGACCGCAGTGCTCACCCAGGGACACGCTGCCTGATTCGTCACCGTTACGCAGCTTTTCCCCTATGAAAGACAGGGCGGTGCGGCAAAAATAGGTTTCGTCGGTATCCTTGCGGATAGCGGAATAAGCCTTTGTACCGAACACCAGAACCAAGAGAACGGAAATGGCAAAAGCACAAAACAGGGTCAGCACAAAAACAGTGTCCACCGAGTGGTTTTTGCTCCGCCTATTCATTTGCCACCGCCAAGCTCAACAACGGTGATATCCGGCATGATGTTGGAGGCGAAAACGTCATAGAAGACATGGTAGCGCTCCTCGTTGATCGACAAACCGTAGTTATCCCGTAAATACTCATAGCTATCCGGATAGCTGCCCTCAATAGAATAGCAGCAAACCGCCGCACGCAAAACAGCCTCCCTTGCGACTCTCAGACCTTCTTTGTCAACGGTTTTGGATGTGTTGGACAGGCCGGAGAGCACAATTGCCAGTACTGCAATAAAAATGAGTACCGGTAAAATCAAAGCGGAAAAAGAAGATATTTTGTTTGTAAATATACGTTTCTTCACACTGCTCAAGCTGTGGTAGACATTATGCCCATCAGCGGAAGCATAACGGATAGCAGAACCGCGCAAATCATTACTACTGTTCATACTGCTCAACCTATTGCAGACATTATACCCATCAGCGGAAGCATAACGGATAGAAGAACGGAACAAACGACAAGGGAGATTATTACAACCAGGCTTGGTTCAATTTTACCCAAGGCGGATTCCATTGATTCAACGGCTTTCTCATTGCTCCGCAGTGAAATCTCTGACATAACCGAGTCAGCAGTTCCCGTGCGAATGCCCAGAGAAAGCAGGCGGATTTCCCGAGCTGAAAAAACGCCGGAGGCGGCCAGACTTTTTTCTAAGCCCGCGCCTTCACGGAGCAGCTCTTGGCAGGCTATTATGCCCTTGTCCGTTTTTTTAACCCCGCGGACAATGTTACCGGCCAGCATTACAGCCTCATCAGCGTCCAGACCGCTGGAGATTGCCGTTGTCATTGCGGAGGAAAACTGGGCTGTTATGGTGTCCTTGAAAATTCCGGATGCACCGCAATGATAACGAAAAAAGGCCGAGACCCTGCGCCTGAGCGGGGAAATGAAAGCTATAAGCAGGCAGATAAACACAATTCCGGCCATTATCCAGATGAGGATGGCAGAAGCTGAGGATAGTTTTTGCCCAAAACGGATCAATGACTGAGAAAATGCCGGTAAAGTGGCGCCCATCTGGCTAAAGATGTCTGCAAAAATAGGCAGAACCTTAGTAATGAGAACAATGACAACAGCGGCCAGCATTATTATTAGTACAATTGGGTAAAGCAGTGCGTTTCTAATGGCAAGGGCAAGATTTGCCTTTGAGTTGTAATAGTCGGCAAGGGACTGAAGTGTTTGTTCCAAGCGTCCTGCACGCTCACCAAGGCGAATCATATCCAGCATATAGTCCGGAACAACGCCGGTGTTGGTTAGAGCATCGGCAAGGTTTTCACCTTTTTCCAGATTCTCCAGCAAGCCGGCAAGAAATTTATCACGGTTGTTATATTCAAGGGAAAACGTGGCAACGCCGTCGCCTATAGTTATGCCGGCATGAACCAACAGAGCCAGCTCAGCACAAAAATCAGATAAGTATTCATTGGCGAGAGTTTTTCTGCTCAAAACCTTCACCTCCAAAAATAATAAACCTGTCAAACAGACAGGCTTATTATATAGTATTTTATTGTGGAAAGCAACCAAATTGAGGAGTTGGTTTCGGCTTTCCTTGCCTTAATAACTGAACTTGGCCGAATAGTTTGCGCCGTTTCCAATATATGCCAAAATTTCGGCGCTGGACTTGCCGTTGGAGTCAAAAGTCGGGTCCATTCGCTTCCATTCGTTGCCGTCAAAGTAAATTGATGCGTTTATCCAGCCGTCTTCTTCGCTGTAAACATTGATCCACGCATGATATGCCGAGCCGGCATTACCCACAATTAGCTTTGTGGGGATGCCAAGGCCACGCAGCATGGAGGTAATTACGGCTGCATAGTCAAAGCAAATGCCCTTTTCGGATGCCAAAACCGCATCAACATCCGGGATATATCCACTCTGAACGGTGGCGGCCAAGTCGTAGTCATAGGTGAAGTTGTCAACCACATAGTCGTAAACCAAGCCCACCTTTTCCAGTGTGTCGGTTACGCCCCTGGTCAATTCCCCTGCCTTTGCAACAACGTGGCTTTCCGGGGTGAAATTAACATATTTGTTGGGGCGCAGGAATACTGCAAATTCATCGTCAATTGAAGCTGAGAAGTTTAGGGTGAGAGCAACGGAGTATGAAGTGCCTCCGATATTTTCGCAAATACGTACGAAGTAGTCGCCGGAGCCGTCGGACAGAGGGAGAACATCGTATTGTCCGTCAAGATTCATATTATAGGTGTAGGTCTCTTGAGAAGGACCGGTGATTTGGATTTTAACCTTCCGGTTTGTGCCGGTGTATTTGGCCATTATATACCCGTTGTTAGTGTTCGAATAGTCAATGAGAGCCAGTTCGTTGCTCTGTACAAGAAGGCCGCTTGCTTCAGAAGTGGGTATTTCATAGGACTGGCCATCGGTTTCAGGAACCACAGTCAGTTCCATGCTCTCTCCGCTTGGATTTGCGGTTGCGTGGCCGCTTACTGCGGGGACGGAGCTGTCGGCGCAGCCCATAAGAAGCGCCGATAAGAGGACAATTACCAGCAGCACAGAGGTCTTTTTTGCGGAAACAAACATATTGTTAACTCCATGTCCGAAGAGCCTGTTTGGTTATAAAACTAAATAACTCATCCATTATATTATAAACCCAAAACTTAGAACTTACACAAGCATATGGCATAACGCCGTCAATGTCAAGACGGCGGAACCGTTACGACTTGCGGCCTTGTTATTTTATGTCGCTTCTGCGTTGTTTTTTTTCGAAGACTGTGATAATATGTAACGGTTCAAAGCGAAAGGAGTACAACGATGAGAAACAAAGCACTGGACTATGACTACATTTTTTTCGATTTTGACGGAACGTTGAGTGATTCCGCGGCAGGGATTATGGAATGTATTGAGCGTACCCTAACTGATATGGGTTCCGACGTTCCCGACAGGAGCGGTTTAATTCGATATATCGGGCCTCCTCTTGAAGATACCTTTGAAAACGCTTTCGGATTCAAGGGCGAGGATTTAACCGAGGTCTTGCGCATTTTCAGAACTTACTACGGAGAAATAGGCGTGAAGAAGAACGATATGTTTCCCGGAGTTTCCCCAATGCTGGAAAGGCTTCGGGATGCGGGAAAGCGATTGACTGTCGCCACCTCAAAACGCGAGAGCTTCGCGCAGCAGATTTGCGCCAGCTATGGTATAACAGACTATTTTGAAACCATAGCCGGTAGCGTCGGTGACGAAAGCCGCAGTACAAAAGAGGGCGTTATTGAGTATATTATTTCGCAGCTGGGTATAACTGACCGCTCCAGAATTCTCATGGTGGGAGACCGCAAGTATGATGTTGACGGAGCCAAAAAAGCCGGTATTGATTGCATGGGTGTGCTTTACGGTTATGGAAGCAGAGAAGAGCTGCTGGAGGCGGGAGCAATTTACATTGCGGAAACAACGACAGATGTTGCCAATCAGATATTAGGCGAGTAAAAGAATGAAAAGACCGCTGCGTGACTGCAGCGGTCTTTTTCACAAATTGGCAAACTCTGTATTTAAAAGCATTGCAATTGGCTTTAGAGCATGTTATAATGTCCGTACAGGTAAGGATGCTAACGACAGGGTAGTAATCAGAAATATTGTGACCAACAGAATGAGGAGTAAAAACTTCCTCATTTTTTTGTAAAGGCCCGGAAAATAACTCAAAAACGGGCAAGCTAACCGTTAGAATAATAAGGAGGCAGCATTATGGAAAAAGAAACGATTATTAAATCTGCGGGGCAGGTGCTCAGGAATAGAAATAAACTACCCTTAACACCCGGTCAGCTGCGGCAGTTGGATAAATACTGGAGAGCCTCCAACTATCTTGCCGCATGTCAGCTGTATTTGCTGGATAATCCTCTGCTACGCCGACCTCTTAGCGAGGACGATCTTAAAAAAACCATAGTCGGCCACTGGGGAACCGTCCCCGGACAGAACTTTATTTACACTCATTTAAACCGGATAATTAAGAAGAACGATTTAAACATGATCTACATTTCCGGTCCCGGCCACGGAGGCAATGCCATGGTTGCTCAGGACTGGATAGATGGCAGTTACACTGAGATCTATCCCAATATCACAAGAGATATTGAGGGTATGAAAAAGCTGTTCAAGCAGTTTTCCTTCCCGGGGGGGATCCCCAGCCACGTTGCGCCTGAAACACCGGGCTCTATTCACGAGGGCGGGGAGCTCGGCTATAGTCTGGCTCACGCTTTCGGTGCGGTTTCGGATAATCCGGATCTCATTGCAGCCTGTGTTGTGGGTGACGGTGAAGCGGAAACCGGCCCGCTGGCGACCTCATGGCACGGCAACAAGTTTTTAAACCCCATAACAGACGGAGCGGTTTTGCCCATTCTTCACCTTAACGGCTTTAAAATTGCAAACCCCACCATTTTTGCCCGCATGCCCCATAAAGAGGTGGAGCAGTTCTTCTGCGGCTGCGGGTGGGAACCCCGCTTCGTTGAGGGGGACGTGCCGGAAAAAATGCACCAAGAGATGGCTGCGGCATTGGATTGGGCGATTCGTGAGATCAAGCGCATTCAAAAGTACGCCAGAAGCAGCGGCGACGCTAAACGTCCCCCTTGGCCAATGATAGTTTTGCGAACTCCAAAGGGCTGGACCGGTCCGCAGGTTGTGGACGGCAAGATCATTGAGGGCTCTTTTAGAGCTCACCAAGTGCCTATTACCCTGGGCGCAGATGCCAAAAAGCACATTCCTCAGCTAGAGGATTGGCTGCTTAGCTATAAGCCGGAAGAGCTCTTTGACGAAAATGGCGTGCCGGTTCAAGAGATTTTGGACTTAGCCCCCAGAGGTAACCGCAGAATGGGGGCTAACCCCCATGCGGACGGCGGCATTTTCCTCCGTGAGCTGCGCACACCGGACTTCCGCGACTACGCAGTGAAAATGGAAGCTCCGGGTGCTGTCAAGGCTCAGGATATGTTGGTTTTGGGCGAGTATGTGCGGGATGTTATGAAATTGAATATGGAGTCTCGCAACTTTAGGATCTTTGCGCCGGACGAAACGGCCTCTAACCGGCTTACACCGGTTTTCGAGGTAACGGGACGCCGCTTCTTGGGAGAGATTACTCCCGATGACGAATATCTTGACCCCGACGGACGTGTGATGGACTCCATGCTTTCAGAGCATATGTGCGAGGGCTGGCTGGAGGGATATCTTCTTACCGGCAGACACGGCTTCTTTAACAGCTATGAGGCGTTTATCCGCATAGTTGACTCCATGTTTGCACAACACGCAAAATGGTTGAAGGTGTGCCGCGATCTGCCATGGAGACATGACATTGCATCCCTGAACTATATTCTCTCATCAAATGTATGGCAGCAGGACCACAATGGATTTACCCACCAAGACCCGGGTTTTCTTGATCACGTTGCCGATAAAAAGTCGGATGTGGTTCGCATTTATCTGCCCCCCGACGCCAACTGCCTGCTTTCCGTGTTTGACCACTGCATCCAGAGCTACAACTACGTGAACGTAATGGTAACATCAAAGCACCCCAGCCATCAGTGGCTTACAATGGAGCAGGCGGTTAAGCACTGCACCCAGGGAATCGGCATTTGGGAATGGGCGTCTAACGATGCCGGGCAAGAGCCCGATATAGTTCTGGCTTGCTGCGGCGACACTCCGACTCTCGAAGTGCTGGGTGCTGTGACCATTCTGCGCAAGAACTTGCCGGAGCTGAAAATCCGCGTTGTCAACGTGGTTGACCTCATGCGCTTGCAGCCGGCCTCTGAGCATCCCCACGGTTTGTCCGATGCTGATTATGACATGTACTTTACCAAGGATAAGCCCATACTGTTCGCGTATCACGGCTATCCGAAGCTCATTCATGAGCTGACCTATCGCCGCCGCAATCCTTATCTCCACGTTCGCGGATATAAGGAGGAGGGAACTATCACCACACCCTTCGATATGCGTGTTCTTAACGATATTGACCGCTTCCATTTGGTTATTGATACCATTCGCTATCTGCCCCAGCTTGGAAACAGAGGATCGTATCTGGTCCAGCGTATGGAGGATAAGCT
>CAZHCB010000009.1:16062-24668 GCA_964530935.1 uncultured Oscillospiraceae bacterium
TGTCACCCTGCTTGAGACTTCGGAGATAGTCGTGTGTTTCAACCGCGTTTTGGTCATAAAGTTCAATAACGGAAACTGCAATGTTGGAGCAGTGGTCGGCGGTGCGTTCAAAATTGTTGATACAGTCATTGAAAATAAAGCCTGTCTTCAAAGAGCAAACGCTCTGCTGCAAACGTTCGATGTGCCGCTGTTTCAAATCCTCCGTCAGAGCGTCCACAACCTCCTCAAGGGGCTCAACGTGGTAGGCGGCGTCCACATTGTTGTTAACAAGAGCCTCAAAGCTGAGGTTGAGAATCTCCTTTATTGCCGAGGTGCAGACCGACAGTTCGGAAGCTGCCGACCGCGAGAAGCTAAGTCCGGAGTTGTGCATTTCGAGGGCAAGCCTTGCAATGTTTTCAGAGTGGTCGGAAATACGCTCAAGGTCTGTCATGCAACGCAGAAATTTGGCGGTTTGACGGGTTTCGTTCAGCTCAAGCTTCTTTGCGTTCAAGCGGACCAGAAACTCGCTGAGCTTGTCTTCAAATTCGTCCTCTTCGTTTTCCCTTAACAGAAGCATTTCATAGCGCTTGCGGTCAAAGGTGGTGAGCAGGGCGATGGCCTCGTTCATGTTCTCAACGGCGATTTCCGCCATGCGGGCGATTACCTTTCCACCCTGTTCAATTGCCTGAGTGGGATAGTTGAGAAGCATATCGTCCAACACAATAGCGTCTGTTGGTACGGGAGCGTCTTTAAAGCTCATTCGAACCAGCTTTTCAAGCTGTGGGATGAAGGGGTACAGGAAGACAACAGACAGGGCTTTATAAGCCGTGTTAAAAATAGCTATGCCCATACTGTTCGCCGTTGAATCATAAACGCCCTTACCCCAAGCGGTGCCCCCGGCGATCTCAAAGGCGATCATGAAGAGTACACCGCCGAAAATGTTGAAGTAAAGATAGGAAAAAGCAGCTCTTTTGCCGTCCTTGTTGGCGCCGATTGCAGAGATGAGAACGGGCACGCATGCTCCTATGCTCATTCCTATTACCATTGGAATTGCTGCCCGGAAGGATACAACGCCTGTCATAGACAGCGCCTGAAGAATACCGATGGAAGCGCTACAGCTCTGGATCAGAGCAGTTATGCCAATGCCCAGAACAATGCACAGGATGGGATTTGAGATAACTGTCATGGCGTGCAGGAAAGTCTCGCTGGTTTGCAGGGGTTCCATAGCGCCGCTCATTGCACGCATTCCCGTCATAAGAACAGACAGGGACACAAGTACAACTCCCGCGTTTTTCTTTGAAGAGGTTTTGCCGGCCATATACAGCACAACGCCGATAACTGCAACTATGGCGAAGATTACTTCGGTGGACAGCAGCGCGCCAAGAGTGCTATCTCCGCTAAGTCCGGCAAGTGTCAGGATCCAACCCGTTGCCGTTGTGCCAATGCAAGCGCCCATAATGACGGAAATCGCCTGCCTGAGCCCCATTATTCCGGAATTGACAAAGCTAACTACCATTACAGAGGTCGCGGACGACGACTGAATAATGGCAGTTACAAAGGTACCAAGCAAAATACCCTTAAGTCTTGTTGAGGCGAGACGACCGAGAATTCTCTGCATCTGGTTGCCCGCGACCTTTTTTAGGCCTTCGCCCATCATAAACATGCCGAAAAGGAAGAAAGCAAGCCCTCCCAAAAGGGAGATAACGTTTGTAATGTTCATTAAAGAAACATATCCTCCGGTAACAAAATTGGAAAAGCAAAAAAGCTGTTGCCAAGCAGGAACTTAAAAAGTCGAAAGCAAAAGAATCAAGTCAGAAACAATCTGAAATCACATAAAATAATTATAACAGTTCCCCTATTCTTTAACAATATGGATTTAACCTAAATTTTAAATAAAAAAACTCTGAAATAGTTCTCGTTTGACAGCTTGCTGCATTGTTATGGCAGGAGATACAAAAATAGAGCTGCGGATAATCCGCAGCCCTATAAATGACATTTATCGGTGTAGGGGAACTATGCCTCGACAGTTTCCGACATAACGGCAACTTCCTTATACTTTTTGTGGTCGGTGTACAGATCCTTGGTGTAGGGATTGTGCTTGACCTTGATGATCTTGTAAATCATGTAACCGAAAACAAGTACGTTTACTGCCAGAGCGAGACCGCTGACGATATTGTAAACGGTCGGGTTGTAGGTTGAATCCACTCTCCACTTGCTGGTATCCTGGAACATGGGGAAGGTCTGCGCAAACATGCACCAGATAGCCAGAGTCTGAGCTCTGTGCTGGAGCCACGCGCCCTTGCCAACGGTGAATGCGCACAGTGTGGGAGCCAGGAGAAGAGCAAAGCCGCAGTACCAAGCGTGACTGGGCAGGCAGTTGTAGGTGTATGCGAAGTTCCAAAGGTCATATGCGATGATCCAGAACCAGAGCATATCGGGCCAAATCATATCGCGGCTGCCGTCCTTCGGGGTCTTCCTGCGAACGGTGATGCCGAACCAGCCTGTGATTGTAACGATATTAAGAATACCGGCAATTGCGTTCATGATGTTCCACGGGCCGCCGAACATATTATATGCTCCGGCAGTTCCTGCGGGAACAACCTGATCAAGCTCGTTGACCAGCTGCATTCCTGCATTGTAAAGTCTGTAGACTTCGTAGTCACGCAGGCATGCTTCAAGAATATTGACCGCGAGAATCAGAGGAGCAAGGAAAAGAGCCCACTTTTTCTCATACAGATGCCAGGGTTTGCCGTCTTTGTCTGTACCGTGGACAAAGCGGATGCACCAGAAAATGATGCAGCCTGCGGTGGAGGAATAGACCTTGAACAGGTGGAACCAGTCAAAGTAAGTTGTTTCTTTAAGTACGGTAAGCCAGAGAACTGTCAGAACGACGGGCAGAACCACGAAGGCTGCAAAGCCAACCCACTTAAAGCGGCGGGATACCTCGTTAAAGCAGAACAGTGCGGCAAAAACAAGCAGCCACACCAGTATTCCGGATACAACGGAAGTACCATCAGTGAATGTAAACATTAAGTTTATCCCCTCTCTAAAAGACATTCTTTTTTGCAAAACAAATATTCACTAAAAGTAATTTTATCACTTGTGAACAAATTGTCAATGCACTCATTGCTGAAAATATTAATATTTTTTTGTGCTATCTACATTCTGGCTCTGGTTAAACCAGTCTCAAAAAAGACAAAAAAACCAGTATAAACCCCAATATCGCGATGCTTTGATAATAGGCCAATAAGTGGTTGCACCAATACTTTAAAGCTGCTTACACTAAACCAGTGCAAAAATGTAAGACTGACACGAAGTGTTATTAGCTCTTTTCTTAGCTTGTTAATCGTGTTATTCTATAGCATATAGGGGGCGTTACAATGATTACTAAGCATTTATTTGGAAAAACCAAGGCCGGAGAAGAGGTCTGGAGCTATATTCTGAAAAATCAAAAGGGCATGGAAGCGGAGATTTTAACTTTAGGCGGAGTTTTGCGGATTTTGGCCGTGCCTGCGCCTGAAGGTCTGCGGGATGTTGTGCTGGGCTTTGACAGCGTTTTGGAATATGAGCAGCAGGACAAGTATATAGGCGCTGCAATCGGCAGAGTTGCCAACCGTATTGGCGGCGGAACTTTCCGGCTCAATGGCATTGAGTACAGGCTGCCGAAAAATACCGGAAACGACTGTCTCCACGGGGGCGAGGGCTTTCATCAACGTGTGTGGAAAGATGAGGTTGATGGCGAGGCTTTGATTTTAAAATACATTTCACCTGATGGAGAATCCGGATTTCCGGCAGCGCTTTCCACAGAGCTAAGGTACTGCCTGACTCCGGAGAACGGGCTTGTGATCGAGTTTACAGCCGCTTGCGACGGGGACACGCCGGTTAATCTGACGACCCACGGCTATTTCAATCTCAGTGGTCATGACGCCGGCACAATTTATGACCATTGGCTTGAGATTCCCGGAGACAGCGTAACCGTAATGGATGAAAACTTAATAACTACGGGTGAATTTTTGAATGTTACCGGAACACCCTTTGACTTTAGGCAGGGAAAGCCGATAGGCGCGGATATCCATCAGAAATGCCCTCAGCTTATTATCGGTGGCGGCTATGACCACAACTATGTGCTTAATAATTCTGAAAAAAATTCCCTGCATTTGGCAGCAAGGGTGAAAGCCTCCGGCCTAACAATGGAGTGCTTCACAAATCAGCCGGGCCTGCAGTTTTATTCCGGTAATTTTCTTGACGGGGATAAGGGCAAAAACGGGGCGGTATATGGACACAGAAGCGCCTTTTGCCTTGAGACTCAAAATTTCCCAAATGCATTGAACCACGAGAACTTTCCCGAGAGCATACTCAAACCCGGGCAGACATATAAGCAGATAACGGTATATAAGTTTTCAGAGGAATAAGGGATAAAGTATAAAAAATAAAAACCTTGGGATTTTAATCCCAAGGTTTTGTTGCTGTAATTTATAGGTCGTAATACATTTCAAACTCAATGGGCTGCGGCAGAGCCTCATAACGCAGGCATTCATTGCGCTTGTTGGCGATCCAAAGCTTGATGAGGTGCTCAGGGAAAACACCGTCAACCGTGAGGAACTCATTATCTGACTCCAGAGCATCCAGAGCTTCATCCAAGCTTCGGGGGAGCGCTTTGATCTTCTTTTTCTCTTCGTCTGAGAGGGTGTAGAGATTAAAGTCATAAGGGCCAAAGCCCGCCTTCACGGGGTCTATCCTCTTCAAAATACCGTCAATGCCAGCCATAAGAATTGCCGAATATGCGTAATAGGGGTTGCAGGTTCCGTCCGGACTTCTAATTTCAAAGCGCTTTTGATCCGGAGCTTTTGCATAGGCGGGAATGCGAATAACGCTGCTGCGGTTGGAGGTTGCAAAACCTATGGTTACCGGCGCTTCGTACCCCGGAATAAGGCGCTTGTAGGAGTTGGTGCTGGGGTTTGTGAAAGCGCAAAGGGCACGCACGTGTGTGAGAATGCCGCCAATAAAATGCAGGGCGGTCTCAGACAGCTGAGAATAGCCATCCGGATCATGGAACAGGGGCTTGCCGTCTTTGAAAAGGTGGATATGAACGTGCATACCGTTGCCGGCTTCCCCCAGAATGGGTTTGGGCATGAAGGTGACGGATTTGCCCTCAGAAACAGCCATGTTTTTAAGAATATACTTGGTCATCATAGTTTTGTCGGCCATTTCAAGCATGCCGCCAAATTCAACCTCTATTTCCAGCTGACCGGGACCTGCGACCTCGTGGTGATGGTATTTAACAAGAATACCCATATCCTCCATGAGCATGGTTGCACGGCTGCGGAAGCCGCTGAGTTTATCCAGAGGAGGCGCCATGTGGTAGCCGCCCTTATTTGCCATTTTATAGCCCAGATTTCCACCTTCGTTTCCCGAATTCCACTCTGCCTGCTCACTGTCGATAGAGTAGCCGGAATAGCTGGGACTCACCTGATAGCTCACGTTTTCAAACACGTTGAACTCGAACTCCGGCCCGATTCGCATTTCATCGGCAATACCGGTTTTCCGAAGATATTCTTCTGCGTGGACAGCGACGTTTCGGGGATCTTGATCGAAACGCTTATTGTCAGGCAGCTCGATCACAAAAACATCCCCTATCATAGAAACGGTTTTTACCTCTGAAAAGGGGTCAAGGTGGGCAGTGGTCAAATCCGGAACAAAAACCATGTCGCTCTTCTCAATTTGTGCAAAGCCATAGTTCGAACCGTCAAAGCCAATACCGCTTATCAGGGTGTCTTCAGTTAAACGGTCAACGGGCATGGTCAGATGACGCCAACGGCCGTTGAGGTCGATCATCATAAAATCGACCATTTTCACATCAAAATTTTCAAAATATTTCCTTGCATCTTTAAGTGTTTTAAACATATTTAGCCCCCCAATTAGTACATGGTTATTTTACATGGAAGAGGACGCGCATTCAAGTTTTTTATTCATTTTTTGCCAGCTTACGATAAAAAAAGTTCCGGGATTTTCTGCAGGTTTACAAAAGACGGTTGTTCTCATGTAATAAATATGGTAAAATTTTTCTAATAAATTTGAAGGGAGGCGTGGTGTGAACCTTAAATTAAAAGAAAAAACTCTTGAATCTTTTTCCGCCGTACTTCCCATATCCGTAATAGTATTGCTGCTTGGCATTGTTTTAGTGCCCATGGAAGTGGGCACGGTTTCCATGTTCCTTGTGGGCGCACTTATGCTCATTTTGGGAATGGGATTTTTCCAGCTCGGCGCGGATATGGCCATGATGCCGCTGGGTGAGGGTCTGGGAGTTCAAATCTCCACAAGTAAAAAAATATTCACCGTTATAGCCATCGCCCTGCTTATGGGCACAATTATTACGATAGCCGAGCCGGATCTGCAGGTTCTTGCAAATCAAGTCCCTGCAATCCCCAATGGCATCCTTATTTGGACAGTGGCAATAGGTGTGGGTATATTCCTTGTTATTGCCGTTCTGAGAATTTTGTTCAAACTTAAGCTGACAACAATTTTGGTTATCCTCTATGTAATCGTTTTCGGCGTTTCGATTTTCACGCCAAACAGCTTTCTGGCGGTTGCTTTTGATGCGGGCGGTGTTACCACCGGACCAATTACAGTACCGTTTATTATGGCCATAGGGGTTGGTTTGGCAAGTGTTCGAAGTGACAAAGATGCAACGGATGACAGCTTCGGTCTTGTTGCCCTGTCCAGTGTCGGACCGATTCTCATGGTCATGATGCTTGGGGTGTTCTTTAACCCTCAGGGTGCTATATACACTCCACCTGAGCTCACAAGTGTTGTTACAACTCAGGATGTCGCTCGTGAGTTTATGCTTGCCTTGCCCCATTTCGCAAAAGAAGTTCTCTATTCCCTGTTGCCTATTGCGGCTGTTTTTGTGGTTTTACAGCTGGTCACCCACCGCTACCACAGGCACCAACGCATCAGGATTATTATCGGTTTTGTATACACTTACATCGGTCTGGTTCTGTTTTTAACCGGCGTTAATGTGGGCTTTGCCCCTGTTGGCAGCATTCTGGGCGGTGAGCTTGCAAGCAGCAGCTATAAATGGGTTTTGGTTCCCGTGGGTATGCTTATCGGCTACTATATTGTCAAGGCTGAGCCCGCCATTCAGGTTCTGAATCAACAGGTCGAGAGCATTACAAATGGCTCTATTTCCGAAAAAAGCATGAATCTGAGCTTGTCAGTCGGTGTTGCGGTTTCCGTTGGTTTGGCAATGGTGCGCTCCATAACCGGCATAAGCATATACTGGATTCTGGTTCCGGGATATATAATTGCTCTAACCCTTTCCCACTTTGTGCCGAGGATTTTTGTCGGTATCGCTTTTGACTCCGGCGGAGTTGCCAGCGGACCAATGACAAGCACGTTCCTCTTGCCGCTTTGCATAGGAGTTTGCGAAGCTCTCGGAAGAAACGTAATGACGGATGCTTTTGGCGTTGTGGCGCTGGTTGCTATGACCCCGCTTATTGCGGTTCAGATCATGGGTTTGGTGCATAGCATCAAATCCCGCAGAAACGTGGAAGCGGTCTCTGTTGTAAGCCTTGAGGCAGACGAAATTTTGGTTCTGGAAGATGAGGAGGATACTCAAGATGAATAGTCCGCAGCACAGCCCAAGTCTAAGGATGCTGGCGCTTATCATTAACCATAAGGATTCAAAAAAAGCAATTGCATTACTGGAAAAACACAAAGCTCCAATGCAGCTGGTTTTCCGCGGGGAGGGTACTGCTTCAAGCGAAGTCCTCGATTATCTGGGCATTGGAACAACGGAAAAAACCATTATCTTCAGTGCCGTTTTGAAGGATATGGTGCCGGAGCTCTTTGATATGCTTCGAAGAGAGCTGCATCTATACAGGCCGGGGCACGGCATAGCCATAACTTTCCCAATAACGGGAGCAAGCATGATTCTGCTCAACCTCATGAGTGAAGAGATGAAAGAGACAATAAATGAACACATAAAAAAGGAAGTGAGTCAAATGACCGGTTTCTCCCATAGCCTGCTGATGGTAACTGTAAAGCAGGGATACAGTGAAGAAGTTATGGCGGCAGCCAGAGAGGCTGGAGCCGGTGGCGGAACAGTGATTCACGCCAGAAAGCTCGGTTCCGAGGAAGCCGTGAAGCGCTGGGGAATCACCATTCAGCAGGAGAATGAGATAATCTTTATCCTCACGGAAAGGGAAAAGAAGCTTGAGATTATGCAGGCGATCGGAAACAGCTGCGGAATAAGCTGCGAGGCGCACGGTTTTGTTATTTCAATCCCTGTTGACGCTGTGACCGGACTTGAAAACATTCCGGCGGATAAAGAAGATACCCATTAAAATTAATGCAACGTGAGCCGAACCAGAATAGGTTCGGCTCACGTTGCATTTTAATATTTTTTGCGTTATCGTGCGCTATGTTCCGTGGCTCTTGCTTTATAAGCGGATCTCAACAAAATCAGCAGCGGTAATGCTGTCGGGGCTAACATTGCAGTCCAGAGCAAGAACTTGTACGCCCTGTTTCTTGGCCTCACGCAGAGCTGCCCCGAAAGCGGGGTGGGTTTCGTCGTTGGGGCAAAAATACTTAACCCCGCGCATTTGAACAATGAACACAATCATTGC
>CAZHCB010000010.1:0-14939 GCA_964530935.1 uncultured Oscillospiraceae bacterium
TTACAAGCTCCTGCCAATTTGGCAGCGTATAAGATTAGAGCTTACGTCCGCAGCTTTGGCAGAACTTTGTCCCGGCCTCAACAGCTGCGCCGCATTGGGGGCAAAAACCGCCCTTTGGTTCCTCCCCAGGGGTCTCCGTGCGCTGATAGTGATAGTCTGAGTTCTGTTCGCTCTGCTGCTGGTATGCGTTGGAGAATCTGTCCTGAGTCTGCTGGTAGTTGGTCTGGTATCCGGCACCGGCAACACCGGCGGCAGTACCGGCCTTAAATCCGCCGTCCTTGTCGGGAACGCCAAGATACGCAATGTCCTTGCTGAAAGCAAGAATGCACATGAAAATGATGTTCAGCAGAACAAGACCGACTGCAAAGCCGCCTGTTTTTCCGAATGCCTTTGCAAGCTTAACCATTGTAATAATGTGAATTACAGCTGCTGCAACCCAGCCAACGACGGGAATGATTGCCGTGAACAGAAGCAAGAACAGCCAACCGTTGCCCCAGGTTATTTTATATAGGATATACATGTTGTAAAAGGGGATAATCGCGGCCCAACCCTCTTCGCCTGCCTTGATAAAAACCTTCCACATGGCGACGATTGCAAGCGCTGAGACTGCAAGACTGATGAACCATGTTCCTGCAAACAATGAAAGCAGGCCGGAAGTTAAATAATCGTAGCTATCATAGTAATACATTCAAAATTCCTCCTTAATAATCCTCTTAGCATAGTTTACATCAAAATGTTGAAAGATACAATTATTTTCCGTGTTTGTAAATAATTTGTAAGGATTATCGTTCTTCTCGGAAATAGGGCAAGCCCAAACTTGCGGGCGGCTGATTCTCCCGCTTTTTCCGCATTGAAACCACGATTAGCACAACAATGGTTACAACATAGGGCAGCATCTTGTACAGCTCCTTCAGGGACAGATTCATGCCCGTGGGGATATAGAGATAGAGAATATATAGTCCGCCGAACAGTATAGAGGCCCAAATACTGATTTTGGGCCGCCAGACGGTGAAGATAACAAGAGCGATGGCCAGCCATCCCCGGTCACCGAAGGCGTCGTTTGACCAGACGCCGCAGGCATAGTCCATGACGTAGTACAGACCGCCCAGACCCGCTATCATGCAGCCTAAACAGGTAACAACATATTTATATCGTGTTATGCTGATACCCGCCGCATCCGCCGTGGCCGGGCTCTCGCCCACCGCCCGCAGATTCAGGCCCGTTCGGGTGTGCTGTATGATATGCGAGGCTATAAGGGCAATTACTATTGCCAAGTAGGCCAGAAAGCCATATGACAGAAATATTTTTCCGAACCAACCCAAATTTGATGCGAAGGGTAAAGAGCGGCTGAAATAACCGCTGGTGGTGGACAAGGCGATTGAGGGCACATCACTGCCCGTCAGTTTGATCAGAGAGCCGCCGAAAAAGTTGCCAAAGCCCACTCCGAAGGTAGTCATGGCAAGGCCGGTAACATTCTGGTTTGCCCGGAGAGTAACAGTGAGAAAACAGTAGATAAGTCCCATGATCAGAGAGCCGAGAAGGCAGGTGGCCATGGGTATCGCGATGGCCAGAAAGCCGTTAATATCCGCGGGATTGGGCACTGACTGTTCATAGAAAAACGCGCCGATGACGCCACAGATACCGCCGACATACATGACCCCCGGTATTCCAAGGTTCAGATTGCCGGATTTTTCCGTAATCGTTTCGCCCACACTACCGAAGAGCAGGGGTATGCCCTGCACCACCGCCCGGGGAATAAAGGAAACAAAATCAAACATATACCTTATGCCTCCTCCCTTGTATTTTTGCGGAAGTTTAGCTTATAGGTGATGAAAAATTCGCAGCCGATGATGAAAAACAGTATGATGCCGGTTAGAATATCGCCGAAGGCGTGGTTCAGACCGAAGATGGTGGACACCTCGCTTGCGCCGCGACTGAGAAAGACCAGCAGGAAGCTGGTAAAGACCATTACGATGGGGTTGAATTTCGCAAGCCAGGCAACCATGACCGCTGTGAAGCCCCGGCCTCCGGCAATGGTAGTGGTGATGGTGTGGTCTGTGCCGCCCACCAGAAGCAGTCCGGCGACACCGCAGACAGCGCCGGAGATTATGAGGGTGCGGATGATGACTTTTTCCACCTTTATCCCCACATAGCGGGCGGTGCGTTCGCTCTCACCCACAACGGTTATCTCATAGCCGTGCTTGCTGTAATTCAGGTAGATATACATGCCGATCGTCAGCACTGCCACCACCAGAATATTCAGCAGGTATTTGTAGTCGCCGATCTGGGGAAGCCAGCCTGCCATCGTGTCCTGATTAATAATGCCTATTTTACCCGCGCCCTTGGGAACCTCCCAAACTATGACGAAGTATGCGACCAGCTGAGTGGCGACATAGTTCATCATAAGGGTAAAGAGGGTTTCGTTAGTATTCCATTTGGCCTTGAAAATTGCGGGAATCAGCGCCCAGATAGCACCGGCCAGAATACTGGCAAAGACCATGACGATGATGAGCAGCCAGTTGGGCAGAACACCGCCCAGGCAAATCATGCAGGCCGCGGTGGCAAGACCGCCGATCAGAACCTGACCCTCTCCGCCGATATTCCAAAAGCGCATTTTGAAGGCAGGGGTAACTGCCAGTGAAATGCACAGCAGGATAGCGAGATTCTGAAGCAGAGTCCATATCTTTCTCATGGTGCCGAAGGCCCCGTCAAACATTGTTTTAAAGACGTCAAGCGGGTTCTCACCGGTAAACAGAGTGGTTACCACGGCGCAGACCAGCAAAGCCAGAACTATGGCAGCGGCGCGAACACCCCAAGCCTTGTACCAGGGGAGCTCTTTTCTCTTGGTAATATGGAAAAGGGGCGCGTTTTTTTGCTTATTCAAGGTCCTCACCACCTCCCAGACGGGTCATCATCATGCCGACGCGGCGCTTCGTTGCGCCCCTGCCGTCAATGATGCCGCTGACTTTTCCTCCGCAAAGAACCAAAATGCGGTCGCACAGCTCAAGCAACACGTCCAGATCCTCTCCCACATAGATAACGGCGACGCCCCGCTGCTTCTGCTTGTTTACAAGGTCATAAATCGTGTAGGAAGAGTTTATATCCAGTCCCCGCACGGCATAGGCTGTCAGCAGTACCGTGGGCGCGGAGGCGATCTCCCTTCCCACGAGCACTTTTTGAACGTTTCCTCCCGATAGTCTCCGAACAGGGGTGGATACGTTGGGAGTGCTGACTTCCAAATCACGAACCACCTGCTCGGCCAGATTCTTGGGAGACTTGCGGTCAGTGAACATTGAGCGTCCCTTTCGGAAGGAGCGGAGCATCATATTGTCGGTCAAGTCCATGCTGCCCACCAGACCCATGCCCAATCTGTCCTCCGGCACGAAGGAGAGCGCCACCCCAAGGGAAGCTATCTGCAGGGGTGACTTGCCAATGAGCTCCTCCTGTTTACCGTCGTCATCAAGGTAGGAGATGTGGCCCTTTTCTGTGGGCTGAAGTCCCGCAATGGCCTCCAAAAGCTCCTTTTGGCCGCAGCCGGAGATACCGGCGATGCCCAGGATTTCACCGGAATTGGCGGTGAAAGACACGTCGTCCAGCTTCAGAATACCGTCTATACTGCGCACCGTCAGACCCTCCACCTTTATTCGGGGCTTGGGGTCTACGGGCTCAGAACGGTTAATACTCAGTTCAACGGGATGACCGACCATCATGTTGGTCATCTCCTGTGCGTTGGTATCCTTGGTGAGCATATCGCCCACAAATTGACCGTGGCGCAGCACGGCTACGCGATCAGACAAAGCCTCAACTTCGTGCATTTTGTGAGTGATGATCACAATTGCCTTGCCATCTTCACGCATATTCCGGAGCACAGCGAAGAGCTTGTCGGTTTCCTGAGGGGTAAGAACGGCGGTGGGCTCATCCAGAATGAGGATGTCAGCTCCTCGATAGAGAACCTTGACTATCTCAACAGTCTGCTTCTGTGAAACGGACATATCATATATCTTTTGCTTCGGATCCACGTCAAAGCCATAGGCGTCACATATCTCCTTGACCCGGCGGGACACGGCGTTCAAATCAAGTCTGCCCGGCTCATTGAGCCCGAGGACGATGTTCTCAGCCGCGGTCAACACATCTACCAGCTTAAAGTGCTGATGGATCATACCTATGCCCATATCAAAAGCCTCCTTGGGGCTTTTGATGGAGACCTCTTTGCCGTCTACAAAAATGTGCCCATCGTCCGGATAATAGATGCCGGAGAGCATATTCATAAGGGTCGTTTTGCCGCTGCCGTTTTCACCGAGCAGGGCGAGAATCTCCCCCTTGAAGATGTCCAGCCAGACCCTGTCGTTGGCGACGACAGAGCCAAATGTCTTTGTTATATCACGCATTTGCACGGCGGCAACCTTGTTATCCAAAAGCTTCACTCCTCTTAAATAATCTGAGATAAGGGTCTTCTGTGGCAAAGGGCAACGCGGCGGCGAGCGTCACTGCGCTGCCCTTTGCAGCAGCCAGCCTGAGCAATTCTGGCTAAGGGAAGCCCCGTTATTTACGGGGCTTCCCAAGTTGAGCTTAATTAGAATTTTGTGTCGAGCAGGTTAATGCCATCGATATTGAGATCGAAGTAAGGAGCGCTGCGGAAGGTGGATTCCTGGAAGTAACCGTCAGCAACAACTTCGGTGTCAGGGGTGTAGGCAGCGTCAGTATCAACGTCAGCCTTATAGCTGTCGAGCTTTGCGCCGTCTACGGTGAAGGTGTCAATTGCAAAGACGTGGAGTTCGCCTGCAACCAGAGCGGCCTTAGCTTCGTCAAGAGCAGCAACAGTGCCGTCGGCGGCAACAGCTTCGTTTACATCGGTGAGAACAACAGAGCCGGTGGCAATGGTGCCTGTCCAGTCGGTGTCAATTGCTGTGCCTTCGAGGACGCAGCCGATTACATATTCGTAGTAGGGCTGCCAGTTTATTCTGGAGGATACGATGAAGGTGTTGGGGCAGGCAGAAAGTGTGCTGCCGTTGTAGGAGACGTTGGGAACGCCGGCGGTCTCGCAGGCAGTGGGAGCGCCCATGGAGTCAGCGTGCTGGCTGATAAGCTTGCAGCCGCTGTCGATAAGCTTGTTAGCTGCTTCCTTCTCGGCTGTCTCATCGTACCAGGAACCGGTGAAGGTAACATCCATGGTAGCGGTGGGGCAAACAGAGCGTGCGCCGAGGAAGAAAGAAGTGTAGCCGGAAACAACTTCTGCATAGGTGAAAGCGCCGATGTAGCCGATTTTAGCTTCGTCAGCGGTGAATTCGCCTGCTTCGATCATTTCGTTGAGCTTCATACCGGCTGCAACGCCGGCAAGGTAGCGGCCTTCATAAATGGCGGCAAAAGCGTTGTGGTAGTTGTCCAGATCTTCAGTGTGGGCCTTGGTGCCGGTCGCATGGCAGAACTGAACATCAGTGAATTCCTTAGCGGCCTGAATCATGTAGTCTTCATGGCCAAAGCTGTCGGCGAAGATGATGGAGCAGCCGGCATCGGCAAGCTCGGCAGCAGCGTCGTAGCACTCCTGACCTTCGGGGATGTTTGTTCTGTAGATGAACTGGTCTTCGCTGAAGCCCATGGCTTCGCAGGTGGCCTTGGCGGCGTTCAGGAAGTTCAGGTCATAGGTGGAGTTTTCATCGTGCAGGAAGATAAAGCCAACCTTGAGATCCTTGTTGTCGTTAGCAACAGGGGTTGTGTCGTCGCCGTCTTCGGTCTTCTTCTCGCCGCCGTTGCCGCATGCAACAAGAGCGAATACCATGATCAAAGCGAGAATCAGTGCAAGTACTTTTTTCATTTTCGTTCCTCCAGTAGTTTTGTTTTTATTATATCCAAATTGCTATGCAATTTCAGACCAAAGAAAAAATGCGGGGATGGTTTGTCCATCTCCGCAATACAGCTTCAGAGCATAAATAGCCCGAGCTGTATCGGTAGTCCGGTCATTCACGGTGACCGGGTAGAGACTTCAAACCCACATTGTTTGATTTATACCGACTGGTTGTTTAGTTTTTATATTTTAGCAGAATTCCAGACAATCGCCATCCATCGACTTAATTCGCGCCAAAGATTCAATACGCATGCCCTGCTTACGGAGAGTTTCGCCACCGGGCTGAAACGCCTTTTCGATAACGATTCCGGCGCCAACAAGAGTTGCCCCGGCGTCAGAAACCAGCTTTGCCAGACCTTTCAAAGCCGCACCGTTTGCCAGAAAATCGTCAATGATCAGCACCCTGTCCTCCGGGCCGAGAAACTGCTTTGAGACCATTACGCTGCTTACGGTACCGTGGGTGAAGCTTTCCACCTGCGCGGTGAAAACATCCCCCGGGATGTTGCTGGTCTTTGCCTTCTTGGCAAAAAGAACGGGACAGCCGAAAGTCTGCGCTGTGACGCAGGCAATACCTATCCCGGAAGCTTCAATAGTTAGAATTTTGTTTATGCGCTCGTCGGCAAAAAGAGTATAGAACTCCTTTGCCATTTCCCCAAAAAGAGCAATATCCATCTGGTGATTGAGGAAGCTGTCTACCTTTAAAACACCGCCGTCAAGAACTACGCCGTCTTTGCGGATGCGATCTTCTAAAAGTTTCATTTTCCTCACCCCCCGAGGCAAAAAGCACCGAACAGGGCTACCGACAGGCGGTACCGGTTCGTTTATCCTTGCCTAAAAAACAAAGCGCGGACAAGTGCCAAAAAGACATATCCGCTTACATATTTAGTTTAACCCAAACGACCAAATTAGACAAGACACAATATTAAATAAAAATAGCAAATTTTTCACAGGGCATATTAACGGTTTTGTCAAGTCCATGTAAAGAAATTATGTTATGTAACCTATCTTGTATCAAGAGACAAAGGTGAACCCAATATGTGGTAAAAACACCGCACTCGCGAAGGACAGTGTGCTTTGCCCATACGAATGCGGTGGGAGGAGACTATTTTTGTTTTGGGATGCTGATGGTCAGCACCAATTCTGTTTCGGTTTCCTGCTTTTGCATATCGGCTGCAATGCCGCCCTGCTTCATAAGCTCCAGACCATGTGTAAGGGTGTTGATAAAGACCCTTACGTCCTTGAGAATAAAGAGCGTTTTACGTTTGACTTTTTGCTCCTTTTCCGCGGGGATTTCCAGAAGGGACTCGATATATTCTTCAGCTGCAGCTACGTTCATGCTTTCTCTTGCCATAACGGTACAGGCCGCCCGTTGGTCCTCGGGAGATTTAAGCCGCAGAAGCGCTCTGCCGTGGCGCTCTGTCATGCCCTCGTCCCTGAGCTTGTCCAGAACATCCTCGGGCAGTCTGAGAAGGCGAAGTTTATTTGCGATCGACGGTTGAGATTTTCCCAAACGCCGCGCCGCCTCCTCCTGACTCATGTCAAAGAGTCTTATCAGCTGGGCGATGCCCTCCGCCTCTTCCACGAAGTCCAAATCACGCCGCTGGATATTTTCAACCAAAGCAAGCAAGCTTGATTCCTCCATGTTTACATCAACTACGATGCATGGCACTTCCGATAAGCCTGCCATTTTCGAGGCGCGCAGTCTGCGTTCTCCGGCAACCAGCTCGTAGCTTCCGGCACGTCTGCGTACGGTCAGCGGATTGAGCACGCCATGCTGGGCAATGCTGTTGGACAGCTCCTGAAGCGACTCCTGATGAAATCGTTTTCTGGGCTGAACAGGGCTGGCGTATATGTCATTTACCGGAACATATGTAATTGCGCCTTGAAAAAGGCGTGGTCTGATTCTTAACACCGGCACTTTAATCTCTCCTTTGCAACAGGATATTTGGTTTTCTAACGATATGCTATACCATATCTTGTGCAAAGCTTGTTGGTTTTTAGTTATTACGGTACAATATCTTCTTTTTTCTAATATCACAAGGCGGCTCAACAAACAAAAAAAGAAGACCGCTCTTGCGGCCTTCTTTTTTTCTATTCCTCATCCTCGTAATCGCGATGGCGGAAAAGCAGAGTAATGCACCAAAGAGCGGCGATGCCTACAAGCGTGTAGATAATGCGGCTAAGGGTAGAATCACTGCCGTCAAACAGGTAAGCAACCAGGTCAAAACGGAACAGACCTACCAAGCCCCAGTTAAGGCCGCCGATGATGGAGAGGATCAAGGCGATTCTGTCTAGTATCATCATAAATAATCTGCGCTCCTTTATTGGATTCGTAGATATGATAACCGACTAAACAAAAATTATTCAAAAGCGGTTTTTATATGACAGAGCTTGCATGACGGGTAACATGGCAGCCGATGTTAACTACGCAGGGAAGACCTGCGATGTGTGTGGGATACGCCTCAATAAAAACGGCCAGAGCCGTTGTGCTGCCGCCAAAACCTTGAGGACCGATTCCCAGAGCGTTGATTCGTTCCAGAGCGGTTTTTTCCATTTCAGCGTAAAAAGCATCAGGATTTTTTTGACCGGCGCAGCGCAAAAGAGCTTTTTTGGCAATTAGGGCCGCCATTTCGATCGTCCCGCCCAGACCAACGCCTAAAACCATGGGAGGACAAGGGTTTGACCCCGCCTGTTTAACAGTTTCAACAATAAAATCCATAATATCATCAGGTGTTGATGAGGGTAAAAACATTTTCATGGCGCTTTGATTTTCACTGCCGAAACCCTTGGGAGCAACTGTGATTTTTATCTTGTCTCCGGGTACAATACGGGTGTGTAGCACTGCGGGAGTGTTGTCGTTTGTGTTTATCCGGCGCAAAGGGTCTGCAACAACGGATTTGCGCAGAAATCCATCTTTATATCCCCTGCGGACGCCCTCATTAATTGCGGTTTCAAAATCGCCGTTTTCAATGTGTACATCCTGTCCGATCTCAGCAAAAACAACCGCCATGCCCGTGTCTTGACATATGGGCAAACTCTCTTTTTCGGCTATGATATAGTTTTCCCGCAAATCACGCAAAACATCAATTCCGTTTGGTGATTTTTCCTCTAAAATGGCAGTGTCGATAAGGCAACGCAAATCCTGAGGCAGGCTGAGGTTTGCTTCAATGCATAGCCCGGCCACGCATTTTGATATACTTTCACAGCTGATATTTCTCATTTTCTGCCCGCCTTTCATTGAATTTTTAATTCGACAAAACTAGTGTTTCTTCGCTATTTACAAATAGACTCAAATGGGATATCCTTTGATTACAGCTTATCCAATGACACGCACCTGCGTGTCGGGCTCATATCTTTATCCCACAACCCTGTTTTTGGCGGAACGGTTTTCGTTCCGCCGCTTTTTTTATCGTCGTTAATATATATGACCTTATTTATTTAGGAATATGTACATGCATACGCCCAGAGAAATCTGGAGGATGAGAATAAGGGGAAAGCCTATCGTAAACTTCTTGTGCAGGGTCTTGTGCCGAAAGGCATAGATGCCCAGAATACCGCCGACACTTCCGCCAAAGATCGCTAGCAAAAACAGGGTGGACTCCGGCACACGGCGTTTTTGTTTTTTGGCCTTCAGCTTGTCTATCCCCATTATAACAAAGGTGATAATGGACATCAGCGCCAAATAGATCCATAAAAGATAAGTTGGATTTTCTTTAATAAACTGGAAAAAGTTCATCTATTTTCCTCCTTTTCGCCTGTTATCAGTTATGCCCTTGCCTTTTTGAGCCGGCTTAGCGGTGTTTTTCGAAACAGATTTTTGCCCGCCGCCAATGCCCTTGGCGCGACCGGTGGGCTTGGGGGTAGGAGGAGCTTTTTCGGCCTGTGCTCGGGGTCCTCCGCCCGTTTTATTCTCCGGACGTACCAGACAGTTTTTACCGTAGCCTATAAGGTCATCACGTCCTGCGGCCTTTAGCGCCTCTATTACCAAAGGACGCTTATCCGGCCGTTTCCATTGGAGCAGAGCCCGCTGAAGCGCTTTTTCGTGAAAGCTCTTTGCAACATAAACCGGCTTCATGGTCATCGGGTCAAGTCCGGTGTAGTACATGCAGGTGGAAACAGTTCCGGGCGTAGGGTAAAAGTCCTGCACCTGCTCGGGCTGGCGGCCGCGGGAGTTTAGATATTCCGCCAGAGCGACCGCGTCATTCAGGGTGCTTCCCGGGTGGGAGCTCATAAGGTAGGGCACAACATACTGCTGCTTGTCATGCCGCTGGTTCAGCCGCTGATACTTGTCCATAAAGCGGTCAAAAACCTCAATGTGGGGCTTTCCCATGTAGTCTAAAACGCTGTCGATACAGTGCTCCGGAGCCAGCTTCAGCTGTCCGGAAACGTGGTTGCTGACAAGCTCTGAGAAGAACTCGCCGCTCTTGTCTTCCAGCATGTAGTCATAACGAATCCCGCTGCGGACAAACACTTTTTTTACACCGGGAATTTCCCTTAACTTCCGCAAAAGCGCAAGGTAGTCGGAGTGGTCGGCGTCCAGATTTTTGCAGGGAGTGGGTGCAAGGCAGCTCTTGTTTGCGCACATGCCGTTTTTATCCTGATTTTTGCAGGAGGGATGGCGGAAGTTTGCCGTTGGTCCTCCTATGTCGGAGACATAGCCCTTCCAAAGCGGGTGACGGGTCATTGCCTCCACCTCGCGAATCACCGACTCGTGACTGCGGGAAACAACCATTCTGCCCTGATGCAGCGTGATGGCGCAGAAATTGCACCCGCCGAAACAGCCGCGGTTGTGCGTGATTGAAAACAGCACTTCCTCAATGGCGGGAACGCCGCCGAGAGAATCGTACATGGGGTGTACTTCCCTGGTGTATGGAAGCTCCGCAACCTCGTCCAGCTCCTGACGGGTGAGAATCGGTGCAGGTGGATTGACAACAAGAGTTTTGCCGGAGCAGGCCTGACATAGGGCTTTGCCCCTGACACTGTCGTGCTCTGCATATTCGATCCGGGTTGCCTCGGCATATGCCTGCTTGCTTGATACCGTCTCTTCAAAGCTGGGCAGCACTATTTTAGGATAAACACAGGCGTCCTTATTTGCGGCAATGAAGGCTGTGCCCCGGATATCGGTTATCTCCGAGGGCTTTATTTTCCGCTTGAGCCGTTTTGCAATTTCACGGGTGGCGTATTCCCCCATACCGTAAACCAAAAGATCCGCGGGCGCATCGAACAAAATTGCGTGACGCACCTTGTCGTCCCAATAGTCATAGTGGGCGAAGCGGCGAAGACTCGCCTCCAGCCCGCCGATGATTATGGGCATATCGGAGCCGAATGCCTCCCGTGCCCGATTGGCGTAAACGATCGTTGCCCTGTCGGGGCGAAGTCCGGCCTTTTTACCCGGGGAGTAAAAATCCTCACCACGGGGTTTTTTCGCGGCGGTGTAGTGGGCCACCATGCTGTCAAGATTGCCTCCTCCGATAAATACACCGTAGCGGGGTTTGCCCATGGCTTCAAAATCTTTGGCGTCCTGCCACTTGGGTTGGGGGAGAAAAGCAACCTTGAACCCCATATCCTCAAGCAAGCGTGCAATCACCACAGGGCCGAAGCTGGGGTGGTCAACGTAGGCGTCGCCGGATACAACCAGAAAATCGTAGCTGTACCAACCCCGGGAGAGCATATCTTCTTTTGAAACGGGCAAGAAATCCAGAATGTCCATAAAGTTTAAATATCCTTTTCCATTAGCAGAAGCCGGCTGCCTACTCCGCTTTCACTGCCGATTTGAACAAAGCCCTCATTTTCGTAGAATACGATTGCTCTGGCATTTGTTTCGGCAACGTGAAGCCGCAGGGTTTTTCTGCCCAAATTGCGGTAAAATGATACCGCGTGCCCTAAAAGCTGGGGAGCGAAACCCCGTCCCCGAAGCTCAGGCACAAGGTAGAAAAAGCTGATCCAGCCTGCGCTGTCCTGAGCCATGCGCTTGGGGTCCAGCTCAACAATACCGGCAAAATCATTACCATTTACGCTTGCTTTCATAAGCGCCCGTGGATTGGCGGCTGAAACGGCTTTTGCGCTGCCCAGATAAGAGCGGGGGTCAAATCCGGCAAGATCTCCGTGGGCCTGCTGCCATGAATCGGCATAGCAGTCCATGTAGAGCTGGGCATCCTCCCTAAGGTCCATGATTACAAAACGAAGATTACTGGTATCAACCTTGCTTTCGCCCTTCCACCAGCTCTGGCTGGCAAAGGTGCTTATTTCCCTCGCCAAATGGGAGTTGTCATTATAATACTCTATCTCATATTTACCCTTGTCCACATCCAAAAGAGCGACGCAGGTGTTGTCTCCGTGGCCAATTTGGCAGATGTCCTCTGAGGCAACGCCCTTGATTTTGCAAATCAAACTGCGTATTGCCGTACCATGGCAGAAGATGGCGATAGTTTCGCCGTCGTGCTCTGCGGCGATCTCCAAAATAGTTTTATATATTCGGTTTTGCAGATTTACATATGGTTCACAACCCGGGACGCACCACTTTTCAGGATCGGTTGAAAACAGAAAAAGCTGCTCACTGTCGTCGTGGGAGGCGTTGCCCCAAGGCAGATCTTCCCATGCGCCCATGTCGATTTCACGCAGGCGCGGGTCAGTTATTAAAGGGAGGTCGTGGTGCTTTTTGATTGCGCCTGCCGTTATCATTGTGCGGCGCAGGTCACTTGAATACAACGCGTCAATGTGGATATCACGGAAACGCTCGGCCAGTGCGTCAATCTGCAAATAGCCCCGGCGGGTGATGCCGCCGTTATAGTGTCCTTGGATTCTGCGATAGTAGTTGCCCTCCGCTTCTGCGTGGCGAACTAAATACACTTTTGTCATGCTTGCCTCCGATAGTTTATATGTGCGCTGCGACACCGACATTTTTCGACTTGGTTGACCTGATGATTTCCCGGGGTTATAATAAGGGTGTCACAGGATAAAACACTTCTGATATTTTATAGCATTTCCGCCCATTTAACAAGGGCAACTTAAAGGACAGCTTACTTTTTTGGAGGAGCAGCTTTGGGAACCAAGGACAAAACAAATAATAAGCGGCTCTTCGGAAAACAAGGCAGGGTGAGGGCAGACCGTAAAGGCGTGCTTATTTGCGGAGCGTACGGCATGGGAAACTCCGGGGATGACGCCATTTTGGAAGGCATTCTTGCCCAGCTCAGATCCATTGACGCTTCAGTTGAGGTAACAGTCCTCTCCAGAAGCCCGCGGGAAACGCGGGAGCGCTTTGGGGTGGAGTCCTTTCACATGTTTAATATTTTCCGGTTCTGCCGTCGGGTAAAACACACAAAGCTGTTTATCAGCGGCGGCGGCAGTCTGATTCAAAACATTACCAGCAGGCGCAGTCTCTGGTATTATCTCTATACCATCAGAACCGCGAAAAGGCTTGGCGCCTATGTGATGATGTACGGCTGTGGCATAGGGCCAATAGTTAGCAGGCAGGACGAGGGGAGAATTACCCGCACCCTTAATGAGTGCGTCGATGTTATTACCTTGCGGGAAGAGCGCAGCTTACGAGAACTTGAGCGCTTAGAGGTCTCCCGCCCGAGGATGGCTGTCAGCGCCGACCCCGCTTGGGGAGTTCCTCCGGCAAGTGCGAAAGAAGTGGATGCTTTTTTGGAAGAAAACGGCCTTGACCCCCAAGGGCGGCACATCTGTTTTTGCTTGCGTGAATGGAAGAAGGTTCCCTCTCAGGCGCAGCTGCTTGCCTCTGCCGCCGATTACGCGGCTCGGGAACTGGATCTCACCCCTGTGTTTGTTCTTATTAATCCCAAGCAGGACGGAGAAATCACCGAAAACGTACGTTCCCTGATGAAGGAGAAAAGCGCATTAATCGGTCGCAAGGGCAGTACGGCGGCAATAATCGGTGTTATCTCCCGAATGAAGACGGTGGTGTCTATGCGTTTGCACGGGCTGATTTTTGCCGCGTCCGGAGATGTTCCCGTAGTGGGAATTACCTTTGATCCCAAGGTGGAAGCCTTTTTCGACCTTGTTGGTGAGCGCAGCTGCGTTTCCCTGGAGAAAATGGATTTGCAGGGGCTATGCCAGATGATAAGATCTGCCGCGGAAACTCCCGAAACCATGAAAAACAACAACCGTGTAATTGAACGCTTGAAAGTGGGAACAAAGCTGAATATTGAGCTTGCGCGAGAGCTGTTGGAAAACTAAAAAACTGAACAAATCAAACAAGTTTTGAACACTTTTGGTAGAAAGGTCGAGATAAATCCGTCGAAATTAAGAGTTTTTTGTCTTTAGCCCGAACAAACAAGAGCGCCTTCGTCAGAAGGCGCTCTTGTATCATTTGCGGGACGGATCTCTATTCCTTAGTGTTATCGGGAGTTTTAAGCTCCGCTTTTTTCGCCTTCTTTTTCTTGGTGTGGCGGCGGGCAAGGATTACCGTGGGAACGGCTATTATTGCCAGCAGAACCAGAACGGGAAGCGCACCCACAAACCATTTGAACAAGGCTTTGAAGAAGTGGCCAATTCCTTTGAGTGAATTGGAGAAGGTCATACTTAGCTGCTTGCCGTAAGAGAGGGTCGCGGGCTCGTCGTCGCTGTAGAGCCGGACTTCCTCAATGCTCAGGCTCAGGGTGGAGTAGCTTACCAGCGAATCCCAGTTTTTTATTTGAGACTCAAGACTTTCAATTTCATAGCGTACGTCGGAGAGATAGCCTTCGATTTTGAGCATCTCTTCAACATCTTTTGCCATGCTCATAAGCTCCAGAAGTCTTGTCTCTTCAGTTCTGCGTGCGGTGAGTCTGGCCTGCGTGTCATGGTACTGCATGGTGATATTATCCGCATTGGAGCTGCTGTATGGCACGTTGCCCAGAGTTTCCAGCATGCCGAGAACTGCTGCAAACTTGTCCGAGGGAATGCGGATGTCGTAGTATGCGCTGCGGTAGCTTGCTCCGCCGTAAGCATAGGTTTCGTAGTCATTGCCGTTTAATTGGCTGCTCTGGAGAAAGCCTCCGACTTCTTGGATGATTTTGTCCAGATCCTCAAGAGTCTTGTCAAACTCGAGAGTTTCAACAGTTGCGGAGCCGGAATAGATTATTTTGTCCGACTG
>CAZHCB010000010.1:15039-24072 GCA_964530935.1 uncultured Oscillospiraceae bacterium
ACAGCGTCTACCTTTTCACGGTGACTTTTCATTTTTTTCCCGTTGGCATGAAGAATTTCGTGGGCGGCGATAGAGGTGCGCCTCTCATCCCACAGAGTAACGGGAATTTGGCAGCGCTCTTCAAGCAGTGCCTTGAAATCGCGGCTGATTTGGGCGCGAGGCCCCTCTGTGCCGTCCATGTTCTTTGGGAAGCCAAGGACAAACCCCTCCACCTGACGGGCTTTTGCCTCTTCACATATTTTATCGGCAGCGCGTTTGGCGCTGCGTTCGTTTAAAGTCCAGGCCTCACCCGCCAGCGTGCCGGTAAGGTCAGAGACGGCCAGGCCTATTCTCACATCGCCGTAATCGATCGCCATAATTCGCATAGTACTTCTCCTATTTTATGAGGCCAGCCTTACGGATGGCGGTTGTGAGCTTGGGCAGAATGGGCAGAATAACAAGGTGCACGGGTATAAGCACCGCATATTGGGGCAGACGATAGACGAACCAGCCCCAGTAGTTTTTGCTGTCGTACAAAATGCTGACCCAGTAGGTATTAATAAGCAGGCCGCATATGAGGCAGTTTATGACGGTAGCAGTGAGAATCTCCGAGAAAAACCGCAAATTTTCCTTTTTATATAGAAATATCCCGTAAACAGCGCCGGTGATTGCCGCGACTACAGTGAAGCCGGGAAAGTACGGGCCGATGGGGAACAGGGTTGCCCCCAGAAAGTCCGCCAAACCTCCGGCGACGGCCGCCCAAACAGGGCCGAAAAGCATTCCGCAAAGGGCAATGGGAATAAAGCTCAAGCCAATTTTCAGTCCCATGGTGTTTATAGAACCGAAGCGGTTGAGCACAACCTCAAGAGCTATGAGTAGGGCCACTTGGCAAAGAGTTCTTACGCTTATGTTCTTCATTGCTCTTCCTTTCATTTATCTTTTTCGAAAAATTCCCGCACCGTTCCGGCGGAGTAAAGAGAGCCCACACTGCATATAACACTGTTATCATCAGCTAAAGAGAGGGCTTTTTCAATACCCTCTTCAATGTTCTGGCAAGGAAAGACGGGTTTTCCAAAGATTTTAAGCTCATTTGCCAAGTCATCACTGCTTAGAGCGCGGCGGCTATGAGGCTCGATCGTGACATAATAATCGGCGGCGGTATCAAGGGTTCTTGCCATGCCCATATAGTCCTTGTCGGCCAGAACGCCAAATAAAAGGATTTTCTTTTTTCCGGGAAAGTACCGCTGCAGATTATCAGCTACCGTTTCGGCGCACTGGGGATTGTGTCCCCCGTCCACAACAACAAAAGGTTTTTCCCGGACTATTTCAAAACGTGCCGGCCAGACAGTAGCCGCAAAACCGGCATTTACCGCTTCGTCGCTGATAAGGAAACCTTTTTCCCGCAACAACATAATGATTTCCAGAGCGACTGCCGCGTTTTTCTGCTGATGTGCTCCCAGCAGGGGGAGATTCAGGTGCATAAAGATTTTATACGAGAAAATTTGTCCGCCAAGACCGTCCGCCTCCGATGAAAGTTGACTGAAATCGGCAAAAGTCAGTTTCGCGGATTTTTCAGCGCAGTGTTTTTCAAGAACCTTGCGGGGGCCTTCCTGCAAATCGTAGGCAACCACATTGGAATTGGGTTTTATTATGCCGGCCTTCTCATCGGCGATCTTTTCCACTGTTTCCCCCAGCTCACGAACATGATCAAGTCCAATGTTTGTGATAACGCTGCACAGGGGATAATCAATGACGTTGGTGGAGTCCAGCCTTCCGCCCATTCCGGCTTCCAGAACAACAATATCACAGCCTTCCTGGGCGAAATATTGAAAGGCGATGACCGTTACAAGTTCAAATTCCGTAGGCCTGTCCTCCATGGACAGAGCCAGAGGCGCAATTTTCTCCGTAATTTCGGCAAGAGCTTTGTCAGGGATGGGAACGCCGTTTATCTGCATCCGCTCATTGAAACGGGAGATGTAAGGTGAAGTGTAAAGCCCGGTTTTCAAACCTGAGGCAGTCAGTGCGCCAGAGAGCAGGGCGGCAGTTGAGCCTTTGCCGTTGGTACCGGCAAGATGGACGAAGGAAAGCCCTTTTTCAGGGTTCCCCAAAAGCTCCAGCAGGTGCTTCGTGCGGGAGAGCCCGGGTTTTGACCCGCGCCAAGCCTTTTCATGTATAAAATTTATGGCGTCAAAAGCAGTCAAGTGATTCTCTCCCCGGCGTTTTATTATTCAGGCAACGAGAAGTCCGCAGCCAATACTTGCGTATTAGCAAGGACTTAGAGGCAGCATGGGCGAAAAAACGCCCGAAAAAACCGGTGCGGGTTCGATTCGGGGTCACCTTAGTATAGCACGCTAAGATGTTGGTAAGCAACAATATTTATCATTCAACTTTATATTATTATATTATAAAGTGTAAAAAAATATTGACCGTTGGGACAGGCTGTGTTACAATACCAATTACCTGTCAGCGGAGAGGTCTATTTTTGTGCGCAATTTTGACGTGCGGAAAGTCCGTATGGCGCAGGGAGGCAATGGGTCTACATGGCCTAAATTTACAAGGAGGTGCCGAAATGAGAGTTAAAATTGTACTGAGATGTAGCGAGTGCAAGCAGAGAAACTACAATACTTTTAAGAACAAGAAAAACACACCGGATCGCATTGAGATGAGCAAGTATTGTCCATTCTGCCGTAAGCACACCGTCCACTCGGAAACGAAGTAGGGTTTTTTTAAGAAAGGATGTGCAAAAATGGCAAAGTCCAAGGATGACGCAGTTAGGCGTTCAACAGATCCTGTTAAGAAAGCCGAAACCGAAAAGCAGGGTGTTTTTCAGCGCATTAAAAAATGGTTTTCAGACCTGATAGTTGAGCTGAAGAAGGTAGTATGGCCCACATCGAGTCAAACCATCAACAACACGCTTATTGCTCTGGCAGTTATCGTAGCAGCCGCAATCGTAATATGGGGCTTTGACACGGTGGCAACATTAGTCGTCAAAGCAATTATTGCTGTGGTATAGCATATGGCGGAAGAAGCAAGATGGTATGTTGTGCATACCTATTCCGGATATGAAAATGCAGTTGCAGCCGCTGTGTTAAAGGCGGCGGAGAACCGCAGAATGCAAGATCTCATCCATGAAGTCAAAATCCCCGTGGAAACAGTTACGGAGCACACAGACTCCGGCGATAAAACCGTGGAACACAAGACCTATCCCGGTTATGTTTTCGTGAAAATGATAATGACTGATGAGAGCTGGCATCTGGTTCGCAACGTCCGCGGAGCTACCGGCTTTGTGGGAAGCGACGGCAAGGCCGTTCCGCTTACCGAACAGGAAATTCTCGACTTGGGTGTTGAAAGACACGAGGTTGTTGCAAGCTTTAACGTGGGAGATACCGTCAAGGTTATGGACGGCCCGCTGCAAGGCTTTATGGGCACTGTTGAGGACGTTGAGCCCGCAAAGAACAGAGTCCGTGTTATTGTCTCCATGTTTGGAAGGGAGACACCCGTCGATCTGGACTATGATCAGGTCGAATTCGTACAGAATAATTAGGAGGTGCACATAAAGTGGCACAAAAAGTTGTTGGATATGTTAGATTCCAGGTTCCGGCAGGCAAAGCAACTCCCGCTCCCCCTGTAGGACCTGCCCTTGGTCAATACGGCATCAACATTGGTCAATTTACCAAGGATTTTAACGAACGCACCAAAAACGACATGGGCATGATGATCCCCGTTGTTATCACGGTTTATTCTGACCGTACTTTCTCATTCATCACAAAGACTCCCCCTACTGCTCTTCTGGTAAAGAAGGCCTGCGGTATCGACAAGGCTTCCGGTGTTCCCCAGCGTGACAAGGTCGCGACCCTCAGCCGTGAGGATCTGCGCAAGATCGCCGAAACCAAGATGCCCGACCTCAACTGCACCGAAATCGAATCAGCAATGGCTATGGTAGCCGGCACCTGCCGCTCCATGGGCGTTAAAGTAGCAGAAGCATAAAACGGCGATCGTCGTTGGCAACAGCGTTCCCGTTCCCCAAGTGGGAGGATGCAAGACTTGCATCTGCCTAACCACATTTCAAGGAGGATATACAAAAGTGTATAGAGGTAAAAATTATAAAGAGAGCGCAAAGCTCGTTGATAAATCCAATCTTTACGATCCCACGGAAGCTTTTGACCTTGTAATCAAGGCGTCAAAGGCAAAGTTTGACGAAACCGTTGAGCTTCACGTTAAGCTGGGCGTTGACAGCCGTCACGCCGACCAGCAGGTTCGCGGCGCAATCGTTCTGCCCCACGGCACAGGTAAAACCCGCACAGTTCTTGTTTTCTGCAAGGACGAGCGTGTTCAGGAAGCTCTGGATGCAGGCGCGGATTTCGCCGGCGGCCAAGATATGGTTGACAAGATTCAGGCTGAAAACTGGTTTGACTACGATGTAGTTGTTGCAACACCCGACATGATGGGCGTTGTAGGACGTTTGGGTAAGATCCTAGGACCTAAGGGACTCATGCCTACCCCCAAGGCAGGTACTGTTACCCCCAACATTGCTCAGGCAGTTGCTGAAATCAAGGCCGGTAAGATCGAGTATCGTCTTGACAAGACCAACATCATCCATTGTCCTATCGGAAAGGTCAGCTTCGGCGTTGATAAGCTCAACGATAACTTTAACGCCCTCGTCGGCGCAATTATCAAGGCAAAGCCCGCCGCTGCAAAGGGTCAATATATCAGGAGCTGCGTAACCGCGTCCACCATGGGACCCGGCGTTAAAATCAACCAGGCTAAGCTCATATAGGCTTTAACTTAAAACCTTATCAAAAAGGCTGTTGCGGTACATAGTCCGCGGCGGCCTTTTTGGCTTTTTGTCGACAATCCGTGCTATGGACAGGCACGAGCAATTGTAGTATAATGCCCTTGGAATTTGTCGAGACTCTATTCGACGAGAAACTGTGGAGGCTGCAATGAGAATTCTTCCTGTTGTGTTTTTAATACTTGCGCTTACGGCGGTGCTTTTCTTTTTTGCCTGCTATGTTATGGTACTGAGAAAAAACAATCCCGGCGCAGACTATATTGACAGGGAATCAGCCGGATTATTCCGTCCGGGGCGCAGATATCCCATGACTCGGAAAGATGTTTTACCCCTTGCGATTATAATGGTCCTATACTCGGCAGCGGCATTTTTCAATTTGGGGGACACCCGCAATCCCACAACTTTCTGTTCTTTTCAGGAATCCGGTCAATATGTTGAAATCGAAGTGCCGGAGGGAACCCTGGTTACAGGTGTTCGCTACTATACGGGCCTTCACACGGGCAACTATTTCCTCCAATTTTCTGAGGATGGCGTTAACTACACAGACGAGGCCGTAATGGAGCAGAACTATGCCCAGCTTTTTAAGTGGCTGGACGCTACGCTCAATGAGGTGGGAAAGAGCGCCAGATATATCCGTATTATCTCTGATGCCCGACTGGATATGGGTGAGCTTTGTGTTTATGACTGGGCGGGAGACTCTATTCCTGTTTCAAGTATCAAGTTTGACTCCGGGGCAGCGGTGCTCTTTGACGAGCAAAACACCGTTCCCGACGCACCCAGCTATCTCAACAGTGCGTATTTTGACGAGATTTACCACGTTAGAACCGCTCAGGAGCATTTGACCGGGGTTTACCCCTATGAAATAACCCACCCGCCTCTGGGTAAGGTCATTATCGGCTTGGGAATTCAGGCCTTTGGTCTTAACCCCTTTGGCTGGAGATTCATGGGTGTTCTATTTGGCATTCTTATGTTGCCGGCGCTTTACCTTTTAATCAAGAACATGTTCGGTTCAACGGCGATCTCCGCCTGCGGGACACTCATTTTTGCCTTTGACTTCATGCACTACACCCAAACCAGAATAGCAACCATAGACACCTACGGGGTTTTCTTTATACTGCTGATGTTCCTGTTTATGTACAGGTATATAACGGCCGACCGGGACGGTCCGTTTAGCCCAAAGAAGGGCACGGTGGATCTTTTTCTCTGTGGTCTGTTCTTTGGCATCGGTGCGGCATCAAAGTGGATCGTAATCTACGGCGGCATAGGTCTGGCAATAATGTGGCTGATTTTCCGCATTATTCGGGGAATAGAGCTGATAAAAACCGGTCGCAGCAGAGAACACACAAGGGAGCTGGTGACAAATATTCTCCAGTGCCTGCTGTTCTTCGTGGTTATCCCCGCCATAGTTTATTACCTGAGCTACTTCCGTTACGGCGAAGCTCGTGGTATGAGCGGCATTTCAATGTTCACAAGCAGGGACTACTTCAATATTGTTATGGACAACCAGAAATATATGTTCAACTACCACGCCGGCGTGGATGCGACCCACCCCTATTCCGCCAGCTGGTATCAGTGGCTTGTGGACGGAAGGCCCATCTTGTATTATATGCGCTCTCTGCCGGAGAACATGAAGTCGGCCTTTGCCTGTTTCATGAACCCTCTGGTTTGCTGGGGCGGGCTGCTGGCTATATTCGCCATGATTTGGCGTGTTATACGCCACCGCGACAGCAAGGCGCTGTTTATTCTAATCGGGTATCTGTCGTCTTTAGTGCCTTGGATGCTGATTTCACGCATCACCTTTGCATATCACTATTTCCCCTGCCTGATTTTTTTGGTACTGGCGATTTGCCATATGTTTAACTCCTTCAGACTGAGAGACCGGTTCTGGAAGAGGAAGGCGTATATTGCAACGGGCGCATGTTTGCTGCTGTTTGTGGCATTCTATCCTGTGTTATCGGGACTTGCAGCGCCTCGGTGGTATACCGATTTACTGGCGTGGATTCCCGGCGCGTGGCCATTTTAGCGGAGGAAACCGATGTATACTGACAACCATATTCACAGCACTTGCTCGGATGATGGTCATAACACTATGACAGAGATGGCGCTGGCTTCATATGAAAAAGGCGTTCGCAAGCTGTGCTTTACAGACCATTGCGACCTTGACCATTATAAAACCGGCGTTCCGAATCCGGATTGCTATGCCTTCCGCAATGAAATGATCGATATGTTTCAAAGGGCAAAGGCTGCCGTCCCCGGGGACATGGAGCTGTTTTTAGGGCTTGAGCTGGGCGAGGGCAACCACGATGTTCCCAGAATGCGTGAGATCGCAGCCTCAAAGGAGCTGGACTTTGTCCTTGGTTCTCTCCACAATCTCAAAGGCAGTAAGGACTTCCACGACATGCATTTTACCGATGAAACAGATTGTCTGAAGGTTCTGGATGTCTACATGGAAGAGCTTCTGGAAATTGCGGGGATGGAGTGCTTTGACGTTGTGGCCCATATCGGGTATCCGATTCGCTATATGCGCAGGGACGGGTGCAACGTGGAGTTGAGCATGAAAACCCACGGCGACCGGCTGCGGGCGCTGCTGAAAACTCTTGTGCAAAACGGCAAGGGTCTTGAAATCAACTGCGCCGGACTTCGCAACCGCTATCTCAATGACACTATGCCCACTTATGACATTTTGCAGTGTTATAAAGAGCTGGGCGGGGAGATAATAACTGTGGGAACAGACGCCCATAAGACTGAGCATGCGGCGTCGGGATTAAAAGAGGGCTTTGACATCCTCAGAGACTTGGGTTATAAATATGTTAATGTGTTCCGGGAGAGAAAACCGGAGTTTATAAAGATATAGGAGGCGCTGGGAATGATTGCAATCGCAAGTGACCACGGTGGTTTTGCCCTTAAGGCCGAAATTATGAAGCATCTGTCTGAGAGACAGCTGGCATACAAGGACTTCGGAACCCATACTGAGGATAGCTGTGACTATCCTGTTTATGGGGAGGCCGTTGGCAAAGCTGTTGTCTCGGGGGAGTTTGAGAAGGGAATCCTTATTTGCGGAACCGGCGTTGGCATCTCCATTGCCGCCAACAAAATAAAAGGAGTTCGCGCGGCGGTTTGCGGCGACTGCTTTACAGCGGAGTTTACCCGCCGGCACAACAACGCCAACATTCTCGCCCTTGGAGCGAGAGTGATCGGAGCGGGACTTGCCCTGAAGATAGTCGATATTTTTCTGGACACGCAGTTCGAAGGCGGACGGCATGGCAAGCGTGTTGACCTTATTAAAGATATTGAGGATAGAAACTAGAGGGAAGGGAGCCCACAATGGCAATTCGCTCAAAGGATATTTATCAGGAAAATAAAAAAACCCATAAGCTGGCGAAAGTTATCACCGCTGTTTTACTTGTGCTGGTGGTGCTCGCTGTTGCCGCGTTCTTTTGGCTGCGTCAATACTGCGTTTATGATGACCAAGGCAACGCAAGGCTGATTTTGCCCTGGTCCAGCTCGGAAACCGCCGAAGAAGCGGAATGATCCCTGAAAAAAAGCAAAATACCCTCTTTTTCGGGGACTTGTAACTTTGTGTAACGAATTTTAAAAAAAGACTTGCAAAAGCAAATATGTTGTGCTAGAATACAACTTGCGTTTTAATGTACAAAAACGCCTTAATTTAAGTTATACTCATGAAAGAGGTGAACATAATGAAGGAAGGAATCCATCCCAAATATGAGCAGACCACAATCCGTTGCGTCTGCGGCGAGGTCATTGAAACAGGCTCAACGAGGAAAGACATTACGGTTGAAATTTGCTCCAAATGTCACCCCTTCTACACCGGCAAGCAGAAGCTTGTTGACACAAGCGGTCGTGTTGAGAAGTTCAATAAGAAGTTTGGTCTGTAATAGTTTCAATAATAGAAATCCCGTACCTTTTGGTACGGGATTTTTTATTTTGCATCTGTCCGGTTAAAGCTCCTTGATGATCCCCGCCTGCAGGAAGCAGAGCAAACAGCTTTTTACGGGTTTGCCCGTAATGCGGGACAGGGCAAGGGCGTAGGCCTGTAACTGCGGACGGTAGTGCTCAGAGACCTGTTCAAGCGTTTCCGGTGTTACATAGTCCGTTTTGTAGTCAACTATTGTCAGGGCGTCCCCGTCCTCAATACAGCAGTCAACAACACCCTGAAGAAGCAGCTTTTCATCCCCTGCCTCCGGATAGAAATCGGCGGCATCAACAAGCAGAGAGAAACGGAACTCACGCAAAATGTTTTT
>CAZHCB010000011.1:0-22669 GCA_964530935.1 uncultured Oscillospiraceae bacterium
AAATTGTTCTGATTTGCAATATAATTGGAACGTGAATAATCCATAAATAAAAACTGCTCTCAACAACAGGATGGGGGGGCAAAAGGGAATATAAATGAGAAAAGTTTACCCTTATTTTTACCCTTTACAGAATTGATTATAGTTTAATCCAATTTATAGTAAATGCCTTGTAACCATTGGTGTTGCTACATTTTATAAAATCAGTTTACCCCTATTTTACATAGTTTTCTCAATGGTTGATAATTCAAGTCCCGCCTCGCGCACCAAATATATCGCAGAGAATTGATATAATAGATGTATCGATCTTCTGCGATATATTTTTGCCTAAAAAGCCTGAAACACGGGCATTTTCGGTACTTGATGTTTTCAAGCTCAAAGGCCAACGACCGTGCCGAGCCTTGATTTTTGTTTAGAATCAGATGGCAATTTTCATGTCAGCTTTCTCCAATTACACCGAGTATTTTATACAAAAGAGTATAGAGCGTCCCAGCTTCTTCCTGCGTTAATGAAATGCAGCTTCCTATTTTTGCCGGAATGACCGATGCCTGTTCGCGCAGCGCAGAACCCTTGTCGGTCAATGTTACAATCAGGCTTCGCTCATCCGTTTCAGATCGTTCTCTTTTCAAAAGCCCGTTTGCTTCCATCTTTTTAAGCAGCGGCGTCAATGTGCCGGAGTCAAGATAGAGCATTTCACCGAGTGCTTTTACCGTAGTCGATTCCTGTTCCCACAGTACCATCATGGTGATATATTGCGTATAGGTCAGACCAATTTCATCAAGATACGGCTTATATTTTTTAACGACCTCGCGTGAACAGGCATATAGCGGAAAACAAAGCTGATTCCTCAGTTTGAGCATATCATACTTCATGCGATGTGCTCCTTCTTCACCTGTTCCGCAGCTTCCAATACCGCCTTTGCAAGCTGGTCGGCACAGGAGGTGTGCCTTCTCCCGCAGGTAGTGCCTACCAGCTTGTCTGCAATCTGCTTCGCTGTCCAACCGTCTATCAGCTTTGGAATCGCTTTGAGATTTCCATCGCATCCGCCTGTAAACTCAATGTTTGTTACAACATCATTCACATCAATGTCAAAGGAGATTTTTGTGGAGCAGGTGTGTTTTGTTTTATAGAAGTATTTCATCATTCAGCATCCTATCAGTTTCGCAATTTCTTTTTCGATGGATTCCGGCTTCTTAGTAGCAGCATAACGGGCGATGACTTTACCTTCGCGGTCAACAAGAAACTTTGTGAAGTTCCATTTAACATTTGAACCTCCGATACCACTTTGTTGAGATTTAAGAAAAGTATAAAGTGGACTCTCGTTCTTACCATTGACATCGATTTTTTCAAACTGCGCAAAAGTAATGCCAAATCTGCCGGTGCAGAAACTCGCAATTTCCACTGCGTTTCCGGGTGCCTGATTCCCAAACTGATTACAGGGGAAATCAAGAATTTCAAGACCTTTTTCTTTATACTTATTATACAGGTCCTGCAACCCGGCATACTGTGGTGTAAACCCACAGCCAGTCGCTGTGTTTACAATCAGCAAAACCTTGCCCTTATACTGCGACAGGGCAACTTCATTTCCTTGGTTATCGTTAACAGTAATATCATAAATGCTCATTTAAATCCTCCAAACGCATATTGATTTAGTGTAATTTAATTGTACTCAATCAAATATGGCTTGTCAAGAGGTTCTGAATAATACTAAGAACTTTTTTAGAGCATAACATGCCGGTAAGAAAAAAAACTCTTGACAGGAGTCTTTTATCTGTCTATACTGAGAAAAAATTCGGCGCCGCAAATTCAGCGGCGGGGCTTAAAGGAATTCTATCATGTTGATTCGCGAATTTGCAGCTGCAAACTATTATTTTAGCTTTATCTATTACACGGATAAGGCTTATTTGAGTTTGCTGCAAACGGGTTGCAATTGATGTAGAACAGGATCAATACATCGTCAATTGGGGTTCCGCAGTACACTCACTGCGGGACCCTTTTTCTATTTAATTACCTCAGGAGGACTTAATTATGGTAGTCATTGTAAAGAAAACCGCCACCAAACCCCAGATCGACAACTTCAGCTCCTGGCTTAGAAGCCAAGGCTTCGATGTTCACCTCTCAGTGGGAGCAAACCACACCATCGTGGGTCTGGTTGGCGACACCTCCTCCCTGGATATCGACGTAATAAGCGCTTTGGATATCGTGGAGTCTGTAAAACGCATACAGGAGCCCTATAAAAACGCCAGCCGAAAGTTCCACGAGGACGACACGGTAATCACACTGCCCGGCGGCATCAAAATAGGCGGCGGCAATTTCCAGGTAATTGCCGGACCCTGCTCCGTGGAATCCGAGGAGCAGATCATCGCCGTTGCCAAGGCCGTAAAGGCTGCCGGAGCCACGCTGCTGCGGGGCGGAGCCTTCAAGCCCCGGACCTCCCCCTACGCCTTTCAGGGTCTACAAGGGGACGGCATCAAACTGCTGTTGGAGGCTAAAAAGGAGACGGGGCTGCCTCTGGTCAGCGAAATAATGGACACCGCCCATATACCCATGTTTGAGGATATCGACGTTATTCAGGTGGGAGCCCGGAACATGCAAAACTTCGAGCTTTTAAAGCAGCTGGGTCAGCTGAGAAAGCCCATACTGCTCAAGCGGGGCATGGCCAACACCCTCCAGGAGCTTTTGATGAGCGCGGAATACATTATGGCCGGCGGAAACAGGGAGGTAATTCTCTGCGAGCGGGGCATCAGAACCTTTGAGACCTACACCCGTAACACACTTGACCTCTCGGCCATACCCGTGCTCCATGAGCTGAGCCACCTGCCAGTCGTCATTGACCCCAGCCATTCCACAGGCTACGCCCGCCTTGTGCCGCCCATGGCACTGGCCGCCACAGCCGCCGGCGCGGACGGCCTTATAATCGAGGTCCACAACGATCCGGCCAACGCCCTGTGCGACGGGCCTCAGTCTTTGACCCCGGAGGGCTTCTCCGGTCTGATGAAGAGAGTAAACGCTATCCGCCCATATGCGGACAGATAGCCGGAAGGAGGTGCTGCTATGACTATCGGTATCGTGGGTTTGGGACTCATAGGTGGAAGCCTCGCCAAAGCCCTGAAAGCATACACGGACGTTTTGGTTTTGGGTGAGGACGCCTCAGAGGAGGTTCTGACCTCCGCGCTGAGGGTTGGCGCCGTTGACGGCAGGCTCAACGGGGCCGGTCTTTCAGCGTGTGATATGGTCATTATGGCCCTGTACCCCGCCGACGCCGTTGAATATATAAAAAGCCGTGCTCACCTGTTTAAAAAGGGCGCAATTGTCACCGATTGCGGCGGCGTTAAGAGCTTCGTCTGCTCCGCTCTGGAGGAAATTTCAAGGGACGCCGACTTCCTATTCATCGGGGCGCACCCTATGGCCGGAACGGCTCGGGGCGGCTTTGAGAACTCCTTTCCCGAGCTGTTTCACAACGCCTCACTGATTCTTACCCCCTATGAATGGTCAACCGGGGAAAGCGTTGAAGAATTATGGAAGCTCATGTCAAAGCTGGGCTTCGGCAGGCTCCAGATTTCAACGCCGGAGCGCCATGACGAGATGGTCGCCTACACCTCCCACCTGTGCCACCTGCTGTCCTGCGCCTACATCGGCAGTCCTCTGGCTCCGGAACACGGGGGATTTGCCGCCGGCAGCTTCGAGGATATGACCCGCGTGGCTAGAATCAACGAAAATATGTGGTCGGAGCTTTTTATTGAGAACAAGGACTGCATCTGCCGGGAGACGGAGGGTTTCATCCAACGGCTCCGGGAACTAACGGAGCTGGTGCAAACGGAAGACAGGCAGGGTCTGCGCAGGCTTCTGAGCAGGTCAAGGGAAGCCAAGGAGGCGCTGGACGCTTAACCGGGAAGAATTTTATGAAAAAAGAAACCCTGCAACCTCAATTTTGGTTGCAGGGTTTTCTTACATAGAATCAGTTGCCGGAAACATCCGGTTAAATAGGCATATCAATAGTCATATCCGTAGTCGCCGGGGTCTGACCACGGATCGTAATCGTTGGGCTCATAGTACTCATCGTCACCTTCGTAACCATAGTCGCCGGGGTCTGACCACGGATCGTAATCGTTGGGCTCATAGTACTCCTCGTCAACATAGCTCTGTCCCCCGGAATTGTTGACGGGACTAGAAGTTACATACCCAGCGCCAAAGTTGATATTATCAGCAATTCTCTTTGCTATAGCGTAGTAATTGTCCATATCGCTTTCATAAGCGTATGTGTCAAAATGCATTAAATAGCCGGTAGCACCGAAATAGCGCAACTCCATTATAACACGAACATTGTGTTCGGGTGCCGGGTCAAGAGAGGCCGGTGTCAGTTCAAAATACCACCTAAGCCCATAATAGTTGCCCGCATCAATAAAGTCATAGCCATATTCAGCTACGAAACATTCAGCATAATTCGCCGCAAGTTTTCCTTTTATCTCAACAAGAGCGTTTTCTGCGCTGGCGGCATTTGCAAACCTGGCACTACTGTAATTCAGCTCGATCATGCTAAAAGTAATACAATTCGGCGGTGCATTGTCGTTAATTGCGTCAATATTCATCTGGCGATCTGCCCTATCCTTCGCTTTCATTGTGGAAGGATAAGGAATTTCAAGCCCTCCCGGGAAGTTGAGCAAGGCAGCTGAGCAATTAAGTGGATCATCCGCTGATGGAATCGGAACAACCTTGTTGCCAAGATGGCTTGATGTACTGCCAGAGGTTGTTACAAAGGCAACAATTTCTGCACCCTCGTATGTGAGCATAATTGTACTGCCATTTTCTATAGTCAATTGCTCAAAGTAGTATTCGACACCCTCTGAATCCACTACAGATAAAGTAAAAAGTTCATATCCTTTGCCCCCGATAATATTTAGAGTTGTTGTCGCGCCGCTAATGAGCGATTCATTTAAGAAAGGTCCCTGAACTTCGCTGTTTTCTGGGCAGACATAGATTGCTGTGATTTCAACACCTAATGTATTCACTAGTTCGGTTTTTGTGTCTTTGCTGCCGCAGCCGGAAAAAATTGCTAAAACAAGTATGGTGATGAGCATGAATGCTAATACTTTCTTTTTCATATACTACCCCCTCATTTTTATTGGTATTTTACATTATATAACATTTAGCAAACAAATAGCTACCGATTTAGAAAATTTAATCAAATAAAAAAGCAATACCAAAAGGTATTGCTTTTTCTGGAGCTGGATGCGAGATTCGAACTCGCCACCTCATCATTACGAGTGATGTGCTCTACCGAATGAGCTAATCCAGCGCAAGCTCGATTATACAAAAAACCAAGGTCAATGTCAATAAGGATAATTTAAGGGAGCAGTGTTTTACCGCCCCCTTAAAAACATTGTTTGTTTCAGATAGCGCTCGCAGCTTCCGCAGCCGACATAAGCGCACCGTAAACGCTGCCGACTTCGTTGCTGTCGCCTATCTTTTGAACCTTAACGCCCAATTGAGAAAGCTCATTATACAGCCCGTCATTGGGGCTTGAACCAACCGCCGTAACAATTGTATCACAAGGAATGCTCAAGCGAACGGTTTTTTCGGGTTCGACCACGCCTGTCTCGCGCTCCTTTGCCTTTTGCTCCCGGGTTTTTGGCTCTACAGCTTCAATCTCCACTGTTTTGTCCGTGACTTCAAGCACCTTTGCAAAAGAGTACTGAGCAACGCCCAAGCGATTCAAATCCTTGAAAAGCGGCCACGCGGTACCCTGCTCAAAGCCGGAGCCAACCTTTAATACATCAATAATAGTGATTTTTCTGCGGGTTTTATCCAGCATATCAAGCACCTTGTCAACTGTTTCAGCGCGTTGGGAGAGCAGAAAATATACCTGCTCCGGTGAGAGCGCCGCCTCAAGAGCGAGCATCCCTGCGCATTCACAGCCAACAGCACCGCCGCCTACAAACACAATGTTCTTTCCGGGAGTTACCTTGCCTTGAAATACATCAAAGGCTGTGCACACCGGTATTTTCTCGCTCCAACCCGGGTCTAATTGTGTTGGTACGCCTCCCGCAGCTACAACAACTAAATCAAAAACACTTGACGCTATTTCATCTGCCACAGCTGTCTTTTTTAGCACCACATTAACGCCGAGTTTTTCCAGCATTGTGCAATGGTAATCAGCAAGGTTGAGAAAGTTCCTCTTGGATGGAAGAGCCGCGGCATAATGCAGCTGCCCGCCAATTCGGTCAGACTTCTCCCAAATGGTGACCTTATGTCCTCGCTCTGCCGCAAGAATGGCATACTCGCAGCCGGCGGCACCGGCGCCTACAACAAGAATATTCTTTGGGGCGCTTGGCGAGGATGGTTTTTCTTCGTACTCGCGTCCGGCGTGTATATTAATCAAACACTCAACCGGCTCGGCAAAAAAGGTTCGGGCAAGGCAGCGCTGATTGCAGGCAAGGCAGCGCCTGATTTCTTCCCCACTTCCCTCTTGAGCCTTCTTTGCCCAATCCGGATCGGCAATTAAGGGTCTGCCTATGCTGACCATGTCCGCCTCACCGACGGCCAAAAGCTTTTCGGCAATTGCCGGATCAGAAATCCTGTTGCTCACTGCAACGGGGATTGAAACGCAATCCTTAATCGCTGCAGCAAGATAGGAAAGCCCAGCCTCCGGAACGTCACCGGTGAGCTGAGGAATAACTGTTTCGTGCCAGCCGCCTGTGACATTTATCATATCAACTCCGGCTTGTTCCATAAGCTTTGCAAACTCAACAGCCTCTGTATTCGTATTAGAACCGGCAACGAAGTCGTTACCCGCTATACGAATGCAAAGCGGGTAATCATCCCCTACCGCAGAGCGAACCGATGCAATCAGTTCTCTGGCAAAGCGGGTGCGATTTTCCCATGATCCGCCGTACTCGTCACTACGCAGGTTGGTTTTTGGCGACAGGAACTGACAGATGAGATATCCGGCGGACGCTGAAATCTCCACCATATCAAATCCTGCTTTTTTCGCACGCACAGCAGCGGCAGCCCATTTCTCAATGATGGTTTGCAGTTCGTCCACTGTCATCTCGCGAGGCATTTCTTTTGTAAACTTACTAAAAACAGCTGAGGGCGCAAGAGCATCTCTGCCCTCATTTGCAATTGAGTGGGCATACGCACCGGCATGATAAAGCTGCACGGCAACTTTTGCGCCGCGCTGATGCATGCCGTCGGTAAACTCTTTATATCCGGGGATAAACTCATCACTTGCAAGGCTCATCATGCCCGGCGAACCGCCATATTCGTCAAAACGGCAGCCACCTACCACAACAAGTCCCGCTCCGCCCTCGGCTCTGCGCCAGTAAAACCGGTTGGACTGCTCTGTTGCGTAGCCTTCCATGTTATACATCAGGTGGATAGCAGGCATGACTATTCTGTTTTTCAGTTCAAGCTTTCCAATTTTTATGGGGCTGAATAATCTATCGTACATATCCAGTCTCCTTAACAATTTTTTGGGCTATGCGTTCCATGCGCGAATTTGCTCTGCCAGCCAGTCTGTCCAAGCCTTAACGCCCTCTCCGGTCTTTGCGGAGATCTCAAAAATTTGAATATCGGGGTTGAGCTTTCTTACACGCTCACGCACAGCATTGCTGTCAAAATCAAAATAGGGCTTAACATCAATTTTGTTGATTATAAGCGCGGCTACTTTTGAGAACATCAGAGGGTACTTCAAGGGCTTGTCGTCGCCTTCCGGAACGGACAAAAGCATAACGTCAATAGACGCGCCGGTATCAAACTCCGCAGGGCAAACCAGATTGCCCACGTTCTCTAAAATTGCAAAGTCAACATCTGCAATACCCATAGAGTCAATGCCCTCTTCGGTCATGCCCGCATCAAGGTGGCACATGCCGCCGGTGTGAAGCTGAACTGCCTTTGTACCGGTAGCGGCAATAGTTTCAGCATCGACTGCGGAATCAATGTCTGCCTCCATAACGCCGATTTTGAATTCATCTTTCAGGTTCTCAATAGTTCTCAGAAGCGTTGTGGTCTTTCCTGAACCGGGTGAAGACATGAGGTTCATAAGGAAAGTCTTCTCCTGCTTAAGTCTGGACCGGAGCTTTTCCGCCTCAATGTCGTTGTTTTCATAAACGCTTTTTTTAATCTCAAATACTCTGACTTTATCCATGGAATTAGTTCCTTTCATGTTTTTATTATTAAGCTTTTTACTGCTTTATACCAAATTCCTGCATACGCCGATAGAACGTGCTTCGTGACAGGCCCAAATACTCCGCTGCCTTGGTTTTATTGTTACGGCACTTTCTCAGCGCCATTTCAAACTTTTCCTTCTCGTTAAAGCCATAGATATCAAAGGATGGGCTTTCGCGCTTTTCTTCAGGCTTCTTTTCAAGGAAATACTCACCAAGGTAGTTGTTGATCTCCTTTTGGTCTATGAGAGTTTCCTCATGAGTGCTAATGATACCCTCCAAAAGGTTTTGAAGTTCTCGAATATTCCCGGGCCAAGAATAGCTGCCCAGAAACTCCATTGCATCCTCAGTTAGCGTAATCTCGGGTTTGCCCATGCGTTCGCAGCTTTTCTTAATGTAAAACTCCGCAAACTGATAAACATCTGTTCCCCTTTGGCGCAGTGGCGGAATGTTGATTCGGATAACGCTTAAACGATAGAAGAGGTCTTCGCGAAACAGCTTTTGTTCAATACGCTCTTTAAGGTTTTTATTAGTTGCGGCAATAATACGCACATCAACTTCAATGAGCTGATTGCCCCCAACCTTGCGGAAGGTTTTTTCCTCCAAGACCCTCAGAAGAACAGCTTGTACCTCCATGGGCATATCCCCGATTTCATCAAGGAATAGTGTTCCGTGGTTTGCTATTTCGAATTTGCCCACCGATCCCTCACGCTTTGCTCCGGTAAACGCGCCGCTTTCGTAGCCAAAAAGCTCACTGGCAATCAGTTCCTTTGAAAATGCTGCACAGTTGATTGCAACAAAGGGCTTATGACTTCTAAGACTTGCGTTGTGTATCGCCTGAGCGAAAACGTCCTTACCAACTCCGCTCTCGCCCTGTATTAGAATGTTACTATCCGAGACCGCCGCTATCTGACTGCGTTTGACAGTTTCCAAAATCAATTCATTTTCGCCGATAATGTCACTGAAAAAGTAACGGGCATTGTTATCCGAATATTTCGGAGCTGCCTTGGTGCCGGTATTGCCGGGTGAAAGAAATATGGTGTACCCATCAGGGTGGAATTTGTTTTTCTTATGGGCGGCTGTTGTGATCGTAATTGACGTCCTACCGCCAGGTACAGATATTTGCATTGTTTTATCAGTAACGGTTTTACGGTTGCTGACTATATTCCAAAAGTCCTTGTTCTCCGGCAGGGGGAGAATAAGGTCTTCAAGAGTTAAGTGGTATGTGTCTGTCTTCTTGACGCCGAGAATGTTAAAAACCTGACTGGTCATAAGGCCAATCTTGTACTTTCCCTCATCATAGCGAAGAAAGATCGAGCCCTTGTCCTCATCCCCGCTTGTGAAGCGCTCAACACTCTCAAACATGAACATGTCCAGCTCAATTGAACGGGCCACCGAGATGGCAACCGTTCGCAAATACGCATCGCTTTTCTCTATAGGAATTGCAATAACAATGCTTGCGGAAAACTCATTTTCCATAAGAAAAATTGGTGCGTAGTAATATGCACCGTCAGTCAAAAAGCGGGAGTAGTTCTGACAGCCGAACATATCAAAGGCCTTCCGCTTGCTCATGCCCATTGATAAAATATTGGTGCCGATATTCTCCTGAGACCACTTTGTGCCGCTCTTTATTCCCCGTTGACTGAGCCAGTCTTTTTTTGTATTTCTGCCGTATATTCTAAGCAGGATACCTTCCTTGCTAAATAGCATTACCCTGAACTCGTCATCAGCCACAGTTTCAATTATGTGGTTAATAACCCAGTCAGAAGTAACCATTATACGCTTATAGCTTTTTTTCGTTCTATCAAATTCACTTGTTGTAACATCCTTTGGAAGCGCCCGCTGATAGTCAATATTTAACGAGTCGCTAGCCGCCCACGACTGCTCCAGCGTATCGCCAAGGTCACTTCTTGCGGAATTGCCGTTATGGTATCCTAGCCAGCGTTCAAAATTGGAACTTTTATTTGGCATGTAAGCAGTCCTTTCGTAAGAATGTGGTCTAAATGGGCGAAAAAAGCCCGTAGAAGCCAGCACGGGTTCACTGGTCTAACCAAGATTCTACCATATTCAAATCCCCGTATCAAGCAAATTTAAAACATTTCTATTATATTAGTAAACCCAAATCCTTGACGGCAGCGGTTGTTTGAAATATACTGACAAGTAGTGCAAAGGAGATCGAAAAGATGAAGATTGTGGTTCTTGACGGAATTTGTGCAAACCCGGGAGATATAAGCTGGGACGCTCTATATTCTCTTGGCGATGTTACCATTTATGACCGCACTCCCCGCGAACTTCTTTTAGAGCGCATTGGAGATGCGGAGATTATTCTTGTTAATAAAATCAAGATGGGAGCAGATATCTTTTCCCGGTGTCCCAACTTAAGATACATCGGAGTTCTTGCAACCGGTTATAATATTATCGACACTGCCGCTGCTGCGGATTATAATATTACAGTCTGTAATGTACCGGCATACAGCACTCCTTCAGTTGTTCAGCACACCTTCGCTCTGCTTTTAGAACTGTGTATGCACACGGGACTTCACAGCGAAACAGTTAAACAAGGCAAGTGGCAAAAATGTCCTGATTTTTGCTACTGGGACGCTCCCCTAACCGAACTTTCAGGCAAAACTATGGGTGTTGTCGGCTTTGGACGAATCGGCACCGCTGTTGCCAGAGTCGCGCTCTGCTTTGGTATGAACGTGCTTGCCTGCGCATCAAAACCCCGTGACAGTTCAGGAATTGACGGAGTAGAACTGGTTTCATTTCAAGAGCTCATAGAAAAGTCTGATATTATCAGTTTGCACTGCCCTCAAACACCGGATAACTATAACATGATTTCAGCGCAGTCAATTGCGTCCATGAAAGACGGAGTTATTCTTCTCAACACCGCCCGGGGAGGACTAATAAATGAGGCTGATCTGGCTCAGGCGCTGAAAAACGGCAAAGTCGGCGGCTTCGGAGCAGACGTTTTGGCAAATGAACCCCCCCTGGAAACTTGTCCCCTGATTACCGCGCCAAACACTGTAATCACCCCTCACATTGCATGGGCCCCACTTGAGTCACGAACTCGGCTTATTAATATTTCAATTGAAAATGTTCGTCTGTTTTTAGAGGGACGTTCGCAAAATACAGTAAATTAACGGAGGAAATACCATGTCACTATCACCCACGCGAGTTAAGGAGTTGGACGGGCTTTGCCGCCAGTTCCGTATCGATGTTCTAACCGCCGTGCACTCTGTGCAGTCCGGTCATCCGGGCGGTTCACTTTCAGTATGCGAAATATTGACACTGCTTTATCAGGAGTATATGAATGTTGACTCCTCAAAGCAGGACGATCCCAATCGCGACAGGCTGGTTCTGTGCAAGGGCCACGCTGCGCCCATGCTCTACCGTAACCTCATTGAAAAAGGTTACCTGCCTAAAGATAGTATGAGCACACTGCGTCGCATTAACAGCAACTTACAGGGTCACCCCTCTAATCACACCCCCGGAGTCGAGATGCCCTCAGGTCCTCTTGGAATAGGTTTGTCTGCCGCACAGGGTATGGCCCTCGGGCTCAAGCTCAACGACTCCCCTGCACGTGTTTATGCCGTTCTGGGCGATGGTGAGCTTAATGAGGGCGCTGTTTGGGAGGCCGCGACCTCCGCTCCAAAGTTTAAGCTGAACAACCTCACCGCAATTGTTGATCACAATGGAGTTCAACTGGACGGCACAACAGACGAAATTATGCCCCTGCGTGATCTTGGCGCTAAATTTGCAGCCTTTGGTTGGAATGTGATCACCTGTGACGGTCACGACATTGCCGCCCTGTACGATGCACTGGAAGCAGCAAAAGCTTATACTGACGGTCCTACGGTTATTATAGCCAAAACCGTTAAAGGCAAGGGTGTTTCCTTCATGGAAGGAAAGGCGGCATGGCACGGAAAACCGATTCCCGACGCGGATTTAGAAACAGCCTTGGCAGAACTGGGAGGTGCAAAATAATGGCAAAAGCAATTAGAGATGTTTACGGCTCTGTTTTGGCGGAGCTTGGGGAAACAAATAAAGATATCGTTGTTCTTGACGCTGACCTTTCGGGTTCAACAAAGAGCGCAGTTTTCGGCAAAGCGCACCCTGACCGCTTCTTTAACATGGGTATTTCCGAGAGCAACATGGTAGCGACCGCTGCCGGTCTTGCGACTACCGGAAAAATTCCCTTTGCCAACACCTTTACAGCCTTCCTAACAACTCTGGGCTTGATTTCCACCCGTGCGCAGATTTGCTATGGCAACCTCAATGTAAAGCTGGGTGGCGCATACTGCGGCATGTCTGACGCTCTTGACGGCGCTACACACCACGCAACAGAGGATATCGCTGTTATGCGCTCTCTGCCTAACATGGTCGTTATTGCCCCCTCTGACGCTGCCAGCACCCGCTGGGCAACGGAATATGCGGTTGAGCATGATGGACCTGTATATCTGCGTCTGTCAAGAGATGTTTACCCCGACCTATACGAAGAGGGTTCAAAGCTGGAATTTGGAAAGGGCGCAATCGTCCGCGAGGGCACGGATGTCACCGTCATCGCCTGCGGACTTCTTGTTCACAAGGCAATTGAAGCAGCCGAGGAGCTGGAAAAATCCCGCGTATCTGTTCGCGTTGTTGATATGTACAGCATTAAGCCCATCGACAAGGAGCTCATTTTAAAGTGCGCCGCAGAAACCGGCGCAATTGTAACTGCCGAGGAGCACAACATCTACGGCGGTCTTGGAAGCGCAGTCTCCGAAGTCCTCGCCTGGGGCGGTGCCGGTGTACCCACGGAGTTCGTAGGCATACAGGACACCTTTACCGAGAGCGCTCCATACACTGAGCTGCTTGCCAAATACGGCGTTGACGCAAACGGTGTGAAAGCAAAAATCGAGCAGGTTCTCTCAAGAAAGAAATAATTAAATAAAATAACGTAGCGAACCCTCGCCGACGAGTTTTACTTCGTCAGCGAGGGTTCGTCTATATTTTAGGATTGTATCGTTTGATAGAAATAGATGCAGCCCACCCCCGTGCCCGAATGGAAGCCCAGCGCAGTGGGTTCCATTCGGAAAAGGAGAAAGTGCCTTGTATAGCGCAGCTTTCGCCTGTTTCTTCAAGGCGGAAGCGCAACGGTACATGACACTTTCGACGTGGTGGAGACTAATGGACTCGAACCATCGACCTCTCGCGTGTGAGGCGAGCGCTCTAACCAGCTGAGCTAAGCCTCCGGAAATAATTAGGGGGAGCTTCCAACTCCCCCATCTTGTGGTGACCCGTACGGGACTCGAACCCATGTTACCGCCGTGAAAGGGCGGTGTCTTAACCACTTGACCAACGGGCCGGATATGGTAGCGGCGACTGGATTTGAACCGGTGACACCCCGGGTATGAACCGAGTGCTCTAGCCAACTGAGCTACGCCGCCATATATCGCCCTATCGACATTCCTCGCCGAACAGGCAAGGGTAATTATACTAAAGATGTTTTCCCATGTCAATACATTTTTTCCTCATTTTTTCCACCAATCCGGTCATACTACCAAAGCGAGGTGACATTATGAGTTCTATTTGGAAAAACACAACAGATTCCCCTGAATTTCAGGCGCTTGACGGAGATATAACAACTGATGTATTGATTATTGGTGGCGGTATAGCCGGTATTCTTTGCGGACACAGACTGGCTGAAGCCGGAGTTGATTGCATAATCGCAGAGGGAAGCCGTATATGCAGCGGTGTAACCGGCAACACAACCGCAAAAATAACCCTTCAGCACGGTCTATGCTATCATAGGCTTATTGAAAAAAAGAATTTTGATTCGGCACAACTATACTATGACGCTAATGCTGCTGCTTTGGCTCAGTTTGAAGAATTGGCAGGAAAAATCGACTGTGATTATTCTAAGCAAAGTTCCTTCGTCTATTCAACCAAGCGCTTTGACATCATTGAGCGTGAATATAGTGCTTTAACTTCTTTGGGAGCAGAGGCCCGGATTCATGAAAACGTCCCACTACCCGTGGAAGTTAAGGGAGCGGTTGAAGTTAAAAATCAGGCGCAGTATCATCCGTTAAAGCTGCTTTATTCTCTTGCGCAAAATTTAAAAGTATATGAAAACACCTTCGTCCGTGACCTCAAAGGTACAACGGCCTTTACAGACCACGGCACAATTAAGGCGAACAAGGTAATAATCGCCAGCCACTTCCCTTTTATAAACCGCTGGGGCTTTTATTTCTCTAAGCTCTATCAACACAGGTCATATGTTATCGCCTTGGAAGGCGGACCTGATGTAAAAGGAATGTATGTTGATGACGCACAAAACGGATTTTCCTTTCGAAACTGGAACAATTACCTGTTCATAGGCGGGGGCGATCACCAAACAGGCAAGCCTGGCGGCTGCTATGAGCCGCTGCGGGCTTTCGCCGAGGAAAGCTACCCCGCGGCCATAGAACGCTTCTCATGGGCAACACAGGACTGTATGAGCCTAGACTCAGTACCGTACATTGGCAGGTACTCACGCTTCATGCCAAATGTTTATGTTGCTACCGGTTTTAATAAGTGGGGTATGAGCTCATCCATGGTTGCTGCGAACATTCTTACAGAGTTAATCACCGAAGGCAAAAGCAAATATGAGCTGCTTTTTTCTCCCCAAAGAAGTCCCTTCAACAAGCAGTTGCTTACCAACTTCTCAAACAGCCTAAGCAGTTATTTTTCCGGAACCGGACGCAGATGTCCACATATGGGCTGTGCCTTGGAATGGAATCCTGTGGAACGAAGCTGGGACTGTCCTTGTCACGGTTCACGTTTTCAAGCCGACGGAAAGCTACTTGATAATCCCTCAATGCACGATATTAATTAGAAAACACTTGATTATAACAATCCATCTTTATTACACTTGATTGATTTGAAAATACCCCTCCGAATATACGGAGGGGTATTCTAGTTTTTTTCTAGCTGCCCAGATATGCCTTCTTTACGGCCTCATCATTTAGCAGATCAGAGCCCTTGCCCGAAAGAGTAATTCTACCGGTCTCCATTACATGGCCCGTATCCGCTGTGCGTAGTGCCATATTTGCGTTTTGCTCGATTAGGAGTATTGTAACGCCCTGTTTGTTAATCTCTTTAATAATATCAAAGATGCTCTTTACGATCAGCGGAGCAAGACCCAAAGACGGTTCATCCATCATCATAAGCTTTGGGCGGCTCATAAGCGCGCGTCCAACCGCCAACATTTGTTGTTCGCCTCCGGAGAGAGTGCCTGCCGCTTGCCAGGAACGCTCTCTCAAGCGGGGAAACAGATCAAATACCCATTCAATATCAGCCCGAAGGTTATCGCTGCGCATATATGCGCCAACTTTGAGATTCTCTAAAACGGTTAAATCAGGGAAAACGCGCCTTCCTTCGGGAACAAGAGTAATCCCGCTTTTAACAATGTCGGTCGTGTCCTTATCGATTATATTGCTGCCTTCAAAAAAGATCTTACCGGAGGACGGCTTTACAAGTCCAACAATTGAGCGAAGTGTTGAGCTTTTTCCCGCGCCGTTGGCACCTATCAGCGTTACGATCTCACCCTTGTTAACTTCGAAATTAATGCCTTTAACAGCTTCAATTCCGCCATAGTGAACCTTTAGGTCCTGAATCTTTAAAATAGGTTCGCTCATTCTGCCACCCCCAAATATGCCTCAATAACACGATTATCTGACTGAACATGCTGGGGAGTTCCTTCGCAAATCAGCTTACCAAAATCAATTACGTAGATTCGGTCGGAAAACTGCATAACCAAATCCATATGGTGCTCTATCAAGAAAATAGTAAGGTTGTGCTTCTCCTTAATATCAACGATAAACTCACCCAGCGCCTGTGTTTCCTGTGGGTTCATACCTGCCGCAGGTTCGTCAAGCAGCAAAAGCGTCGGGTCAGTCGCCAAGGCTCGTGCGATTTCCAATCTGCGCTGGAGACCATAGGGAAGGCTTGTTGCAATGTCGTCCTTATACTGAGCAAGGTTTTGCTCCTCCAGCAGGGCCATTGTTTCTTCTCTCATCCGCATTTCTTCCTTTTGGGACAGACGAAAGGTCGCTGTAAGGAAGTTTTGCTTCGCACGCATATGCTTTGCGGTTAATACGTTGTCAAAAACCGTCATACTATGCCAAAGTCGGATGTTCTGAAAAGTTCTGGCAATACCCAAATTCGTAATCTTATCAGGGGTGGGGTTCAGTGTTCTGTCATGCAGAAATTTTTCCGCATCCTCGCCAGCATAAAGCTTCTTCGCTTTACCGCGAGGATGGTTTTGAACGATGGGGTTTCCCTGAAAGCTCACCCGTCCGTTTGTCGGCTCATAAACGCCGGTTATACAGTTAAATGCTGTTGTTTTGCCGGCGCCGTTTGGTCCGATAAGCGCAACGATTTCGCCTTTATTTACTTCAAGTGAAAGACTATTAACAGCGACAACGCCGCCAAACTGCATGGTCAAATTTTCAATTTTGAGGATGTTTTCATTCATTGTCAGCACCCTCCTTTACAGCTTTTGGTTTCTTCTTTTTAATAAGTTTATTAAACACATCCGAAATCTCATTAGTTCCCATCATCCCTCTTCTAAAGAACAGAACAATAGCCATAATTACTATCGAGAAAACTACCATTCTAAAGCCGTTGCGCAACAGCGGGACTTTGAATGTTCCGATATACATCTCATTATCCAGGAAACGCAGCCACCATTCAGAACAGGCAATATAAAGGAATGAAGCGATGCAGCTGCCCGAAACAGAGCCGATGCCGCCAATTACAACGATCAAAAGGATCTCGTAGGTCATTGCTGAGGTAAATATCTTCGCCTGAACCGTTGTGGCAAACATGGCAAACAGCGCACCGCCAACACCGGCAAAGAACGAGCTGATACAGAAAGATAGCCGCTTATGCTTTGCAAGGCTAATCCCCATAGCCTCAGACGCAACCTCATCATCACGAATAGACTTGAAGGCACGACCATAGGAGGAGTTTATTAACAGGACAATAAGCGCAATGCAAATGCCTGCAATGAAAATAGGTACAAAAGTTGAGAGTCTCAGAATCACTTTGCCTGTAGAGTCAACAATGTTAAAACTAGAGAAAGTTGGAAAGCTTGAGAGCATGTTTGCACCGTTGGTAACGCGACCAAGATTGCCCCACTGAAAAACTGCACGAATTATTTCTGCAAATCCAAGTGTTGCTATTGCCAGATAGTCACTCTTAAGTCTGAGAACCGGCAGGCCAACCAAGTAGGCAAAAATCATAGCCACTATACCCGCACAAATAATTGCCAGCAGTACGCCTAGAACAAGGCTTACTCCTCCGCCGATTCCGGTGCTTCCGAAGAGGCTTCCGAATATCTCTTGCAAAGAGAACTTAACAGATGAGCCGTGATAGATGTAGTAAACGCTCTCGCGCACATTGGTCGGAATGGTCAAAATTGCGTATGTATAAGCACCTAAAAGCATGAAACCCGCCTGACCGAGGGAGAACAGGCCTGTAAACCCGTTTAACAGGTTCATTGAAACAGCAACCAGACAATAAACCGCACTCTTTTTGAGTACTGTAAAAATCATGGAGTTAGGCGAAATCGTGTTTTCAAGTACAACAACTACAGCCATAATAACAAGGAGAATAAGGATTGTAATAAGCGACCCTTTTTTATCTTTTTTTTGCTTTAATCTAGTCATTTATTCGCCCTCCTTATACTTTGTCGGTTGCTCTCTCGCCGAAGAGCCCGGTGGGCTTAACAACAAGAATGACAATTAAAAGAGCAAACGTAACTGCATCAGAGAAAACGGTAAATTCTGTTCCCTTAATAAATGTTTCGCAGATGCCGATAATAAACGCTCCGATTACAGCTCCGGGAATTGATCCGATGCCGCCAAAAACTGCTGCAACAAAGGCTTTAAGTCCCGGCATAGATCCTGCCGTCGGAACAACTGTCGGATATTTGGTAAAATACAGCATAGAACCAATTGCTGCCAGGAAAGAACCAATAATAAAGGTAATTGAAATAACGGTGTTAATTTTTATTCCCATCAACTGGCTGGTTTCAAAGTCCTTTGCAACCGCACGCATAGCCATTCCGACTTTTGTGTGGTTGATAAGCAGTGTCAGCGCAAATACAAGTGCTACAACAATTATGGGGGTGATTATAGTTACCCAGAGCGTACTTGCTCCAAAAACTGTGAGCGATTTCGACAGAAGCGGAATAGAAACATACGTTTTAGGCTGACCGCCGGTTGCATATAGGGCAAAGTTCTGCAATAGATAGCTAACGCCGATTGCAGAAATCATAACTGACATTCTTGGTGCGTTGCGCAGAGGTTTATATGCTGCACGCTCAATAATAAAACCGAGAATAACAGTCAAAATGATAACAATGGGAATTGCTACATAAATTGGCATTGCAGTTGACAGATAAACCATCATAAGACCGGCACACATAAATACGTCGCCATGGGCAAAGTTAATTAGCCTAAGTATTCCATATACCATCGTGTAGCCGATCGCTATTAGTGCATATTGGCCGCCGACGGAAATTCCTGAGAGTATTTGCGATACGAAAAACTCCATTACGATTCCTCCCCTAAACGGGCTTACTAAAAATCGGAGTTGCCTCGAAAACAGCGGAAACCCTGCCGCTGTTTTCGAGGCAGCTCCCAAAATCTTGGGCTCTTGGGGACGCTTATGCGTCCCCAAGAGCGAAAAACTCTTTAGAAAATGTTATGCTTATTTGTTTTTAGCCAACGGACTGCTGCTTAACGAAGTCCCAAGCACCTGTTTCGGTGTTTGCTGCCTTGATGTATGCGGTGTCACGGATAGCATCGCCGATCTCGTCAAATGAGATCGAGCCGGATACGCCTTCATATTTGATAGCGGGGATTGCAGCCTTAACAGCAGCCGGATCGATGGAACCGGCAGCCTTGAGAGCCTCAAGTGCTACATAGTACGCATCGTAGCCCATTGCGGTTACAGCAGAGATAGTGTCATTACCACCGTTTGCGGTCTTAGCATCAGCATTGGTATTGATATACTCTTTGATCCCTGCGTCAAACTCAGGATTACCACCTTCGTTATAGAAGGTAGTAACATTAAGCTTAACATTGGTGCCCTTGGCAGCATCAAGAACCATATTGTCGTCCAGAGTGTCGCCGCCCAGGAAGGGGAAAGAAACATTCAGCTTAGCTGCCTGAGCTATAATCTGTGTTGCATATGCAATGGATACGGGGCAGAAGAAAACTTCAGCGCCTTCGTTATTTGCCTTGTTGATGTATGTACTAAAGTCAGAGTTATCCTTGGGGAAGGAGTCGGTGATTACTTTGCCGCCTGCAGCTTCGAAAGCTTCCTTAAAGAATGTTACAAGACCCTGGTCATACTCGTTTCCGAGTTCGCCCAGACAGTAAGCTGTCTTTGCGCCAAGCTCTTCAAAAGCATATTTTGCAAGAACAGTGCCCTGGAAAGGATCAAGGAAGCAAATGCGGAAATAGTGATCGTTGCCTACTGTTACTTTGGGGTTTGTGCAGGTTACGCCTATAGCTGCAAGACCTGCGTCTTTGAATGTGTCGCTGGCTGCAACGGAAACACCGGAGCCATATGAGCCAAGAACCAAAGCAACATTTGCGCTGACAAGAGTGGAAGCGGCGGAAACAGCTTTTGCCTGGTCAGAGCCATTGTCGGAATAAACCAGCTCTACCTTGTAGGTCTCTCCGCCTATTTCAACGGTGGGGGTCTCAGAATTAGCATACTGCATGCCGAGGGTCTCTTTCTTACCGCCGGAAGCAGAGTCGCCAGAGGCGGGCTCAAAAACGCCGATCTTAACTACCTTGTCGCCGGTGGTGTCGCCGCCTGCCGCTTCCTTGCCGTTGCCACAACCGGCAAACAATGCAACGATCATAAGCAGTGCAAGGACAAGAGCCAAGTACTTTTTCATTTCTTTTCCTCCAAATAAATTGCGGAAATATGTACCGCATTTTTAATGTGTCCGCCACAGGAATACATCTGTCCGCGGACATTCATCTTAAGTATTATAGCGCAGAGCTATGCTTTTTGCAAGATTATTTCACAATATAAATATAATAAATACAAATATTCACAATCGATGATAAGCAAAGAATTAAAAATTGCAGATTGATTTAAATAAGAATTATTTGCAATTATGCGTTATGTAAACTTGGCAATATTTGTACTACTTTGCACAAAAGTTGTTTTCATTGGTCGAACTACGTCGAAATATCTTTATAAATCACGGGCTATTTTTTCTGGATTGTTCAAAACCCTGTGGAGAATGTCAACAACTTTTTCTGATACAAATTATTATAATTATTTATGTAAAGTGTGAGTGATGGAATTTTACTTAAATTTTATTCTTATTTTTGCAATCCTAAAAACAAACTTGCAATTATTGTTGTTTGCGCTGGACAAGCACAACATCTTGTGGTCATCTAATCCGCAGAAGATTTTTCTGCAAAAAATGCTATTATTAAAGAGAAAAAATGAACGTGATCTGCTGTCATGCGTAAAAAATTAAATTACTATTCATAATATTTTTGCAATACTTCTTAAGAGAATATTACTTCCTTCCATCCCTCGCTCATATTTACCGCCGCTCTCGAATATAGATGAGCATGGTAAATAAACTCAGGGAGTGGTGTTTTGTGACTGAGAACATAGATGAAAGAGCCTGTGAGCTTGGAAATTTCATCATCGAAAACAAAACAACTGTCCGCGAAACCGCCAAAAAGTTCGGTATCAGCAAAAGCACCGTACATAAGGACCTGACAGAGAGGCTGTATTATGCCAACAAGCCACTATACTTCAAGGTCAAAGAGCTGCTGGAGTTTAATAAGTCGCAGCGACACATCAGAGGCGGTATGGCAACGCGGAAAAAGTACAAGGGTGAATAAGACAAAACAGCCGTGCTGAAAGCACGGCTGCTTAATTTCATTGTGCGAGTAAGTCTATAAGCCGGGTTCTGTTTGTGCGACCATCTATCTACGCTTACCGTTGCCGGCACGCTTTAGCCACCTCCCGAGGACGGCCGGGCAAGCCTATTGTCCTCCCACGGTGTTGCTCCGGATAGAGTTTACAGCAACGGACTGTTCCCAGCCGTTGGGTGAGCTCTTACCTCGCCTTTCCACCCTTACCGCATAATGCGGCGGTATATCTCTGTTGCACTTTTCCTGAAGTCGCCTTCGGTGGGCGTTACCCACTATCCTTGCCCTGCGGAGCCCGGACTTTCCTCACGCACAGACTTTCGCCTTGTGCCCGCGGTCGCTCAACTTACTCACCGCATTATTGTACAACTACTTATATAGAAAAGTCAAATCTAATTGCCTCTTATTTGTCACTTGTTATCTTCACAAATTGTCGAATTAATGATAATATGGTAAAAACTAGATTTATCGGGGTTTGTAATGAGACGTAAATTAACAGCCATTCTGCTCGCGTTGGTCCTTATCTGTACGGTTTTTCTCTCCTCTTGCTCATATATCGATGACATAGTTAACGAGCTTCTATATGATTCTTTTGACGGAACCGGGGAATTTGAAGTCCACTTTATTGACGTTGGACAGGCAGAGAGCATTCTCATTTTGTGCGACGGCTATGCAATGCTTATCGACGGCGGAAATGTTGAGGACAGCAGCTTAATATACTCTTACCTAAAAAAACTTGACGTGGATTACCTTGACTTCGTAGTGTGCACTCACGCTCACGAGGACCACGTTGGCGGCCTCTCAGGCGCCCTCAACTACGCCCGGGCAGGTGTGGTGTTCTCTCCGGTAACGCAATACGATACAAGGGCATTTAATAGCTTTGTGAAGACTGTTAAGAAGCAAGGTTTAGAGCTTACAATCCCCAAGCCGGGAGACACTTATAGTCTGGGAAGCGCAGACTTTGAAATTCTCGGCCCTTTATATGATTACGAAGACCCGAACAACACATCCATTGTTATCAGGCTTACTTACGGCACTGTGAGCTTCATATTTAGCGGAGACGCCGAGGCGGAGAGTGAGCTTGACTTGGTGGATGAATACGGCAACTACCTGTCCAGCACAGTCATGAAGGTTGGCCACCACGGCAGCAGTACCTCCAGCTGCGCCAAATATCTAAACGCAGTAAATCCCAGGTATGCCGTTATCAGCTGCGGTGTTGATAATTCCTACGGTCATCCCCATGAAGTCACCTTAGAAAAGCTTGAGGAGGCCGGAATAACATATTACAGAACAGACGAGCAAGGAACTATCATTTGCGAATCCGATGGTTTTGACCTAAATTTCAGTTTTGAAAAATAACATAAACCGCATCAAAAGAGGGTGGATTAATCCACCCTCTTTTGATTTACAGCACGATGCAGATTAAACCGCCCCTGCCTTCGTTTACAAGCTTTTGCAGAGCACCCCGCAACTTATGTGCTGTTGAGTTGGGCAAACGATTGAGCTTCGCCATTAGCCCTTCCTCGGCGATGTCGTACATTGACTTGCCAAAAATATTTGACTCCCAGA
>CAZHCB010000012.1:0-1429 GCA_964530935.1 uncultured Oscillospiraceae bacterium
TTCGGCAGTTTTGCCTGCCAAATAGGAGACTTGGCCTTTTCCGCCGTTAAGCGGCAATATCAGCTTAAAGATTACGGCGACCTTATACCCGGCCACGGTGGGATGCTGGATCGTTTCGACAGCATGCACTTCACAGCGCCCATGATTGAAATCATGGTGCTGTTACTGCCTGCGATAGTAAAGACAATAGAGGTTTAATTGATGGTAGGATCCATATCGGTGTTAGGCTCTACGGGGAGCATTGGCCGTCAGACCTTAGCTGCCGCAAAGCAGCTGGGCATACCCGTGAAAGCTATTTCCGGCAATACAAGCATCAGTCTGCTTGAGCAGCAGGCTCGAGAGTTCATGCCCGAATTGGTAGGGGTTTTTGACGAAGCTGCTGCAAAGCAACTCAAAATCGCTCTGGGAGACACGAGCATTAAAGTTGCCGGTGGTATGTCGGGACTTGTTGAGTGTGCCGCGGCTTACGGAGACTGCGTTGTCACTGCTGTCTCCGGCTCTGTGGGATTAGCGCCCACTTTGGCAGCGATCAATGAAGGCAAGAGAATCGCCCTTGCAAATAAAGAAACTCTTGTTTGCGCCGGAGAGATTGTTATGGAGCGCGCTGCCCTTTATGCAGCTGAAATAATTCCGGTTGACAGTGAGCACTCCGCCATTTTCCAGTGTCTTGAGGCACAGGGTCAGGAGCGTGCACTGAGATATATTCATCTGACCGGTTCAGGCGGACCCTTTCGGGGAAGACTTCTGACTGATATGGAAAAGGTTACTCCGGCCCAGGCCGTTGCGCATCCCAATTGGAGCATGGGAGCAAAGATCAGCGTTGACAGCGCTACCCTTATGAACAAGGGTTTGGAATTTATTGAGGCAATGCATCTTTTCGGTGTTAAACCGGAAGAAATTAGGGTAATAATACATCCTGAGAGTATAATACATTCTATGGTAGAGTTCTGCGACGGCAGTATAATGGCACAGTTGGGTGTACCCGATATGGGGCTGCCTATTCGCTATGCCCTTACTTATCCCGTAAGGCAGAGCTTTACAATGGATGTTCCCGATTTTGGGAAGCTTGGTAAGCTCTCATTTTATGAGCCGGATTTGAAAAACTTCCCCTGTCTTGGTCTGGCCATGGAGCTGGCAGGGGCAGGGGGCACGAAGGCGGCGGTTATGAGTGCTGCCAATGAACAGGCCGTTGCCCGGTTCTTGGCACAGGAAATAGGCTTCAATGATATCTATCGCCTTGTTGCTCAGGCTGTTGAAGCAGTGGGCAGCGGCAGGAAGCCAACTCTGGATGAGCTGGAGCGGTCAGATTTAGAGGCCCGGGAGTTTGTTCGTTCGATATAAGGTGAAACCTGTCATCTTAAGTTTGAGGTAAAATATGTATATCGTTATAGCAATAATTATTTTTGGCTTACTAATCACCATACACGAG
>CAZHCB010000012.1:1529-22260 GCA_964530935.1 uncultured Oscillospiraceae bacterium
GTTAACGGGTCTACCTACTTTGTAAGTCCCGTCGTTACAAGCTTCTATGAAGACTGTCCCTATGTGGGCGAAAATGCTCTGCAGCCCAATGACGAGATTTATGAGATTGACGGTCACCGCATCTATTTTAAGTCCAACGTGTCCTTTTTCCTTGACAGGCAGGGGGGCGACGTGCATGATATCGTCGTAATCCGTGACGGAGAAAAGGTGCAATTGGACGACTTTAAGCTTACGCGCCTAAACTATACGATAGACGGTCAGGAGTACCAGCTTTTCGGCTTCCGTTTTGAAGATAAGCCCGGCGGGATAATGGATACCCTAAAATTCTCCTGGTATGGAAGCTTGGACTTTGTGCGTATGGTTTGGCTTGGGCTTTCCGACCTTGTCAGCGGCGGAGTCGGGCTAAAGGATCTGTCAGGCCCTGTAGGTATTGTCAACATCATCAACGATGTGGGCACAGCTTCGGAAACGACTGCTCAGGCGGCGTTTTCCATATCCTATCTGGCGGCGTTTATCGCGATCAACCTGGCTGTTATGAATCTGCTGCCAATACCCGCTTTGGACGGGGGCAGAATAGCATTTTTGCTGGTTAATACAGTTGTTGAAAAAACCACTAAACGCAAACTCAATCCAAAGTATGAGGGTTATATCCACGGGGCGTTTCTAATCGCTCTGTTCGCCCTCATGGCCTTTGTTATGTTCAACGATATTTACAACATCTTTGTTTAGAGGCAACAAATATGAGCAGAGAAAACACCAAAACAATAAAGGTCGGAAGTGTCCAAATTGGTGGAGGAACACCTGTTAGCGTGCAGTCCATGTGCAACACCAAAACCGAAGATGTTTCCGCAACACTGTCACAGCTTGCTGCCTTGGAGGCGGCAGGCTGTGACATTGCCAGACTTGCCGTGCCCCATGAGGCAGCTGCCGCCGCATTGCCGTCAATCCGCGAAGGCTGTAGAATGCCCTTGGTTGCAGATATACACTTTGACTACAAACTCGCCATAGCGGCAGTCGAAGCGGGCTTTGACAAGATAAGAATAAACCCCGGCAACATCGGCTCAAAAGATAAGGTAAAAATGATTGCCGACGCCTGCCGTGCCAACGGCACGTCCATACGGGTGGGAGTTAACGGCGGGAGCTTGGAAAAGCACCTTTTGGAGAAATACGGCAACAGCCCTCAAGCCCTCTGTGAGAGCGCTATGGGGCATGTACATATGCTGGAAGATATGGGCTTTGACGACATTTGTATATCGGTAAAATCATCGGATGTCAACAGTACGGTGGAAGCCTATCGCCTGATTGCGAAGCAGACGCTTCACCCCCTGCACCTCGGTGTTACAGAATCGGGTACGGCCTATGCAGGCTTAGTGAAATCCTCCGTGGGAATAGGCTCATTGCTATTGGACGGCATTGGTTCAACCATCAGAGTGTCCCTGACGGCAGATCCTCTTGAAGAGGTCAAGGCGGGCATAGCCATACTCAAAGCCGTAGGGCTGCGCCGGGAGGGTGTTGAAATAATATCCTGCCCCAGCTGTGGCAGAACGGAGGTTGACTTGTTTTCCCTGACCCGGAGAGTCGAGGAGCTTCTCAGCGACATTAAAACTCCGGTGACAGTTGCGGTTATGGGCTGCGTTGTAAACGGACCGGGAGAGGCAAGGCACGCGGACTTCGGCATTGCCGGAGGCAAGGGCGAGGGGCTTATCTTCAAAAACGGCGAGATCGTGGGCAAGGTGGCGGAGGAAAACCTCCCCGAAGCCCTTTCTGATATGGTGCATAAGGCACTGAAATAAACGGCAATACATAGGAGAAACCAGTGAGCAATACTGATAAAACGAAATTTTTAGATATGTTCCCTTTCTGCGCAGGACTGGAAAGCCTATGCGGAGGGTTAAGTCGGGCATTCGTCGGGGAAGTAAAAGTTAACCGCCAACGAATGTCTATGACTGTTTATGCAGATTTTTCCGAAACAGCACAGCGGATGCATCTGCAAATGCTGGAGGATAAGATTGCCTCCCGGTATGGAATTAGCAGTGTGCAGATAGTGCAAAAGGTCGCAGAGGTCAAGGCGTATCCCGTGGACGGGGAAAGGCCCGCCGCACAGGAAAAGAAAGCTGAGAAGACGGCAAAATCCGAAAAGACAGATACACCCAAAGCCGATAAAGGAAAGCTGATTTACGGTAAGGCTCCGAAGAGAAAAATCACAGCTATGAACGAGCTTACCGCAGAGTCCGGCTCAGTTGCCGTTACAGGCGATGTGTTTGCCGTTACCAGCAGAGCCATTGCAAAGCGGGACGGCTGGGTGCTCTCTTTTGATATTACGGACAATCTGGGTTCGATCCGGGTTTCCAAGTATTTTGGGCCTAAGGATGAAAAGGGCGCTCTTGATACCATAAAAGAGGGCATGTGCCTGACAGTTTACGGAACTGTCAGCATGGATCGCTACGAACAGGATATTTGCCTCCAACCCACAGGCGTAGAAGTAATTAAAAAGCGGGAGCGCATGGACAATGCCGACGAAAAGCGCGTTGAATTGCATCTGCATACCCGCTTTTCAGCTCTGGATGCCTTGACAGACCCTGTGGAAGTAATCAAGCGCGCCGCGAAATGGGGACATCAGGCAATTGCTATCACCGACCATGGTGTTGCCCAAGCTTTTCCTGACGCATGGATTGCCGGGAAAAAGGCAGGGATCAAGATAATTTACGGCCTTGAGGGCTATTTTGTAAACGATGTTGATGATAAGCTGGCTGTTTATGGTCAGGAGCGGGGAAAGCTCTCGGAGGAGTACGTCGCCTTTGACATTGAAACAACGGGACTTTCAGCACAAAGCGAACGCATGACAGAGGTGGGTGCGGTTCTTATTCGCAAGGGCGAGATCGTTGACAGCTTTGAGAGCTTTGTTAACCCGCAAATGCCCATACCGCCGGAAATAACAAGGCTCACAGGTATAACAGACGCAGACGTCGCGAATGCTCCCAATGAGGAACAAGTGCTTCGAAGCTTCATGGAATTCATAGGTGAGCGCCCTCTGGTTGCGCACAATGCCGAGTTTGACATGGGTTTTATGACGGCGGCGGCCCGCAGATGCGGCATTGCCTTTGCGCCGGTTTATATGGATACCCTGACTCTTGCCCAGAGCCTGCTGCCGGATATGAAGCGGTACAAGCTGGACATGGTCAACGACAGATTAGGTCTCATGCCCTTCAACCACCACAGGGCCTCTGACGATGCGGCGGCTTGCGGCAGGATCATGGCAAAATTTGTTGAGATGCTGGAAGAGCGGGGCATAACAGACATTTCGCAGCTGCAGGATCTAAGCCGCAGCGAGCGAAACGAAAACAGCCGACAATATCGCACCAAGCATATTATTCTGCTGGTGAAGGATAAGGCAGGTCTAAAGAATTTGTACGAGATTATCTCCAAGTCACACTTGGAGCATTTTAAGAAGAACCCCATAATTCCCAAAAGCCTTCTGCTGCAACACAGAGAGGGAATAATAGTCGGTTCTGCCTGCGAGGCGGGGGAGATATACGAGGCCGTTTGCCGCCATAAGAGCGACGAAGAAATTCATCGGCTTGCAGGTCTATATGACTATCTTGAGATACAGCCCCTGTGCAACAACCTGTTTCTGATTGACAACGGTTCAGCGAAGGATGAAGAGGAGCTGAGAGACTTCAACCGGAGAATTGTTGATTTGGGAAAGACTCTGGGCAAACCGGTTGTTGCAACAGGAGACGTACACTTTCTTGACCCTCATCAAGAGATTTTCCGCCGGATATTGCTTGCCGGCAAAAAGTTTTCTGATGCGGACAAGCCCATGCCCATCTACTTCAAGACAACGGATGAGATGCTTGAGGAGTTTGCCTATTTGGGCGAAGAGATCTGCCGTGACGTTGTTATAAAAAACCCCAACGCGATTGCCGATATGTGTCAGGATATAGAGCTTCTGCCAAAGGAACTGTTCGCACCGACTATTGAAAACTCAAAAGAGGATTTGGAGCGCTTGGTTTACGAGCGCATGACCGAGCTCTATGGAGAAAATCCGCCGGAAATCGTTAAAAAGCGGGTTGAGACAGAGTTGGGAGACATTATAAAGTGTCACTATGACGTTATTTACATGTCCGCTCAGAAGCTGGTGGCAAACTCCTTGGAAGCGGGATATCTTGTGGGCTCACGAGGCAGTGTCGGCTCTTCAATCGTTGCGTATTTGTCCGGCATTACAGAGGTAAACGCCCTGCCGGCTCATTACCGCTGCCAGAAATGTAAGTATGCCGACTTTGAGTCGGCTAAGGACTATGGCTGCGGAGCGGATATGCCGGACAAGCTGTGTCCGGTATGCGGAGAACCTCTGCAAAAAGATGGCTTTGACATCCCCTTCGAAACCTTTTTAGGTTTTGGCGGTGATAAAATCCCCGATATCGACCTGAACTTTTCAGGTGAGTATCAGGCCAGAGCACATAAATTTACCGAAGAACTGTTTGGACCCGAACATGTTTTTAAGGCCGGAACCATAGGCACACTGGCAGAGAAAACAGCCTTTGGTTATGTGAAAAACTACCTATCGGAGCGTGGCAAGATTGTAACAAAGGCGGAGGAGAATCGTCTTGCCCTGGGCTGTGTGGGAGTTAAACGCACCACGGGACAGCACCCGGGAGGACTGGTTATCATCCCCCAGAATATGGACGTAACTGACTTTTGCCCGGTGCAGCATCCTGCGGATGACCCCAATTCTGACATCATCACCACCCACTTTGATTACCACAAGATGGAGGACAACCTTCTTAAGCTGGACGAACTGGGTCATGATGATCCGACCATGATAAAAATGCTGGAGGATTTGACCGGAGTTAACGCTCGGGAAATACCCCTTGATGATTCGGAAACCCGCAAGATCTTCTGTTCGCCAACACCTCTTGGTTTGCCGGAGGAGGACCCGATAATCGGGAAAACCGGCACTATAGGTATACCGGAGTTTGGAACGGCTTTTACACGCCAAATGCTTGTTGACACTAAGCCTGACAGCTTTGACACTCTGATAAAGCTTTCCGGATTCTCCCACGGAACAGACGTTTGGGCAGGAAATATCAGAGAGCTGATTCTCTCGGGACAAGCCAGCATAAGCCAAACCGTCGGTTGCCGTGACGATATAATGCTTTATTTGATTTCAAAGGGCATGGATCCGGTGAAGGCGTTCAAGTTTATGGAGACTGTTCGTAAGGGCGCAATACATAAGGGCAGACCTTGGCCCGAGGGGATAGTTGAAGAGATGGAGTCTCTGGGTGTGCCGGAATGGTACATTGAGAGCTGCCGGAAAATTCAATATCTCTTTCCGAAAGCTCATGCCGTAGCTTATGTTATGATGGCGTTTCGCATTGCCTACTTCAAGGTGCATTATCCATTGGCGTACTACTCCTGCTACTTCTACCGCCGCAGCGACAGCTTTGATGCCCAGCTCATGGCCCAAGGCATTGACCCTGTCCGCCGGAAAATCCGTGAGCTTAAGCTTATGGAAGAACCTACGGCAAAGGATCAGGACACGCTCACAACTCTTGAAGCGGTTTATGAGTTCTATATGCGCGGCTTCAGCTTCGGACGTATGGATCTGTATACCTCTATGGCCACGCGATTTGTAATTGACGGAAACACCTTGATCCCGCCCTTTGTGGCGATTGCCGGTTTGGGAGAAACTGCCGCCGCTGATTTAGAACGCTGCCGCGAGGGCGACAGGCATTTTATCTCCGTTGAAGAGCTGGCGGCGGTCTGTCCCAAGGTAAGTAAAACACACATGGAGCAGCTTAAAGCTCTGGGCGCACTGGGAGACATTCCCGACACCAGCCAAATGAGCTTGTTTTAGGGCGACTTAAATCAAATGCCGCTGTACGGTTTGTACAGCGGCATTATCTCATTCTTCCATCTGCTTGCCGAGGAAGCTGGCGACCGTTGAGATCAGAGTGGTCTGAACCTCATTAGGGCCTTCTTCTCCGCGCTTTGCGATGAAAATCGCTGCGCCCATAATATCACCTTCTGACAAAATGGGGGCTGCTACACTGACGCAAAGGTCGTCGTTGCCTGTGACTACGGGGATGCTTGCGCCGTTGTCGGCACGATAAAATTTGCGGGTTTCCATTAGCTCAGTGAGCTCTTCGCTGATGCGTCTTTCGCTGAGCTCTCTTTTTGCAATACCTGCAGAGGCAATAATACTGTCCCTGTCGCAGATCACAGCAATGCTGTTACCGGATTTGTGGAGGGCATCACAGATTTTAATAGCAAAATCCGATAATTCGTTGACGGGGGAGTACTTCTTGAAAATTACTTCTCCGTCTTTTTCCGTGTATATTTCCAAGGGGTCGCCGTCGCGGATGTGCAGGGTACGCCTTATCTCTTTGGGGATCACCACTCTCCCAAGGTCATCTATGCGGCGTACAATTCCCGTTGCCTTCATATATTCAAATCTCCTTTTTTCTTTGATCTGACACGCATATTATTTGAAGAAGCGGTCAAATTATCCAAAAGTAATTTTGGGTAATCCTGGTTAGAGATTTAAATTCATAAATGAAGCTTTGCTATATTAAGAATGTACGCTGCAAGAGCTTCTCAAAAACAGACTGTTTAATTGTGAGAATTTACAGGTCAAATTCTTGCAAACTTGCATTATTTGTGATAGTTTGAGAACAGTAGCAACATTTTCCAATAAAAAAGTTGAGAAACACAAAGAACGAAGGAGACTAGAAAATGAAAAAAGGTATTGCCCTGCTTCTTGTGATTTGCATTCTGTTTGCCTTTGCTGCCTGCGGCGACACAAAGGAAACAGAAGACGTTCCAGCTTCGGGAACAGAAGACGTTCCAGTGTCGACATCCGAGGATAATCTGGTTATCTTATTCGAGCAAGATGACTCCATGATTAACAACTACTCTCTGCTAGCGGTTAATCCCGAGGCGCCTTTTGCGGATGCTGACGGTAACGCGGTTTCCGACGTGTCTATCAACACCGAGGGAGCTAAGGCGCTTATTAACTGGATGCTAAGCGAGGAAGGCAAAGCAGCCGTCGCAGAATATGGATATGCTGATTTCGGCGAGTATCTGTTCTACTTAAAGGACGACGGCCCTGCATCTGATGCTCAAATTCCTCAGGCGACAGAGGAAACAAAAACGATTCGCATGTCTACAACTACTTCCGTTAACGACAGCGGACTGCTGGAATATGTAATTCCTCTGTTTGAGACCAAATATGGCTACACAGTTGAGATTACTTCTGCCGGAACGGGCAAGGCAATTGCAAACGCAAAGGCCGGCAACGCGGATTTGCTTCTTGTTCACTCCAAGTCACAGGAAGAGGAGTTTGTTGAGGGTGGCTTCAGTTATGCTCTTGAGGGTTTTGATTCCCAGCGTTTGACATATATGTATAACTACTTTGTGCTCTGCGGACCGGCTTCCGACCCTGCGGGCGTTAAAAAAGCTGCGGATGTAAAAGCGGCCTTTGCACTGATAGCCGAAGGCAAATTCTCCTTTGTTTCCCGGGGTGATGCCAGCGGAACACATACCAAGGAAATTTCTCTTTGGCCTGAAAACTTGGGAATAACCACAGAAGCAGATAGCGTAAAAGCTTATGCCGATTGGTATACATACTCCAATGCGGGTATGGGCGTGTGTCTGACCATGGCTCAGGAGACAGGCTCATACATACTCTCAGACAAGGCGACCTTCCTCACCTTCACCGCAGAGAAAGACTAATGTTTCGATATGAAAACAGCTTTTATACAAGCTTTTAACTTAGTGTTTTCAGGTGATGCTCAGCTTTTTAATATCCTTGGTGTTACAGCGCGAATGAGTATCACCAGCTCCTTAGCGGCACTCCTTATAGGAGTGCCGATAGGTGTTTTACTGGCTCTGTATAACTTTCCCGGAAAACGCACTCTTGTCGTCATCAACAGAGCGTTGATGGGTGTGCCGCCGGTGGTCTGCGGTTTGCTGTGCTATATGATGTTTTCGGGCGTCGGCCCGCTTCGACATTTGAAACTGCTGTACACCGTCAACGGAATGATAATAGCTCAGGTTTTGCTCATAACACCCATAATAATTGGAATGGTGGAATCTTTTCTGGAGAAAATTGCCCCAGACGTTCGGGAGACTGCCCAAGGTCTGGGATTGACCGGAGGAGAGACCGCTTTTTTACTGGTAAATGAGAGCCGATATCAGATGATCTCCATTTATCTGACCGGCTTTGGCAGAGCTATTGCCGAGGTGGGCGCCGTTTCCATGGTCGGCGGAGCGATTGCGTATAAAACCAATGTAATGACAACGGCAATAATGATGTATACCAACAGGGGAGACTTCACTCTGGGCGTGGCGCTGGGGATTATTCTGCTTTTTGTTTCTCTTGTTATGAATGCGGCGGCCTATCTTTTGCAAGCGAGGTTAAGCCGATGAAAACAACAAATTTGAAGAAAACCTATGGCGGTAAGACAGTTTTGGAGCTGCCGCCCATATCCTTTGAAAAGGGAAAGATTTACGCCCTCATGGGAGAAAACGGCAGCGGCAAATCGACTTTCGCAAAACTGCTTGCAGGCGTGATAGAGGCCGACGGTAAGGGCTGTGTCCATCGGGAGACGGGCGAAACAATTCGGTATATGCCGCAAAAGAGCTTCGCTTTTCACCTGAGTACCCGCAGAAATATTCGTTTGGGCGGTGCTGACAAACAGCGAAGTGAGCGGCTCATAAATGAGCTGGGGCTTGCGGAGCTGGCAGATCAAAACGGACACAGGCTCTCTGTTGGAGAGTCAGCGAGAATGTCGCTGGCAAGGATTTTGATGCGCCCGTGTGACGTGTTGATTATTGATGAGCCGACAGCGGCAATGGATATGAAGGCTGCTCTTGCAGCGGAGACAATGATTCAAAAGTATAGAGACGAGTTTGGGTGTGCGGTTATCTGGATAAGCCACTCATTGGCGCAAGCTAGACGAATAGCGGATGAGCTGATTTTTCTGGATGGCGGAAAGCTCATTGCATCCGGTATTCCTAAAGATGTTTTGTCGGAACAGAATAATCCGGAGCTAAAGGCGTTTTTGGATTTTTACTGTTTTTCATAATTAAGGGGGGAGACAATGGCATACAAAATAACGGAAGACTGCATCGGCTGCGGTGCGTGCAAGAAAATGTGCCCTGTGTTTGCCATAAAAGGCGAGGCAAAGCTGCTGCACGAAATCAACCCCAAACGCTGTATTGAATGCGGCGTTTGCGGACGGGTTTGCCCAAAGGAAGCAGTTGAGGATACTTCCGGAGCAAGGCTGAGCAAAGTTCCGAGATCACAGTGGCCGAAGCCTGTAATTGACGAGACACTCTGCAGTGCCTGCGCCATTTGTGTGGACGCCTGCACTCCCGGTGCGCTGCGGATCGCTCCGCCAAAGTTTAAGGGGGACATTCATGTTGCGGCCATGCTGGATGACCCCAAAAAATGTATTGCCTGCGAGCTGTGCCGCAGGCGCTGTCCGCTGCACGCGATCACCATGGTAAAAGCGTCTGCGGAGGAAGCAAAGGAGGAGGCAGTATGAATCTTCCCTTATATGCCTATCTCGACCTTTCAACAGGAAAAGTTGAGAAGAAGACCATTTCAAAATCATATTTTGAGAAATACATAGGGGGCAAAACTCTTGCCGCAAGGCTCATGCTCGATTTGTCTCCTCAAGGGGTAGACCCTCTTGCGCCCGAGGCTGTCATCATTATCAACACCGGTCCTCTGAATGCCACCGGGGCGCCCAGCTCCAGCCGGTTCAACGTGTCTTTTAAGAACGTGCTTACCGGCGGCATTGCCTCGTCAAACTGCGGCGGAAACTTTGGCGTAATGATGAAGCGCGCCGGGCTAGACGGCTTGGTGATCACCGGAAAAGCTGAAAATCCGGTTCACATCCAAATAACTGACGGGGATATTGAGCTTCTGGACGCTTCCGATTTATGGGGACTTAACGCGGAGGCAACTCAGGAAAAGCTTCCAAAGTCTTTCGGTAAGCTGGTGATCGGCCCTGCCGGGGAAAACATGGTCTCCTACGCCGCCGCCGTCAGCGGTGAGCGCGTGGCCGGTCGCTGTGGCGTGGGTGCGGTTTTTGGCAGCAAGAACATAAAAGCCTTATCGGCCTTCGGAACGTCAGAAGCGCCGGTACTTAACAGAGAGAAGTTTGACAAGTTCATCCTTAAGTGGGTCAGCTTTATTCGCAATCACCCCATGACCGGAGACAGCCTGCCTCGTTACGGCAGCGCAGGTCTTGTCAACAAGGCCAACGCGAACTGGGCGCTGCCTACCCGAAACTTCCAAAAAGGACATTTTGACGAGGCGGACAAAGTTAGCGGTGAAACTCTTGCGGATGAATTTCTTGTGAAAAACAGCAACTGCATCTCCTGCCCTATACGCTGCGAACGTCGGGTCAAGGTGGACGGCAAAGAGGTGAAAGGACCCGAATACGAGACCCTTGGGCTGTTCGGGCCGAATATTGATGCTGCCGACATGGAGGTTATTCTAAAGCTCAACTACGTCTGCGACGTACTGGGGATGGACACAATTTCCGCTGCCGGAACGATTGCCTTTGCAATGGAGCTGAAAGAGCGGGGCGTTGCCGATTTCGGTGTGGAGTTTGGCAAGACCGACAATCTGGTAGAGGTGATGGAGAAGATTGCCCGCCGTGAGGGCAGCTATTCCGAGCTTGCCAACGGAAGCAAGTGGATGAGCCAAAAATACGGCGGCAAGGAATATGCCATGAACGCCAAAGGTCTGGAAATGGCCAGCTATGAACCCCGCCGAAGCGTTGGCATGGGTCTGGGCTACGCCACCAGTAACCGCGGCGGCTGCCACCTGAACGGCGGCTATCTTGCCCTGCTGGAATCCGTGGGCGCACTCTCCTTAGACCCGCAGAGCCATAAGGCTAAAGCGCAGCTGACCGTGTTCATGCAGGATGCCCTGGAGGCTGTTTCCGCATCGGGATTTTGCCTGTTTTCGGCTCAGACCTTTGTACCGGGGGTGTTCTTTAAGCTGGGCCCGAACCACGTGGTAACACGGGTGACCGGTAAGATATTCACCAACGCCGGACCTGTAGTGCGCATGATTCTGGGCATTGCCCCCGTGCTGTATATCAACTCGTGTTTTTTGCTTCCCCATGCGGAGGCGGTGCGCCTTGCAACAGGATTTCCCATGTATACCGGACAGTTTGTCCGTTTGGGAGAACGCAGCTACAACTTAGAGCGGCTGTTCAATCTCCGTGAGGGACTCACGGCAAAGGACGACACCCTGCCGGACCGCATGACGAAAGAGCCGCAGATCCAGGGCAGACCGGATACGGTTGTGCCTCTTGATAAAATGATACCAAAATACTACCAGACCCGAGGATGGGACAAAAACGGTGTGCCGAAGAAGAGAAAGCTCAAGAGTCTTGGAATTGAGGTGTAACTATGATAGAGTTGAAATACTGGGGAGACCTCATGGACATCGTCGGCAAGAAGGGCGAAACAATTGACGCAGGCACTGTGGACGATGTGCTAAATTACATCAAAACACAATACGGCAAGGTGGCGCATAAGGAAGCAAAGCGTATGCTGATCGTCGTAAACGGAACAAATATTCAGCTTCTGAACCGCTATAAAACAAAGCTGTCAGATTCTGATCAAGTGGCCTTTTTGCCACTGAGCGCAGGGGGTTAATACTCGATTTTGGAGTAATGGGCACAAGGAGGGGAGATATGCAGCTTTTAAAAGTTGATAGCTTAGAGCAGGCAAGGGGAAAGCTGCTGGACTGTGCCTCCCGCTGGGAGCTTCCCACGGAAACCCTGGCTTTTGAAAAAGCCTACGGAAGAGTACTCGCCCGGGATGTTTTTTCTCCGGAGAACGTCCCCTCATTTAATCGCTCCACGGTGGATGGTTACGCCTTGCGCTCAGCCGACACCGCGGCCGCAGGGGAAAGCATACCCTCATTTTTGAGGCGCGCAGGGGCGGTTGAAATGGGCCGCGCCGCAAAATGCAGCGTGTCACCGGGTGAATGTGTTGAGGTGCCCACGGGCGGAATGCTGCCCCAAGGCGCGGATGCGGTCATTATGCTGGAGTATACCGAGGCCTTCGGCGAGGGGATCGCCATTCACAGCAGTGTTGCCCCCGGTGAAAACACGGTTCTTGCCGGAGAAGATATAAAAGCCGGTGACGTGCTCCTTACACGAGGAACGCGGCTTTTGCCCCGCCACATTGGAGCGCTGGCCGCTGTTGGGAAAACACAAATTGATGTCTATTGTCCGCTGAAATTGGCGATTTTTTCAACAGGGGACGAGGTAAAAGACCCAAGGGAGAAACTTGAGGCCGGACAGGTGCACGATATAAACAGTTATTCTCTGGCGGCTCTTTCCGAAAGCAGCGGTTTTGAAGTTGTGAGAGCCGGCCTTTTGCGGGATGATGAAGATCTCCTGCGGGAAGCTGTGCGTGCATCCACGGCAGACTGCGACGTGGTGCTGGTTTCCGGCGGCAGCTCACAGGGGACAAAGGATCTGACCGCAAAAATTCTAGACGAAATTGCAAACCCCGGGGTATTTACCCACGGCTTGGCAATTAAGCCCGGAAAGCCTACCATTCTGGGAGCCGATACTCAAAGCCGCACCATTTTGTGCGGCTTGCCGGGGCATCCGGTTTCAGCAATGATGGTTTTCGAAATGCTGTTTGGGTGGCTATATCGCCAGATGACCGGTGTTCGGGAAAAGCCCGCAATTCCGGCAACGCTCACTGTTAATTTGGCTTCGTCACCGGGTAAACTCAACTGCTGGCCGGTGCGTCTGGACCGGGATGAAGACAAGTGGCTGGCTGTTCCGATTTTCGGAAAGAGCGGGCTTATCACGACCCTGAGCGGCGCTGACGGATACTTCACCGTGCAGCGTGGAAAAGAGGGCATATCCGCCGGAGAAACGGTTATGGTCAATTTGTTCTAGCCTAATCGATATAGTCTAAAAAAACCGGTACGGGATCAATTCCCGTTGCCTTTGGAGGTGCGGTTTGGGAAAACGAAATTTGTATCTAAGCAACGTACCTGTGCACGAAGCGCTTGATATGTACCTTGCCGCTCTTGGAGATCTTCAGATTAAGAGCGAGAGAGTTCCTGTGTCCGACGCTCTGGGGCGGGTGACGGCGGAAGCAGTTTTTGCCCGGTACAACTCGCCCCTGTATGATTCTGCGGCTATGGACGGAATCGCCGTTATAAGCGCCCGCACCGCTAAAGCAAGGGAAACAAATCCGGTAACTCTTTTGCCGGAAAAGGATTTTTGCGTAATTGACACAGGCGATCCTGTGAGACCGCCATATGATGCGGTCATAATGGCGGAGGATATTGAGCCGCAACCTGACGATTCGGTTGTTATTCGCGCAGCCTCCGCACCCTGGAAGCATTTGCGGCCGGTTGGAGAAGACATAGTTAAGGGCGAGATGATACTGCCGGGAGGGCACACAATTCGTCCCATCGATATCGGAGTTTTACTCTCCGGCGGTATTACGAGTCTGAAAGTGCGTTGCCGTCCGGAAGTTGAAATTATTCCCACGGGTACGGAGCTTGTTGAGCCGGATACAGAGCCCGGGGAAGGGGATATTATTGAGTCAAACTCTCTGATGTTTGCCGCCCTTGTCACCCAGGAAGGGGGCGTTGCGAAGAGACACAAGAGTGTTGATGATAACTACGATGAAATAAAGCGCGTGGTCACTCAGGCGGTGGCAGAAAGTGATTTAGTTATAATTAACGCCGGTTCAAGCGCGGGGACAGAGGATTACACAGTCCACGTTCTGCGTGAAATCGGGCAGGTGATCGTTCACGGCGTGGCAATAAAGCCGGGAAAGCCCGTAATTTTGGCAATTGTAGACGATAAGCCGGTAATTGGTCTGCCGGGTTATCCTGTTTCGGCGTTTCTGGCTTACAAAAACTTCGTGTCGTCGGTTATGAGTTTGCTGACCGGCAAGCCCGAGGCAAACACTGAATATGCCAAGGCGGTTATTACCAGACGTCTGGTTTCCTCCCTTAAGCACAGAGAGTATGTGCGCGTAAAGCTGGGTGTGGTTGGCGATCGGCTGGTCGCCTCACCTCTGGCGCGGGGCGCGGGAGCTGCCATGAGCCTTGTGCGCTCCGATGGCTTTTGCATCATTGAGCAGGATAGCGAGGGCGTGGAGGCAGGAGAAGTCGTTGATATCCAGTTAACGAGGCCTCTTTATGAGCTGGAAAACACACTTGTTTCCATCGGCAGTCACGATATGATACTTGACGTGATAGCCGACTTGATGCCGGAAAAATTTACCGGGAACCACCTTTCCAGCACTCATGTTGGAAGTATGGGCGGACTGATGGCTATGCAGCGGGGGGAAACCCACCTTGCTCCCATACATTTGCTCGATGAAGCCACCGGCACATATAACGTGCCTGTTCTGAAAGCCATGTTTCCCGAAAAACCCATGGCACTTATTAAAGGCGTGGGAAGAACTCAGGGGATAATGGTTCAAAAGGGCAATCCCCTTAATATTCGCTGTGTGGCCGACCTTGCACGGGCCAGATACGTCAACCGTCAGCGTGGCGCGGGTACGAGAGTGCTGCTGGATTATCTTATGAAAAAAGAGGGCATTGCCCCCGAGAGTATTGTGGGTTACGAGCGCGAGGCGGCAACGCATATGGCTGTTGCGGCGGCGGTCTGCAGCGGAAGCGCCGATGCGGGCATGGGCGTTCTGTCTGCCGCAAAGGCAATGGAGCTGGATTTTATAACCATTGGCAATGAGGATTATGACTTTGCCATTCCCGCGGAATATCTGAAGCTGCCCATGGTCAGAGCGTTTATCGGCGTTCTGAAGAGCAGTGAGTTCCATAAAAAACTGGATGAAATGGGCGGATATACCTATGGCTTGGCAGGTGAAATCGAGCTCATACAAAAATAAAAAAGCGGCAGTTAACAAACTGCCGCCGAATGTAGTAGTTATTCAGACGTTTATGAGATTAAACTGGTTGTCCTCAAGGTTTATATGCAGCAGCTGAGCTTTCTTGAGGGTGTTGCGCCCGATGAGAAGCTTTATGGCCTCACTGCACTGTATAGCGGCAACGGTCTGGACAGTGAACACCGGGCTGCCGCCTGATTTTCCGCTTGCGCCCTCTTCTGCATTCCAAGAGGAATAAAGCCGCCTCAACAGACCGTCGCCGGGGAAAACAAGCGCGACCTGGCCGGAAAAACCGTTTATTGCGCCGTGTACCAGAGGCAGCGATAGCTGCTCGCAAAATTCTTCCAATAGTATACGGGTTTCGTGGCTGTCAAGACAGTCAATAACCAAGTCGTGACCGGAGAGGATAGAAGCTGCGTTTGAAGCGGAGAGCATCCGGCAGACAGGCTTAAGCTCAATATCGCCGTTTATCGCCGCAAGCTCTTGGGCGCATACCAACGCTTTGTTTTTACCCAGCGTGTCCGGGCGTGCAAACAATTGGCGGTTAAGATTGCTCTCGGAAAAGTCGTCGCCGTCAACCACGGTTATGTGGCCGGCTCCGAAACGGGCAAGGGCGTTGCAAACATAGCCGCCAAGCCCGCCGCAGCCTATAACGCAGACGGACTTGTTACATATCGCGTCAAGCTCTTTTTGGGAGAATGCACCCAGATTAGCCGAATAACGTTCTTTTTCCATTTCCATAACCGCCTCCGAAAAACACAAATTTTTCGCATTTCAGCCTTGCTGTTATTATACAAATTCAGCATACACTTGTAAAGGTAAGATGTAAATTGATATTAGTATGAGGAGGTCTTTGCATGTCAGGTTTAAGTAAAGCGTACTATCGCACATTCCAAGCCGTTTTTAACATTGCAGCAAGAGTGCTGCCCTGGAGAAAAGCCGTTGTTGTAAGCGGCGCCGGAAAAATTGGTGAGATCCCGTCTCTGCTCTCGGAACTGGGGGGCACAAAACCCATGGTGGTAACAGACCCCGGGCTTATGGATGCAGGCGTTTCACCGAGAATCCTCAAGGTACTGGAAGAGCAAAATGTTCCATATTCCCTGTATTCAAAGGTTGAGCCCAATCCCTCGGTAAACACTGTAAACACAATTCTCCAGCAGTACCTGAGCGATGGCTGCAACAGCGTTATCGCAATCGGGGGCGGTTCCGCAATGGATGCTGCCAAGGCTGCCGCTGCCCGTGTTGTAAAGCCGAGAAAGAGCGTTCAAAAACTTGGGGGACTGCTCAGAGTGCTTAAAAAACTTCCGCCTTTTATCGCGGTTCCCACAACGGCAGGTACAGGCAGCGAAACAACGATTGCCGCCCTTATTACGGATACGGATACCCACCATAAATACGCGATTATGGACCTGTCTCTTATCCCGCGCTATGCTGTGCTAGATCCTGAATTAACGGTTGGTTTGCCGCCGCATATAACTTCCACCACAGGCATGGATGCGCTCACCCACGCGGTTGAGGCCTATCTGTGTTGGACATACAACACAAAAGAAAGCCTTCGCTTCGCAGAAGAAGCCGTTGAGATGATTTTCCGGAATCTGCCCAAGGTTTATGAAAACGGGGCTGATTTGGAGGCCCGTGCAAACATGCTCATGGCTTCCTACAAGGCGGGATTCGCCTTCACCCGGGCCGGTGTTGGAAACGTCCATGCAATTGCCCACACTCTTGGCGGACTTTACAACACACCCCACGGTCTGGCAAATGCCGTAATTCTGCCCGTGGTGCTGGAAGACTACGGTGAGAAGGTTTATGAAAAGCTGGCGAGACTCTCGCGCTTTGCAGGGGTTGCAGTTGGCGGCGGCGATGAGGCTGACGCCAAGGCTTTTATTGCCGCAATAAGAAAGTTTAACACCGATATGAAGATACCCGAAGGCTTTGACTTCATTAAGGATAAGGATATCCCCCAGATGGTAGAGTGGGCCGGAAGCGAAGCCAACCCCGTTTACCCGGTGCCTGTTGTGTATGACAAGGAGCGCTTCACAGCGGTTATTCAGAAAATCCGTATTTCTGCAAAAGAGACCGCTCAAGCGTAGTCTTTACAGAATGAAAATGCTGAAACAGATAGTCTGTTTCAGCATTTTTTTATTTCCTCATGAGTACAAATGAGTACAAACCTGTTACAAAGGCAGCAAAGGCCTTGGGGGTTACGCCTTCAACATCAAATAGGTTGCAAAATGCCAGTATTGCTAAGCAAGTTGCAAATAGTTTTCAATTTTTTGTCTTGACAATTTGTGCAAGCTGTATAAAGATGTATTTAGAAAAATAGCCTTAAGGAGTTGATTCATTGTATACGGTCGGAATAGATATCGGTTCAACCTCATGTAAAGCGGTTGCCCTTAAAGACGGCAGCGAGATAATCGGAAAAACGATTATTCAAACGGGAACGGGAACGAGCGGGCCGGAGCGGGTTTATGAGGAAATATTTAAGGTCTCCAACATTAGGCCGGAAGATGTGGCAAGAACTGTTGTAACCGGATACGGACGAATGACCTTTAACAAGGCTGACAGTCAAATCAGCGAACTCAGCTGCCACGCAAAGGGCGTTTTCTTTCTTATGCCCAATGCCAGAACCGTCATAGATATTGGGGGACAGGATGCGAAAGCGTTAAAGCTGAGTCCAAAGGGCACTTTGCTGGGCTTTGTTATGAATGATAAGTGTGCAGCGGGTACAGGCAGGTTCCTGGATGTTATGGCAAAGGTTCTTGAGGTGGCCACCGATGAACTGGCCGGACTGAGCGACGAATCAACCGTTCGGGTTTCAATCAGCAATATCTGCACCGTTTTTGCGGAGTCAGAGGTAATATCACAGCTTGCGGCAGGACAGACACGGGCGGACATTGCAGCCGGAATACATATGTCGGTTGCAAACCGTGTTGCAGGTCTTGCAAAGCGCGTGGGGATTGAACCTGACGTGATTATAACAGGAGGTGTTGCCCAGAACATGGGTGTTGTTAAGGCGATGACCGAGGTTTTGCAAATGCCGGTTATTCCGGCGCCAATGCCCCAACTTACCGGCGCATTAGGGGCGGCTCTGTACGCATATGAAGAGGCGGTAAAGAAAAACTGAAAGGAGAATGCATGTGAACGAAACCAGTTCAAAGGATGTTCTGAATATGCTTCAAATGGAGCACTATCAGAATGCATTTGAGAGGAAAATGGAGGGCAAGCCGATAGGCTGGCTCACTTCAATTTTTCCACAGGAAATAGTTGAGGCTCTGGATCTCGATTATGTCTATCCGGAGAACCACTGCTGCGCGGTTGCTGCACGTAAGGAAGCACCGAAGTTCATAGACATTGCGGAGGGCAAGGGCTATTCCGTGGATCTGTGCGCGTATGCCAGATTAAATCTGGGCTATGCGGAGGAAGGTTTTGCGGAGGCACTTACAATTCCCATGCCGGACTTTATTTGCTGCTGCAACAATATCTGCAATGAAGTTATCAAGTGGTATGAGAACTTGTCCAAGAATTTGGGCATTCCCATGATTATGGTGGATATCCCGTTCAACGACATGTACGAACCCAATCAGGCCCGAGTGGACTACATAAAAGGTCAGCTTGAATATGCTATTACCCAGTTGGAGGAAGTTGCCGGCAAGAAGATGGACTATGATAAGCTTACCGAGGTAATGCGCATATCCAACGAGAACTCAAAATCCTGGTCAAAAGCCATGAGCTATTTGAAAAACAGGCCGTCGCCCATGAATGGATTTGCCATGTTCAACTACATGGCAATGATAGTTTGCGCTCGAGGCAAGGAGAGCTCAAAGGAAATTTTCGACCTTTTGGCGCAGGAACATGCCCAGATGGTGGAAGAGGGCACGACCAGATTTAAGGGCGAGGAAGCTTTCCGCGTTATGTGGGACGGAATCGCAGTGTGGCCTTCTTTGGGCTTCACCGCCAAAGAGCTTATCAAAAACGGAATCAACATGAACGCCAGTACATATCCAGACGCTTTTGCGGTGCAATACGACGAGCTCACCCTTGAGGGTATGGCTAGAGGCTATGCCGGAACGGCAAATACCCGAAACGTGGACTTCCACGTTGATGCCCGGGCGGATCTTATGGAGAAAATGGGCTGTGACGGCGCGCTGTACCACATGAACCGCAGCTGCAAGGTTTGGGATATGATGCAGTATACAATTGCCAAACGCACCAGCGAGAAAACCGGAAAGCCCTATGCCATATTTGATGGAGACCAGGCAGACCCCAGAGGCTTCTCCGAGGCTCAGTTCACAACCAGAATAGACGGCCTGAAAGAGGTCATGTCCGAGACCAAGAAGGAGGGCTGACAAATGAGGCAATATCAGGAAATAATTGATATATTAACCGAAGCAGCCAAAAACCCCGAAAAGCTGACCCGAGAGTTTAAAGAACGCACCGGGAAAAAAGCGGTGGGTTGTTTTCCGGAATATGTTCCCGCAGAACTGGTTTATGCAGCAGGAATGCTTCCCGTGGGTCTCTGGGGAGGGCAAGTTACGATTAGTGAGGCAAAGGCATATGTGCCGGCATTTTGCTGCACATTGCTGCAATCAGACCTTGAATTTGGACTTACAGGCAAATACAAGGAGCTTGACGCTGTAATCATCCCTTCGCTCTGCGACAGTCTCAAATGTATGGCTCAGAACTTCAAAGTGGGTGTGCCAACTATCAGAATGATTCAGTTCACTCATCCCCAAATGCGTAAGCTGGAGGCCGGTGTTGTATTTCTGAAGAGTGAATATGCCCGGGTGCTGGAAGCTCTGGAGGAAGTGGCGGGAACGAAGGTTACAAACGAGGCGGTGGCTGAGGCTATCACGGTGTTTAATGCCAACCGTCAAGCGCTGCGCCGCTTTGTTGAGCTGGCTGTTGACCACGCGGACATCATTACGCCGGTTGTTCGCCACAACGTCATTAAGAGCGGATACTTCATTGAGAAGCCGGAGCACACGGCTTTGGTTAATGAGCTTTGCGCCGCCATTGAAGCCGCTCCCAAGAAGAGAGCGGACAAAACCGTTCTGCTCTCCGGAATCACGGCAGAGCCTGAGTCGCTGCTCAATATCCTCTCCGATTGCGGCTTATCCGTTGCATCGGACGATTTGGCTCAGGAGACAAGGCAATTCCGTTATGATGTTCCCGTTGTCGGCGGAGATGCCCTTTATAACCTCGCCAAGTGGTGGCAGGTTTTCGAAGGCTGCTCTTTGGCCTATGATCCCGAGAAGAGACGCACAGACATGATTATTGAAGAGGTCAAAAGGCTGGAAATTAAGGGTGTTATCCTCCTTATTATGAAGTTCTGCGATCCGGAGGAGTATGATTATCCGCTGATAAAGGAGGCTTTGGACGCAAACGGAATTCCATCTTTGTATTTCGAAGTTGACCAGCCATCGGATATCAACGCTCAGGCGCTAACCAGAATCCAAGCCTTTTCGGAAATACTTAATTAATTTTTAATGTAAAACAACCTGCCGGAGTATGGAAACCCAGCTCCGGCAGGCTTTTTTATTGCTTTATCTACAACTGAGCTTATGCTGCATGTAAAAAAAGGGATACAGTCCAAAGAATTGGTAAATTAAAGTAATCCGACTAAATATGACAAAAAAGTTGTAATTCTTTTTAGTTTCTGTTATACTTTTAAGGAATTTTTAATGTAAGTGTCATATATTTTTCTTCGGAATATATTGAAGGAGACTTCAATGATCCGAAGAATTTTCATTATTTATAACGTCATAAGAACTGGGGGGATTTGAAATGAATATGAGAAAGCGGGATCCCT
>CAZHCB010000013.1:0-22212 GCA_964530935.1 uncultured Oscillospiraceae bacterium
ATCTGCTGATTGCCACCGCGGAGTATCTGATCGAGAACGAATCCATGGACGGAACCGTCTTTGCCGCACTGTGCGAAACAGGAAGCGTGCCCGATAAGATAGAGGCTCCCGTTGAGCCCCGCGGACCCCAGCCCAGTGTGGCTGCGGGGGGCGAGGAGGATAAGGTGGAGAGAACCGAAACCTCCGGGACGGTGATCAAAGAGCCTTCAGCTCCACCACCGGAAGACAGCCTATAACAAAGGCGGGCAAATGCCCGCCTTTTTCGAGAGAGCATCCTTAGAATAAAGAGGTTTAGAGAATGAAGCTTGGAATAGTCGGTTTGCCAAATGTGGGCAAAAGCACCCTTTTTAACGCGATTACCAATGCCGGGGCTGACAGCGCAAACTACCCCTTTTGCACTATTGAGCCCAACGTGGGCGTGGTGGCCGTGCCGGACGAGCGTTTGGACTTTTTGGCGCAGCTATACTCCCCGAAAAAATACACCCCCGCCCTTATTGAGTTTGTTGACATAGCCGGTCTTGTAAAGGGCGCGTCAAAGGGCGAGGGTCTGGGTAATAAATTTTTGAGTAATATCCGCATGACAGACTCCATTGTCCATGTTGTGCGCTGCTTTGACGACGAGAATGTCATCCACGTGGAGGGCGGCTGCGACCCTTTGCGTGATATTGAAATAATCAACCTTGAGCTGGTCATGGCGGACATGGAGATGGTGGAGCGCCGCATCGACAAGGCGAGGAAAGCCGCAAAGGGCGGGGACAAGCGCTTTATCCACGAGGCCGAGGTCATGGAAGGGCTGCAAAAGCATCTGGACGGGGGAAATTGCGCGAGAACATACGCCTGCCCGCCGGAGGACAAGGCGATTATTGCCGAGAGCGAGCTGCTCTCCCTCAAGCCGGTCATATACGCCGCAAACCTTGATGAGGCGGGCTTTGCCGCCGGTTACGAGAGCAATGGCTATTACAGGCAGGTGGAGGAATACGCCAAAACAGACGGGTCACTTACGCTCCCCATCTGCGCGAAGGTGGAGCAGGAGATCGGCGAGCTGGAGGGCGAGGATAAGCAGCTCTTTCTGGAGGAGCTGGGTATGAGCGAGTCGGGGCTCGACCGCTTGATTAAGTGCTCCTATGAGCTTTTGGGTCTTATCTCTTTTCTGACCGCCGGCCCTGACGAGGTGCGCGCGTGGACGATAAAGCGCGGCTCAAAGGCTCCTCAGGCGGCGGGAAAAATCCACACCGACTTTGAAAGAGGCTTTATCAGAGCGGAGATAGTCGCCTTTGAGGATTTGAGAAACTGCGGAAGCATGTCCGCCGCCAAGGAAAAAGGCCTGATTCGCAGCGAGGGCAAGGAGTACGTTATGCACGACGGCGATGTGACCTTGTTCAGATTTAATGTTTAGGGGGGGAAGTAAGTTGGAGGACATTATTGTTGTAAAAGGGCTAAACAAGAGCTTCAAGCTCTCGGCAAAGCAGCAAAAGCTTGAAAAGACTAAAACCAAGGTGATTCAGGCGGTGGACAACCTGTCTTTTAAGGCGGGCAAGGGAGAGATCTTCGGGCTTTTGGGCCCTAACGGCGCGGGCAAAACAACCACCCTGCGTATGCTGGCGACCCTTATCAGCCCCGACTCCGGCGACGCCGTTTTAGAAGGCGCAAGCGTGGTGTCGGAGCCGGATGCGGTGCGCTCAAAAATCGGCTTTCTAACCAGCGAATTGAAGCTGGAGGATTTTTTCACCCCCAGCTATCTCTATGACTTCTTCGCGTCCCTGCACAATGTTGACGATGCAACGCGGGATGCCAGAAAAGAATACATATTCCACAAATTCGGCATAAAGGATTTCGCTGAGGTCAAGGTCGCCAATCTCTCCACCGGTATGAGACAAAAAGTCTCCCTGGCGGTTTCTCTGGTACACAGCCCGGATATAATCATCTTTGACGAGCCCACAAACGGCTTGGACGTTCTAACGGCGAAGGTCGTGACCGACTACCTGCTGGATTTGAAGAGAGAGGGCAAAACCATAATCGTATCCACACATATCTTCAGTCTGGTTGAAAAGGTCTGTGACCGTGTGGGTATTATCATTAACGGCAAAATGGTTGCCTGCGACAGTCTGGAAACGGTAAAAGCCGGAAAGAGTCTGGAGGACAGGTTCTTTGACATTTATGCGGAAGTGGTGGGTGACGCTCAATGAAAAAGAAAAACAACATCATCACCATAATCAAGAAAGAGCTGGCACGCTTTTTCGGTGACAGGCGAATGTTCTTTACAACGGTTCTGTTGCCGGGCCTTCTGATTTACGTGGTGTATTCCTTCATGGGAAATGCCATAAGCGGTATGTTTACAACGGCTGAAGACTATGTCCCCTCGGTTTACATTGTGAATATGTCCCCGACTATTGAAACCCTGACGTCAAATGCCGGTTTTGATATTACCCGCATTTCGGAGCCTGGAATCGACGACGCCAAGCAGACGATTACGGATAAGACCGCTGATTTGCTCGTTGTCTTGCCCGAAGACTTCGACGAGGCCGTTGCGGCTTATGAGCCGTCGCAGCTGCCTGCGCCTCAGGTGGAGATCTATTACAACGGCACCAAGACCGAGTCCGCAATGGCGCACTCCATGATGAACGCCCTTATGGATCAGTATGAGAGCTCCCTTGCCAACAAGTTTGACGTCAACACCCCCGTGGGTGACACGGATATTTACGACATTGCGACGGAAAAGGACGCAACGGGCTTTATGTTCTCGTCCATGCTGCCCATGCTTCTGCTTATCTTCATGTTTTCCGGCTGCATGGCGGTTGCTCCGGAATCCATCTCCGGCGAGAAGGAGCGTGGAACCATTGCGACCATGCTCATCACCCCCGTAAAGCGCAGCGAGCTTGCCATCGGCAAAATTACCGCCCTTGCAATCATTGCCCTGCTTGCGGGCGCTTCCAGCACACTGGGAACCATGCTCGCCCTGCCGAAACTCATGAACGGCGCCACCGAGGGAATGTCGGCTGCGTTCTACACCATATCCGACTATGTGTGGCTGGCGGCAGTGGTGCTCTCAACGGTTTTGCTGTTCATCTCCGTAATTTCCGTTATCTCCGCCTATGCCAAAACAATCAAGGAGGCACAAACCACGGTCATGCCTCTGATGATTCTTGTTATGATCATCGGCGTTACCGGAATGTTCGGCGGCGGAGCAAAGGCGGATTTGGTCTACTACCTGATCCCGATCTACAACTCCGTTCAGTGCATGATGGGCATCTTCTCCTTTGAGGTGGACAGCGTTCATATTGCGATCACGGTGGTTGTGAACGTGCTGTTCTCGGGTCTGTTCGTCTTTGTGCTCACCAAGATGTTCAACAGCGAGAAGATAATGTTCAACAAGTAATGATAAAACGAAAAAAGAGGCTGCCTGCTGGCAGCCTCTTTTGTTATGGACTAAGCTTTAGATGCTTTTACTGTTTTCTTAATTGCACCCAAGCAGGTAACAATGGTTATGGTAATAACTATCACACTGATCCCGATAACAATGGGGTTTCCGGCGGGATTTTCCGCAAAGTTAAGTATGTTCAACTTGCCCCATTCGGTGCTTTTAATGTATGCGGTGAATTCGCCACTGAACATATAAGACCGGGTTATCATATACAGCCATATCCCCATGCCCGCGAGGTTGCTGATGACGGTTGCACAGCAGGTCAGGAGGTCCCACTTGGGATGAACTATTTTTATTACGCACTCGGTAACGGTAAATGCTGCAGCAATGGCAATGGCAGGGATGCAGGCACGCAGAAACTCCGGACTGAAAATGTTGTTAATTTGAAAATCATCTATTTTTAGCATGAAATTGAGAGGAATATTTGAGCTGAACAATGCAATAGCGCAAAACGTAAGAACAAGAGTCACTACAAGCTCTGCAATGTTATCGGACAAGGGAATCCTCGCCTGGTTTTTTGTCGGGATCTCCGGCAGCTTATCGAGGGTCCATTCACTTTCTTTGCCCTCTTTTACCTTTGCGCCGGAACGCTCGGCAATAACGAAGCCCAGAGTTATCCAGAATAATGTCTGGAACGCCGCGGAAACACCCATTGAGATACCGTTGGAAATAATGCTGCTAATATAGTCGGCGGCATTTGTTGAGTCGGCTTTTATGGAGTCAAGAAGCCCCAACACCATTCCAACGATCAAAAGCACGATCCCCACAATGGGCAAAACCAGCTTCAGTGTGCGGACGTAATTATCATATATTGCCGGCGAAATCAAATACTGTGGATTCTGACGGTATTGCTCCGCCAGCTTTGCGGGTCTTCCCAGCTCCAGCAATACTGCGCTTATCTCGTCCTGAGTCGCGTCGTCCGGCATCATATCCCGGATGTTTGCCGTTAGCTCACGGCTGACCTCATCCCGGTCCTTTTCCGGCAGACGACGGACCACGTCATAAACATAGCGTTCAATTAAGCTATTCATTTTTTTACTCCCCCTCACAAATATCGGCAATGCTGCCCTGCATCTTGTTCCACTCGGACAAAAGCAGCTCAAGCGTTTGTTTTCCTTGACCGCTGATGCTGTAATACTTTCGCGGACGACTCTCCGTGGTGTCCCAGTCGCTCACAAGAAGGCTCTGGTTCTCCAGCCGTCTAAGCAAGGGATAAAGGGTGTTTGCCTCGATGTCGATCCCGCGTTCCTTAAGTACCTGCAGCAGCGAATATCCGTAATACGGCTTTTTCAGCGCGCTGAGCACCACAATGGTCAGGCTGCCCCGGCGAAGCTCCGTAACCAGGCTTTGCTGCAATTCTTGCTCAGACATATTTCTCACCTCGGGCACATTATACTGTGTGACACACAATATTGTCAAGAACAAAATATTATAAAAATGAAAAACGCCTGCACAGTTCTTAGTGCAGGCGTTAAGGCAACGGAAATTACTTATGAGCAGAAGCGGTGGCTGCCGATGACCACGATCAGAGGTCTTGACCAAATCCACTTGCTGGTGGCGGTGGAGGGGTTAAAGTAATAGATCGCGCCGCCCGAGGGATCCCAACCGTTGAGGCAGTCCCGCGCCGCGCGGTATGCGCTCTCCGAAACCGGCTCGTTGAACTGCCCGTCAGTTATGCAGGTAAAAGCTCCGCTCTGATAGACAACGCCGGATATGGTGTTGGGGAATGAAGGGTGCTTGACCCGATTGAGGATCACCGCGCCCACTGCGACCTGTCCGCTGTAGGGCTCACCTCTGGCCTCGGCGGAGATAAGCCTGGCCAGCAGGTTCAAATCTCCCGAATCGGAGCCGGTGGCGGAGTTGGCGGAGATGCCCATGGCCCTTTGGGTCGCGGGGCCGACTCTGCCGTCAACGGTCAGCCCGTAAGCGGCTTGGAAGCCGCGCACGGACTTTTCTGTTCCGCTGCCGAAAATTCCGTCTATTGAGCCGGAGTAAAAACCCTGATCCCGGAGAACGGTTTGTATTTGTTTTACAACGCTTCCGCTGGAACCTTTTTGGTATGTTATAGCCTCCGCGTTCTCGATGAGGCTTATTATACCGATGCTCAGAGCAAAAACAATTGCCAGCAGCAAGCACAGGCTTTTTCTTTTCATATAAATAAACTCCTTCGCAGACTGTCTTATCTTTCAAGCTTAGTCTGCGAAGGAGTTGGTATTTTTATTCGAAATTGGAATAAAATTTGCCGCAAAAATCAGATGAGTGAGGCTGTTACCAGCTTTTTGGCATATTCCGTTTCGGGATTGCTGAAAACGTTCTCGGGCGTGCCCTCTTCAATTATTCTGCCCTCATGCATAACAATTACCCGGTCGCTGATCTGGCGGATAACGTTGAGGTCATGGGAGATGAAAAGATAGCTCAGATCAAGCTCACGGCGCAGCTCCAAAAGCAGCTCAATGATCTGCGCCTGAATGGTAACATCCAGAGCGGAGACCGGCTCATCCGCGATTATGAAGCGGGGACGCTGGATAAGAGCAACCGCAATACCCACTCTTTGCCGCTGACCACCGGAGAGCTCCCGAGGCTTGCGGTCTGCAAAGCCCGCGCCCAGACCCACGCGCTCGAGCATATCCATGACCCGCTCTTTGCGCTCCTGCTTGCTGTATTTCCCGTAGGCTCGAAGGGGCTCTTCAACTATCCACTCAATGGTTTTCGCCGGATTAAGCGACCCGAAGGGGTCTTGAAAAACCATTTGCGGACGCAGGGAGTGATGGATTATCTCACCCTCGTAGTCCGTGTGCAGACCGAGAATTGCCTTGGAGAGAGTGGACTTTCCACAGCCGGATTCGCCCACCAGACCCAAGATCTCCCCCTGATTGACAACAAAGCTGACATCATGGAGAACTTCCTTTTGGGTTTTACGGTCAAGAAAACCGTGGGTTATATATGTTGCGCTGAGGTTTTTCACCTCAAGAACAGGCTCAGGCATTTTCACGTCTCCTTGCGCTGACGGCAGCAACCAAACGCTGCGTGTATTCATGCTGAGGATTGCTGAACACCTCTTCCGTATCGCCGTATTCCACTATTTCGCCCTGATACATAACGGCAACCTTCTTGCACACCCTGCGAACCACACGCAGATCATGGGATATAAAGAGCATACTGACCTTGCAGGTTTCGTTGAGCATTTTGAGCAGCTGAATTATCTGCGCCTGAACCGTAACGTCCAGCGCGGTGGTGGGCTCGTCCAGAATAAGCAGTTTCGGGCGGGTGATAAAGGCGGAGGCTATCATAGCTCTCTGCCGCTGACCGCCGGAGAGCTGGTGGGGATATTTTTTATATGTTATGTCAGGATCCGGCAAACCCACAAGGCGCATAACCTCCAGAGCCATTTCACGGCGTTCCTCTGCCGTGTGCTTCATGTGGAGCTTGAGGGTTTCTTCAATCTGGCGGCCAATGCGCATGAGGGGGTCAAGACTTGTCATGGGTTCCTGAAAAATAACGCCGATATCTTTTCCCTGAAGCAGGCGCAATTCGTTGACAGAGCATTTGAGAAGGTCTTTGCCCTCAAACAGGATTTCTCCCTCAACAGTAACGCTGTCCTTGTCCAGAAGCCCTGCAACGGTGAGGGCGGTAACGGTTTTGCCCGAGCCGGATTCACCCACGAGACCCAAAGTGTCCCCGGGCTCCATGCTTAAGTCAATACCCCTAACGGCTGTCTTTTCTCTGCCGTCGTTAAAGGAAACGGATAGATTTATAATTTTAAGCATCAACTTTTTTCCTCCGTTTCGGACGCCAGCTCGGGCGGAAGCCCAGTCCCTCGGAGATCAGGGCGAAGCCCAGTATCATAAGGGAGATGGCAAAGCCCGCTGAAAGAGCCTGCCAGGGCGTGGACATGAGAGAGTTTTCAGCTTCTCTGAGCATTGTTCCGAGACTTGCGCTCTCTGTCGGGCCAACGCCCACACCCAGAAAGCTCATGCTCGCCTCCGCCAGCACCGCGTTATTAAAACCGATTGCAACGGAGCTTAAGAGAACTGTCGCAACATTGGGGAGAATGTGTACAAACATGATTCGGGCGTTGGACACGCCCATGAGCTTCGCGTTCTTTACATAGTCTCTGTGCCGCTGTTTCGCGAATTCCCCCCGGACAACTCTCGCAAAGCTGGGTATAAAGAGTATGCCCAAAACGATAATAATATTGTTTTGCCCGGGACCGATGATGCTGATTACGACCAGAGCCAGAAGAACACTTGGAAAGGCGGTAACCGCGTCACAAACGCGCATAACAATCTCATCCGCCAAACCGCCGAAGTAGCCTGTGAGCCCGCCGATGGTCGTTCCGAACACAGCGCCGATGGAAACGGAGAAAAACGCGATTTTCAGCGTTGTTCCGGCGCCCTGCATAATGCGGCTGAAGATGTCCCGCCCGAACTTATCCGTGCCTAAAAGATGTTCAAGACATGGAGCAACATTGATGCTGGCGGAGTTCATGGTGCTGGGGTCATAAGGAGTCCAGAAAAAACTCAGTATGATGACCGAAACCGTAAACCCCGTAATGGCACAGCCAAATATTAAGTTGAGATTTGGCTCTTTCTTCACTGGTGTTCCTCCAAAGTGTGTTTGAGGTGCGGCGGGAAAATGCGATTTAACGGAAACGGATTCTCGGGTCAATGTATTTATACGAGATGTCCGCCAGATAGTTGACCGTAATAACTATAATCGCAATGATCATAACAATTGCCTGCACAACAGGCAAGTCCCTGTCGGTAACGCCCTTGAGCAGCAGCCGGCCAATACCGTCAATGGCGAAGACCTGCTCAATAATGATGCTGCCGGCAACAATGTCAACCAGGGTGAAGGCGAGGAAGGTCACAACGGGAATAATTGCGTTTCGAAGAACGTGGGAGCGCAGCACCCGCCACCGGCTGTTGCCCCGGCTGTATGCGGTTCGGACATAGTCCTCCGACATCTCCCGCACCATACTGCCTCTGAAAAGCTTTATAACCATCGCGCTTTTTGGAAGGGCGATGGCAAGAGCCGGGAAGAAGAGGTAGGACCAGTATTCCGAAGGACTCACCGAGTAGGGCACGAACTTTCCCGGGGTGAACAGCTGAAAGATAAGCCCGAAAATGTACGTAAACAGGATCCCGATAAAAAACGGCGGCATGGACATAACTATCTGGTTGATAACCATGGTGATTCGGTCCATAATTGTGCGGGCGTATCGGGAGAGAATTATACCCATGGGGAAAGAAATGATTAAAACCAAAAGGAAGGAAAGCCCCGAAAGCGCCGCCGTTACGTTGAGCTTTCCCGAGATCAGCTCCCGAACCGGGGCGTTGTAGCTGTATGAAACGCCCCAATCCCCTGTGAGAAAACCGCCCAGCCACTTGAAGAAACGCACCACAGCCGGTGCGTTGAGCCCCAGCTCCTCACGCAGGGCCTCCAGCTTTTCGGGAGTAGCGCTGGTTCCCAGCATTCGTGTCGCGGGGTCTCCGGGGACGATCTGAAAGGCGATGAAGACCAAAATGGAAATCACGAATAGAGTCAGGGCAAAAATGCTTATTCTTTTAATAAGATAGCGCATATTGTTCTCCCTCTAACGTGATTATTTTGCATAGGCCTGACACGACGGTATTCTGCCGGATTCGTGCTATCGGCAAAGTTGTAAATCAGGGCGGTTTTAGTCGCCCTGATTATGTGAGCTTTATTTATTGGGAACAGATATTATTCTGTGAAATAAACCTTGGACATATCCATGACATACAGGGGATAGAACTCATAGCCGCCCACATCTGCCTGCATGGCGACTATGTCGCACATGTCCTGAATGTAGAGGTTTGCGGCCTGCTCGGTGAGGATCTCCTGCAATCTGGTGTAAAACCCAACCTGCTCCTCGTCGTCAGTGGAGGCGATGGCCTGCTTAAAGACCTTGTCATACTCGGCGTTGTTGAAGTTCATGAAGTTGTCACCCGCGTCGGAGGTAAAACGCTCAAGCATGGAGCGGGCGGTCATAAATTTAGCATCAAGGCCGATAACGGTTGACTGGAAGTCACGGCCGACATACACATTGTTAATCCAGCTTTCCCAGTCCACAAGCTTGACGTCAACTTTAACTCCGATGAGCTTGAGCTGCTCGGCAATAATGGTTGCGGTGTCAACGTGGGGCTGGTAGTTGGAGGGAGCTGTGATGGTCATAGTAAAGCCGTCGGCATAGCCTGCCTCGGCAAGAAGGCTCTTGGCCTTTTCAATATCATAAGTATAGTAATCGACCAGATCTTCCTGGAAATACTTTGTGAAGGCGGGATACATGCTGCTGCCGACGGCAACGCCGCTGCCTTCTGCAAGAAAGTCCATAATAGCCTGACGGTCAATGGCGTAGGACAGAGCACGGCGGACATTTACGTTGTCAAAGGGGGCGACTGCGTTGTTCAGATAAATTGCCTGAACAAGGTTCATTGTGCCGTAGGACACGTTAAAGCCCTCGCCCATCTCGGCGATCTGCGCGCTGGTCAGGTGAGTGGCAAGGTCAACCGCTCCGCTCATGAGAGACATGACGAGGGTCTCGCCGTTTTCGATGATTTTGTATGTTACGCTGTCAACATAGGCGGGCTCGCCCCAGTAATCTGCGAACTTTTTGATCACAATACTCTCCTGAGGAGTGCGGGAATCGAACATAAACGGGCCTGTTCCCACCACGTCAACAGCAGGGTCGTTACCATAGGGGATAATTGCGGCAGTCATCAGAGCGAGAGCTTCAATATTTGCCTCTTTAAGCTTAACAACAACTCTGTTGCCCTCTTCGGCGGCTTCAACAGATTCAATTATTTCCATGCCCTCGGTCAAGGGTTTGCCTGTTTCAAGCCCCGCCGCGCGGCTGAGAGAATAAACAACGTCCTTGGGGGTAAGGGTGTCGCCGTTGTGGAAGGTTACGTTTTCACGGATAACAAAGGTGAACTCGTCACCGGCAGAGGAAACGGAAAAGCTCTCGGCGATGGCCGGCTGAAGGTTGCCCTCGGTATCGGGCTTCACAAGACCTTCATATATATTGAAGAGCAGCTCGCGTGTTCCGGCTGAAACCATCTTGTGGGGGTTGAGAGTGGCGTCGAGATCCTGAGCGATACCAACGGTCAAATCGCCGCCGGTTACGGGAGTGCCGGTGTTTGGCGAAGATCCTTTTTTATCGGGGTCGGAAGTCTTGCAGCCGGCAAACAGGGCGGAGATCATAAGTACTGCAAGAATAAGCGCAAGGGTTCTTTTCTTAGAAAACATATTTTTTCTCCTTATGGCAACAAATACCCGTTCAAGCGGAACGGGTTCTACTTGAAACGGGGCTTAGGTTTTGTGGTCATATTATTAATCTATTCTAGAGCAGTATATACAATAAATAACATAAATGCAAGGCTTGTTGCCCAAAAAGGTCCTGTAAATCTGTCTGCTTCCAACATTTTGGGGCAATCAATAATTTACATGTATAAGAATTTGTTAAAGCGACGAAAATTTTGGATATTTGAACAAGACAAGTTGAGGTACGGGTATTAAACTCCCATAAATTAAGGCGCACCTGCAAAACCGCAGGTGCGCCTTAGTCTATTTAGCAAATTCAACGGCCTTGGTTTCCCGCAGCAGGTGAACTTTGATCTGACCGGGGTAGGTCAGCTCGCTCTCGATTTTCTTTGCGATGTCTCTTGCCAGTATGACCATTTCGTCCTCGGAAACAGCCTCGGGCTTGACCATAATGCGGATCTCTCTGCCTGCCTGAATGGCATAGCAGCTGTCAACACCGTTAAAGCTCTTAGAGACTTCCTCAAGCTTTTCCAGACGCTTGACGTAGTTTTCAATGTTTTCACGGCGCGCTCCGGGTCTCGCAGCGGAGATAGAGTCCGCCGCCTGAACCAGAACCGCGATTATGCTGTGGGGCTCAACGTCACCGTGGTGGGCTTCGATGGCGTGCACAACTTCTTCGCTCTCCTTGTACTTGCGGGCAAGGTCAACACCGATGGTGACGTGGCTGCCTTCAACCTCGTGGTCGATAGCTTTGCCAAGGTCGTGGAGAAGCCCCGCGCGCTTTGCAACGGCAACATTAACACCCAGCTCCGAGGCCAAAAGCCCGGCAATGTGGGACACTTCGATGGAGTGGCTGAGCACGTTTTGTCCGTAACTGGTGCGATATTTCATGCGGCCGAGAAGCTTGGTGATGTCGGGGTGCAGACCGTGGACATTAGTTTCGAATACTGCTCTTTCGCCCTCGGCCTTGATGGTGGCGTTGACTTCTTTCTGAGCCTTTGCGACCATCTCCTCGATTCTCGCAGGGTGGATACGCCCATCCTGAATGAGTTTTTCAAGGGAGAGCCTCGCAACTTCCCGGCGAACGGGATCGAAGCTGGACAGGGTGATCGCCTCGGGGGTGTCGTCAATAATCAGGTCAACTCCCGTGAGGGTTTCGATGGCGCGGATGTTGCGGCCTTCACGTCCGATGATGCGGCCCTTCATCTCGTCGTTGGGGAGGGGAACGACGGAAACCGTAACCTCGGAGGCGTGGTCGGCGGCGCAGCGCTGAATTGCCAGAGTGATGTATTCTCTGGCCTTGGCGTCCGCTTCGTCCTTGTATCTGGCTTCAACTTCTTTAATTTTAACGGCCATTTCGTGGGTAACATCGTTTTCAAGACTGCTTATAATGTGTTCTTTTGCTTCTTCAACAGTGTAGCCCGAGATGCGCTCGAGAATTTCCAGCTGACCGCGCTTTAGCTTGGCGATCTCTTCCTGCTGCTCCTCGGCATCCTGGATCTTTTGGTTGAGCGCTTCGGTTTTTCTTTCAATTGACTCTGTCTTCTTGTCGAGATTTTCTTCCTTTTGCTGCAAACGACGTTCCTGTTTCTGCAGCTCCGCACGGCGTTCTTTTATCTCGCGTTCGTACTCCGCGCGATTTTTGTGTATTTCTTCCTTTGCCTCTAAAAGAGCTTCACGCTGTTTATTTTCAGCGGATTTGATTGACTCGTTAATTATTCTCTTTGCTTCTTCTTCCGCGCTTTGGATTTCTCTTTCGGCAACACGTTTCCGATAACCGATACCGAGCACAAAAGCAAGAATAAAAACTACAATGGCGACTAAAATCGTCCATGTTAACGATAATTCAGGCATAGTAAGCAACACACCTCCATTCTTTAAAAATTTTCGGTGGTTTGCGATTGATATTTAAGCATTTTAAATTGATTTATACGGCGGAAAACGCGCCGAAATGAGTAAAAGGACTTCCCCTAAGGTGAAAATCTTACCCCGTCCTAAAAATTCATCATTTTATTTTATCCTGCTTTGGATATTATGTCAAGCGAAAAATGGATTTATATATATAAGGTATAAAAAAAGCGAGCACCCGCCGGGCGCTCGCTTTAGGTGACGCCGAGTCGAACCGATACCGACTCGGCGTCACCTTAGAACATACGATTTTATTCTTCCTCCGAAACTCGCAGCTCCTTGATATTCAGGTCCCGCCCGCTGATGAGCGTCGTGTTGTGGCTGGCGCAGTTCGGACAAACGTATTTGTCCTGCGCCGGGTTTTCAAGGAAGTGATAGATCTTGTTGCAGTCGCTGCAAAGGGCGTTCGCCGGAATAATCTCGATTTCCAGCTTGGTGTCCTCCATAAAGGTGCCGTAGACCGCCGCGGGATAACAGTCCTCCATATATTCGGGGACCACGGGGGACACCTCGCCGATTTGAAGAACAATAACATCGATTTTTTCGATCTCCTGTTCCTTGCAGATCTTCTCAACTGTTTCAACAATGTTTATCATTATTCCGACTTCATGCATAATGCTTACTCCTTTAGAAGAGGGTAACGGGAACCCCCCGTCACCCTTAACGTCGGTGCCGGTTTTACCTTTACTCAGCTTTCCTTGGCAAAAGCGTCCTTAACCTTGCGGCCGATGATCTTAGCCTCACGCTTGAGGGTGGTCTTGATAACGACCGGCTTCATCTTGGTGAACTCAACGCCCGCGCCGTCATACACTCTCTCAAGGGAGATGGCGTCAAACTTGCACTTGGTGGTGCAAAGCCCGCAGCCAACGCACATGTAGGCGTCCACGATAGCGGCGCCGCAGCCGAGGCAGCGCTCGGTTTCCTTCTTCATCTGCTCTTCCGTGAAGGTCAGACGGGTGTCCTTGAAGCTCTTCTCGTTCTCCACGCTGTGGCCGGGAGCCTGACGGGGAGTGTTGTCAAAGCCGGGGATGGCGTTTTTGTCGATGTGCTTGGTATCGAGGGAGATATACTCTCTGCGGTCACGGCCGAAGGTGAGGGTCTGACCGGGCTGTACATAGCGGTGCAGGGAGATAGCGCCCTGCTTGCCGGCCGCGATCGCGTCGATCGCGAACTTAGGTCCGGTGAATACGTCGCCGCCGACGAAAATGTCTTCTTCAGCGGTCTGATACGTGAAGCCGTCAGCCTCCGCGACGTTGCCGCGACCCAGCTGAACCTTGCTGCCCTCAAGCAGGGAGCCCCATTCGATGGACTGACCGACGGACAGGAGCACGAAGTCCGCTTCAACGGTTAGAGTTTCGTTCTCGTCATATTTGGGCGCAAACTTACCGTCTTCAAATACGCTGACGCACTTTTTAAACTCAACTCCGGTGACCTTGCCGTTGTCGGTGATAACACGCTTTGGACCCCAACCGTTGTTGATGACAATGCCCTCGGCCTTAGCCTCGTCGATCTCTTCGGGAAGCGCCGGCATCTCTGCCGCGGACTCAAGGCAGTACATGTTGACGCCCTGACCTTCCTGACGCAGGGCAGTTCTAGCAACGTCGATAGCCACGTTGCCGCCGCCGATAACAACGACCTTGCCGCTGAGCTTGGGAGCTTGGTTGAGGGCAACATCTTTTAAGAGGGAAACGCCGGCGATAACGCCTTCGGCGTCTTCGCCCTCGATGCCCAGCTTACGTCCGCCCTGAGCGCCGATGGCAAGGTAGAAGCCCTTGTAGCCCTGCTCGCGCAGCTGAGCAAGCGTTACGTCCTTGCCGACCTCAACGCCGGTTTTGAACTCAACGCCCATGTCGCGGAGGATCTCGATCTCGGCGTTAACAACGTCCTTTTCAAGACGGAAGGAGGGGATGCCCATGGTCATCATACCGCCCAGCTTATCTTCCTTCTCAAAGACGGTGATGGAATATCCGTCAAGGGCGAGATAGTATGCGCAGGAGAGACCCGCAGGACCCGCGCCAATAATGGCAATTTTCTTGTCGCTGTAATCGTGACGCTTTCCGGGCACGAAGCGTACGTCGCTTCTCAACTCCTGATCGGCGATGAACTTCTTTATCTCGTCAATAGCGATGGGAGAGTCAATGTCGCCGCGGGTGCATTCAGACTCGCAGGCGTGGGGGCAGATACGTCCGCAAACCGCGGGGAAGGGGTTTTCCTTCTTAATAAGCTCGAGAGCCTCGCCGTACTTACCCTGAGCAGCCAGCTGGATATAGCCCTGAACCGCGATGTGAGCCGGGCAGGTGGCCTTACAGGGGGAGGTGCCGGAATCAACCACGTTCTGACGGTTGATGCGGTAATCGGCGTTGTAGTTCTCGGGACCCCACTTCATGTCTCTGGGGGTGATCTTGGTGGTGATGTCGGTAACGACCTTTGTGCCCTTGGAGGCGCAGAGCTTCTGGCCCAGCCTGATGGCGTTGGTGGGGCAGTTTTCAACACACTGTCCGCAGGCGACGCACTTGGAGGTGTCCACCTTGGAGATGTAGTTGGAGCGGAGCATGTCGTTGTTCTTTATCATTGTGGCTGTGCGCAGGGACAGGCAGGAGCAGCCGCAGCAGTTGCAGATAGCGTGGGTTTCGCCGCTGCCGTCGGTGTTGGGGATCTGGTGCATAAGACCGTTATCCTCGGCGCGCTTAATGATTTCGAAGGCTTCCTCCCGGGTGATTTGACGACCGCGCTTGGAACGGATGTAGTATTCCGCGGCGTGACCCATCTGGATGCACATGTCCTCTTTAAGGTGACCGCAGCCCTCGCCCATGAGCTCACGGACGGTACGGCAGGAGCAGTCGGAAACGCAGAAGATCTCGTTGTCGTTTAAGTACTTGGAAACTTCCTCGTAGGAAGCAACGCGAGAGTTGCCGTCAATTGCGGACTCAATGGGGATAACGCGCATCAGACCGACGCCCACGGGGAAAACACCGGCAGACTTCGGGCCGCGGATCTTGCCGTAAGCATCGAAGGCGGTGGATATCTTTTTCGGGAAACGGTTTCTGACGTAGTGGCCGCCGATGATCATTTCCATCGCGCCGGGGATCCATGAGTCGTACCAATACTTGTCAACGCCGTCAACTTCGTTTACAAAGCAAACGCCGGCGTGGGAGAGCTGCTTCAGGCGCAGGTCACAGTCTTCAACGGGGATGCCCGTTATTTGTGATACGTCCTGCGCGCTTCTGGGAACACGGAAGGCCATGCCCAGAGCAACGGCTGCCATCTCTTCCGTAACGACGGCTTCAAGTATGCGATACTCGGGTGCGTCCCAGTCGTAGGATGCGCTCATGCCCTTGGTTGCGCCGTCCTTCTTGTTGCCCATCTGGTTGGCAAGTTTTAGGACGGTGGGCTTGTGTAAACAGGTTTCGTCGTCAGAGTTTGCATAAAGTTCGTCCAGCTTCAGTTCGTCGATGTCAAAAAATTTCATCTTTACTCCCTCTTTCGGTTTTCTTTAATCGGCGGGCGAGACTCTCGCTCGCCGCCACAATATTATTTTATGTGAAACTGGTTGAACCAGCATACACGTTTAAATTTATCATGGCAATAAAAAAATGTCAAGAAAATCACAATGTTTCCTGACATTTTTCAAATATTGTTAATAATAAATCCGCTTGTTGGTAATATTGACGGTGATTGGTATGTGGTTCAACCAAATATAGAATCAGCTATATAATTTGGCAACAAGCCTGTTTGCAAAAGACGTCGGAAGCACTTTTCCCAGCACAACAAAGGCTTTGTACTTCTCACCCACGGTTTTTATTTTACCGCTGTATTTTTTCCGGGAGATCTTCAAGATCGTCTCCGCCACTTTTGCGGGAGACATACCGCCCTGCTCGTCTTTTTCCATAACGGAGACGGCTTTTTCAATACTTTTGCCATAAAGCTCTCCGCCGGTCTCGTTCTTTTTCCGGGCGGCTGTGAAGCCGGTTTTGACGTCCCCGGGCATAACTGCGTTCACCCGTATCTTAGCGCCCCGAAGCTCGCTTGCAAGGGAGAGGGTCAGGCAGTTTTGCGCGGCCTTTGTGGCGCTGTAAAAGGCCTGATACGGGATGGAAAAAACCGCCGCGACAGAGCTGATGTTGATTATTTGAGAGCCGGGAGTTTGCCGCAGGTATTTCAGCGCCTGCTTTGAGCACAGCAGTACACCGAAGAAATTTACGTCGAAGATGCGTTTAGCGTCTTCAAGCTCTGTAAATTCAACCGCTCCGGATATTCCCATGCCGGCGTTATTTACAAGCAGATCCAGTCTGCCGGTCTCCGCAAAAACCGTTTCCATGGCAAGTGCCACTTGAGCCTCGTCCGTAACGTCCACGGTGAGGTGGCGCACTTTGCCCTCATCCCTGCCGCTTCTGGAGAACTCAAAAACCCTAAAACCGTTTTCGGAGAGCAGCTTCGCAGTTTCCCTGCCTATGCCGCTGCTGCCGCCGGTTATTACTGCTGTTTTGATCATTGTGCCACCATTTGTCCCGCTATAATGTCCATAGCCTCGTCAAGCAAGGCCTCGGTGTGACTTGCCATATAGCTTGTGCGGAGCAAGCACTCGTTGGGGGCGGTTGCCGGAGGCAGAACCGGGTTAACATACACACCCGCCTCGTAAATGCCCTTTGCCTTTTCCAGAGTGTTGATAAGCTCGTATGTATAAATGGGGATTATGGGTGTTTTGGAATCTTTAATGGTGAGGCCTCTGTCCACCAGACCTTTGCGGGCGTAGGCGGAAAGTTGGGCAAGCCGCTCTACCAGCCCGGGGTTCTTTTTCAGGATACGTAAAGCTGTCAAAGCGACGGTGCAGTTTGCCGGGGGGATGGAGGCGGAGAAGATGAAGGGTCTGGAGTTGTGGCGCACATATTCGCAAACCTCTTTGCTTGCTGCCATGTATCCGCCCAGACTGGCAAGGGACTTTGAAAAAGTGCCCATGTAGATGTCCACCTTATCCTCCAGTCCGAAATAGCTGGCGGTGCCTCTGCCGCCCTCGCCGATAACGCCCAGACCGTGGGCGTCGTCCACCATAACTCTCGCGCCGTACTTCCCGGCCAAGGCAACGATCTCCGGCAGCTTTGCAATGTCCCCGCCCATGGAGAACACACCGTCCGTCACAATCAGAATTCCGGACTCCTGAGGGACTGCCGCCAAGCGTTTCTCCAGATCCTCCATGTCATTGTGGCGGTAGCGAACCATCTTGCCGTAGCTGAGCTTGCAGCCGTCATATATGGACGCGTGGTTTTCACGGTCGCAGATAACATAGTCGCCCATGCCCACAATTGCGGAGATAATGCCCAGATTACTCTGGAAGCCTGTTGAAAAGGTGACGATGCCTTCCTTGCGGAGAAAGTCCGCAAGCTCCGCCTCCAGCTCAAGGTGGATGCGCAGGGTGCCGTTTAGAAAACGTGAGCCGGAGCAGCCCGAGCCGTATTGCTCAGTGGCTTTTATAGCGGCTTCAATGACCTCCGGGTGTGTGGTAAGCCCCAAATAGTTGTTGGAGCCAAGCATTATCCTGCGCTTGCCCTCCATAATTACTTCAACATCTTGCCGGGATTCAAGGGCGTGGAAATAAGGGTAGAGCCCCCGTTCCTTCATCTCCTCCACCTGAGTGAAGTTCCTGCATTTTTCAAAAATATCCATGTTTCACCTTTCCCACTGTTTACAGCAGCTGTTTAAGCTCGTTGAGCATTTCCCTGAACTGCTCAATCTCCTGCGGTGTGTGCTTTTCCTCGAATTTGATCAAGGCGTTTCGAAAAACCAGGGAACTGTCGTCGTAATACCTGTAGAACCTGTCGGCAACCCGAAGCCTGTATTCCCGCTTGTCCTCCAGCGAGGGGATCTTTTCAATGTATCCCTTGGTAATCAGACTGCTTACCTTGTAGCTGGCGTTGGGCTGGGAAATACCCAGAAAATCCGAAAACTGCTTAATAGTCGGCTCGCCCAGCAGGTAAATTGCGTCCACGGAGAAAGCCTCCGTAGCGGAAAGACTTCCGTCCTTATCCCGGATGCGCCCGAATAGACTTTGATAGTGGTACAGACGCAGGCGTTTGTACAGTGCAACCGCTTCATTAAACATGACCGCACCTCATATACTTAAAAATATTTAATTAAATTATTTTAAGTATATTGCAGAAAATTTTATCTGTCAATAAAAAAATCCCCAAGTTGACTTAAGGCATAAAAAAATCTATAATAGGCGGTAATCCCCAAAAGAGTTTAGCAAGCCGGACTGCGGATTTGACCCTTGGAGGAACTATGATTTCAATAGACAGATTCAGTGAGATACTTGATACACTCGCTCAGGAGCTGCCAATCGAGTTTTATGATGAGCTTAATTTGGGTATTAGCGTGAGCGTGGATGAAAAGCTTCATCCTCAGGCGCGGGCAAGAGATCTGTATATTATGGGCGAGTATTTTCGCAATCAAATGGGGAATGGAATAGTTATCTACTATGGCTCCTTTTGCCGTGTTCACGGAAGGCTGGATGAGGCTGCTCTCACCCGGGAGCTTCGAAGCGTTCTGCGCCACGAGTTTCGCCACAGTCTGGAGAACAGAGCGGGAGAGCGCGGGCTGGAAATAGAGGATGAGCGCAACCTGCGCGAGTATTTAGATAAATAAGTCACGGCAGTCTAAAATAATGGAGGAGACAGAATATGGGCTTTGCCGAATTACTTCTTATAGCGATCAGTTTGTCAATGGACGCTTTTGCGGTTGCGGTCTGCAAGGGCTTGAACATGAGCAAAATAAACTATAAGCACGGGGCAGTCATCGCTTTGTTTTTCGGCGCCTTTCAGGCGCTCATGCCGCTTTTGGGCTGGCTTTTGGGCACACGCTTCGACCATTACATCGTGGGCTTTGATCACTGGGTGGCTTTCGTTCTGCTGGGCTTTATCGGCGGAAAAATGGTTTACGAGGCCATTGAGGGCGGAGCTGAGACTAAGGATAAGGACAAAGACGGCTTTGACCTTAAGGAGCTACTCATTCTGTCCATCGCTACGAGTATTGACGCTCTTGCCGTGGGCATCACTTTTGCCATACTGCCTAACACAAACATCTGGACCAGCATCACCACAATTGGCATAGCAACCTTTGTGATCTCCTTTGCAGGAGTTATTATCGGCAATCGCTTTGGGGTGAAGTATAAGAGCAAGGCGGAGCTTTTTGGCGGAGTTGTGCTGATATTGATCGGACTGAAAATTCTTCTGGAGCATCTGGGTATCCTGTCTTTATGATAACAATGAAAGCCGATATATAATATTAAAATGAATTAAGCCTTCCGATGAAAAGTCGGAGGGCTTAATTTTTATAATTATTTTCCACTTAACACTTTATTTTTTAATGTGCATAATCAGGTCATACTAAAGGCAAGAGAAAAATCTTGCTGGGAGAAAAAAAGAAAAACGAAGACGAGGGCGTTGCCCAGCGCAATCAGGCTGCTGAGAATAAGCGCAGAAATTTTGCCAGGAGAAAAAATGAAGATTAAAGCGGTAATAAACCCGGTCGCGGGGCGAAACGCAAAACGTAATGTTACATTCAAGGTTATCGGAGCATTAAAAGAAAAGGGTCTCATTTCCGATGCAGAAATTTTATATACAAGCGAAAACAACAGCTCTCAGGAGCTGGCCGCCTTTTTAGAAAACTGCGGCATTGCAATGGTGTCAGGCGGTGACGGAACCTTAAACCGAGTCGTAAACGCCATAAAAGAGTTCAATCTGGATGTTCCGCTGGCTTATCTTCCAACGGGCAGCACCAACGATTTCGGTACCAGTATGAAGCTGCCGAAAAATGCCAAGGCATTTACTCAAATGCTCCTTGAGCCGGAATTTTTTCAGGTTGATATCGGGCTTGCGGGAGAGAGCTATTTCCACAACGTCGCGGCGGGCGGCGCTCTTACACAGGTCAGCTATACAACAGACCAAAAGCTGAAAAACCGAATCGGTCATGCGGCATATGTTTTTTCAGCGCTGGGTTCTCTGCCCAAATATATGTGCGGAACAAAGCTTCAGCTGGATTGTGAGCAGCTGCATGCTCAGGAGAACGCCCTGCTCCTGCTGGTATCAAACTCCGGGCGCATCGGCGGATTTGGAAAAATGATTCCCGAGGCGCAAATGGACGACGGCTATCTCCATGTGATGATAGTTCGAAAACCCACTCCCATGGCTATTCCCGGACTTCTTTTGAGCGTGCTCCGGGGCAATCACGCAGGCAGACCGGAAATTGAGGTTTTCAAAACAAAGGAGCTGGAGATAAGCAGCGTCAATGAAAAAGACCTTATCGGGCTGGACGGTGAAATCGGCGGAGGGTATCCCACAAGAATGCAAATAATCCCAAAGGGCCTGAGAATAGTCGTACCGCGCAACTAAGTTTTGATTATACTTGCTAGTCCATATTGAAAACTCATAAGCAAGATGGTAGAATAAGGCAAGGGGGGCAAGCCCCTTGCCTTATGTCTGTATATGTCCGAAAAACTACAAGGAGAGTGCGCATATGATTGAACTTCCGGAAAGCCGTAACCTTGCAAAGCAGATGCAGATTTTATGCGGAAAGACCATTGCTTCCGTTACTGTCAAGGCCTCGCCCCATAAGTTTGCCTTTTTCCACGGAGACCCTGAAAAATATGAGGAGCAGCTTGTGGGCAAAACCATCGACAGCGTTTCCTGCAGCGGCGGATATGTCGAGCTTTTTGCGGGAGACATGAGCCTTATATTTTCCGAAAATCCCAACCTGCGTTTTTTTGAAAAGGGTGGGGACGAACCCCAAAAGCACCAGCTTCTGATTCGCTTTGAAGACGGCAGCTTCTTCACCTGCTCGGCGCAGCTGTATGCCTGCATTTTTGTTTTCCCCACAGGCGCCTTGGACAACCCCTATTACAATGCGGCGAAGGAAAAACCCTCGCCCTTCGATAAAGAGTTTAATATGGAATACTTCCTGTCTCTGTTCGATACGGTGCAGCCAACGCTCAGCACAAAAGCCTTTTTGGCAACGGAGCAGAGGATTCCGGGTCTGGGCAACGGCGTTTTGCAGGATATTTTATTAAACGCCTCTATTCACCCCAAGCGTAAGCTTGAAACCTTTAAGGACAAAGAGAGGGAAAATCTTTTTTACAGCATAAAAGGAACCCTCTCCGACATGGCGGAGCAGGGTGGTCGGGACACTGAAAAAGACTTTTTCGGCAATCCCGGCGGCTACAAAACAAAGCTCAGCAGCAAAGCTGCCGGAAAGCCCTGTCCCAGATGTGGCCTGACCATTGAGAAGGAAACTTTCCTTGGTGGCGCGATCTACTTTTGCAGAGTCTGTCAGCCTATGAAATAGCCCGACAAAAAAACCAAGTCCGAAGAGGGACTTGGTTTTTCTGTTTTACTTATCTCTGACCAGAGGTGTTATACTTTTCAGGCCGGAGCGCATAATTATGCGTCTGGCAAAGGGCGTGTACATAAACCAGCGTTTGAGAACTTTTGCCATCAGCTTAAGCCGCAGGCTTGCGGTGCTTCGGCGGTAGATACGTGAGAGGGCCTTGTCGTCTTCTCCCCCTTGCCGGAAAGCTCCGGCGAGTATGCTTGCGCTCATAATTGCGCTGC
>CAZHCB010000014.1:0-21909 GCA_964530935.1 uncultured Oscillospiraceae bacterium
CCGGCGACGACATCCCCATCATCAAGGGCAGCGCTCTGAACGCTCTTGCTTCCGAGTCCACTGACCTCAACGCTCCTGAGTATGAATGCATCAAGGAACTCATGGACGCGGTTGACAACTATATCCCCACCCCCGAGCGTAAGTCTGACATGCCCTTCCTTATGCCTGTTGAAGACGTGTTCACCATCACCGGTCGTGGCACTGTTACCACAGGTCGTGTTGAGCGTGGCCGCGTTATCGTTGGTCTGGCTCACGAGCCCAAGGAAACCACCGTTACCGGCACCGAAATGTTCCACAAGACCCTCGAGTATGCCGAAGCAGGCGACAACGTAGGTACGCTTCTTCGTGGCGTCGCCAAGGGTGAAGTTGAGCGCGGACAGGTTCTTGCAGCTCCCAACTCCATTAAGCCTTTGACAAAGTTTGTCGGTCAGGTTTACGTTCTGTCCAAGGACGAAGGCGGCCGTCACACTCCCTTCTTCGATAACTATCGTCCCCAGTTCTATTTCCGCACCACAGACGTTACCGGCGTTATTAACCTTCCCGACGGCGTTGAGATGTGCATGCCTGGCGACAACATCGACATGAAGGTCGAACTGATTGCTCCTATAGCAATCGAAAAGGGTCTGCGTTTCGCTATCCGTGAAGGCGGCCGTACTGTTGGTTCAGGCGTTGTTATCGAAACCAACTAATTAAGCTTTATAAAATGAAAAAACGGCTTCCGCAAATGCGGTAGCCGTTTTTCATGTTTCCGTTCATTTTTTTGCTGTTAGACCGTGCATAAAGCCGTCCAACTCCAGAGAGTGAATGTCACCGCCGATGATCTCGAAATTGAGAACGTATATTTCAGCAACCACATTGCCTGTGTAGCCGGTATAATTTGTTATGCGGTAAGTAAAAATTGTTGCTTCAAGGCCGCAATATTTGGATAGATCATAGCCTTGAGCTTTCTGAAGATTGTTATATTCAGTGTAGACTTTGGAAAATTCCTTGGGAATGATAATCTTGCGTTCGCTTATTGGTTGCTCCTCAACTTCCCAGTTAAGACTGGCCAGAAAATCCAATCTGTCGTCATTATCCTTGACCTTTACAGAAGAGCTGCTGCCGCCGCCGCTGGCTGCAATTGCAAAAATTATTCCGCAAATGACAAGTGCCGCAATTAGAATTATCAGAAGTGCGGTGGTTTTATTCCATTTTATAGTGTAAACAAACATAGTACACCCCCCCGCTAAATGGTATTCAGTTTAGAAGTGGGATATGCTATACTGATAAAAAAGATGACCCGGAGGTGAGCCATGGCACAGCTTAGGTTGGATAAACTTCTTTGTGAAAAAGCTGCTGTTACCCGCAGCCAAGCCAGAGAACTGATAAAGCAGGGGAGAGTTACCGCAAATGGCGTGGTCGCAAAAAATGCCGAGCAAAAGTATGAAGTCCAGACGCAGCTGTGTCTGGACGGTACCGTGCTGGGTACGGGCGGGTTTAGGTACTTCCTGCTCAACAAGCCAAAAAATGTGCTCTCGGCGACTACGGACAGAGAGCAAAAAACAGTCGTGGATATGCTGCCGGACAGCGTTTTGCGAAAAAATTTTTTCCCTGTAGGTCGGCTTGACAAGGATACGACCGGGTTACTTCTCATAACCGATGACGGAGAGTTCTGCCATGCAGTTACATCACCCAGAAAGCAAATACCCAAAGTGTATGAAGTTTTTGCCAATGGGGAGCTTACGTCTGAGGACACCACAGCCTTTGCCCAAGGCATCGTTCTGCGCGATGGTACGGTTTGTCTGCCCGCAAAGTTGGAGATCGATGAGGACAATTCCCGGCATGCATTTGTGGAGATATATGAGGGTAAGTATCATCAGGTAAAACGAATGTTTGCCTCTCGGGGTAAACCGGTTGAGGAATTAAACAGAATCTCCATCGGTGGGCTTAAGATTCCCGAAAACCTTGAGGTGGGCGCGTTCTGTGAGCTAAGCGCTGAAGAAGCAATGCAGGCTTTTGCCAAATAGTTACAAAATGGTAACAAAAATAATAATAATTTACAAAATGTTTTGAGTGCATTTGTATATTACGAGAATATACAAATGCACTCTTTTTATGGTAGTATGTGATAGTTGCAATAAGAAGTGCGCTTACCATTGGTTGAAATGCATATCTCCTCGAAATGTGAGGACAGACAAGCGCTTGGAACGCTTTTATTGTCATTTCGAACCATAAAAACGTCTTAATATGTCAAAAACAGAGAATAATATAACACAGGTATAAAAAAATTTACAAAAAAACTCCCAAAATCTATTGAAAAAAGCAAAAGAATAGTCTATTATGGTAACCAGACTTGCATCGCTTAATTTGGGAGGGGACTTTATGTCTAGCAGGATTTTTCAAAGCGTTATTGTCCAGATGAAGGAAGCAACGGACAGATGCTTCGGTGTTATTGACTCTGAGGGATTTGTAGTTGCCAGCAGCGAGCTTTCTATTATCGGCTCTAAATTGGAAAATATACAAGGAATCGCAGTTGATTTGCCGGAACAATTTTTCCAGACCGGCACTCGTACATACAAAATTCTCGGCAGCACAAATTCTCGCTTCGACTATGCGGTTTTTGTTGATGGAAAGGACTCGATTGCCAAGAGCATTTGCATTATGGCAACGGTTGCTTTTAACGAAGCAAAGTCGAATTACGACGAAAAGTACAACAAGGCAACTTTCGTTAAGAACATCATATCAGACAACATTCTCCCCGGGGACGTATATGTCCGCGCAAAAGAGCTGGATTTTGTCACAGATGTTCCACGGGCTGTTTTACTTATTCGTCAGATGGAGAAAACAGACATCGCAACCCTTGAACTGGTGCAGGGGATGTTCCCGGACAAGCACCGTGATTTTGTCTTGAGTATGAGCGAAACGGACATTGTTCTTATTAAGGAAATCGACTACTCTACCGATGTAAAAGAAATTATCCGCTTGGCTGAAGACATTAGCGATGCAATAAACAGCGAGCTTCTTGTAAAAACGGTTGTTGGGATTGGAACGTTTGCAAAGCACCTTCGTGAGCTTGCGGATCGTTACAAGGAGGCTCAGGTGGCAATTGAAGTGGGCAAGGTTTTTGAAACAGACAAAACCGTTATCCACTACGAAAACCTGGGCATCGGGCGCATTATTTATCAGTTGCCCACAACCCTGTGCGAAATGTTCCTGAGTGAGGTTTTCAAGAAGAACCCCATCGAATCTCTGGATCAGGAAACGCTTTACACAATCAACAAGTTTTTTGAAAACAACCTGAACGTCTCTGAGACATCCAGAAAGCTGTTTGTCCACAGAAACACTCTGGTTTACAGGCTTGAAAAGATCAAAAAGCTCACAGGGCTTGATTTGCGCGAATTCGACCATGCAATAGTTTTCAAAGTAGCTCTCATGGTCAAGAAATATCTCAATTCACAAAATTCCAAAGCATAAGGCGGTTTTAGTCGCCTGCACCCAGCGACAGGGTCACAGCATAATGGAGGAAATCTATAATGGTTCAAATGAAAAACGTTTCAAAGGTCTATGAAAACAGCGGAACAATCGCAACCGATGCAATCGACCTTGAAATTGACGACGGGGAGTTTGTGTTTCTGGTAGGACCTTCCGGTTCGGGAAAAACAACGATTATTAAGCTCCTCACAGGCGAAGTTAGAGCGTCCAATGGCGAAATTGTCATCAACGGCTATAATCTTCGTACATTGAAGCAGAGAAAGCTACCCTTGCTTCGCAGAACCCTTGGAGTAATTTTTCAGGACTTCCGACTTATCGACGACAAGTCCGTCTATGAAAACGTAGCTTTTGCCATGCGTGTTGTTGGTGCATCAAAGAAAGAAATCGACAAACGTGTGCCTTATGTTCTTGAGCTTGTTGGGCTTGGGGGCAGAGAGAATCGCCTCCCTCCGGAGCTGTCCGGTGGTGAGCAGCAGCGTGTTGCAATAGCAAGAGCCCTGGTCAACAGTCCCAGAATTATCATTGCGGACGAACCGACCGGAAACCTTGACCCGGTAAAGAGTCTTGAGCTGATGTTGTTGCTTGAAAAGATAAACGAGCTGGGCACAACGGTTTTGGTTGTAACGCACGAGAAGGAATTGGTTAACTCTTTCTCCAAACGTGTTGTTGCGATTGACGCCGGCACAGTAATAAGCGACGGAATGGATGGGTATTACAGCTATGGGATTCATGAATAAACTCGGTTACCTGATAGGAGAGGGATTTAGAAGCGTATTTAAGCACGGCTTCATGTCCTTCGCCTCTGTTACAATAATAATTGCCTGCCTCTTAATTATGGGCAGCTTCTCACTTTTGGCGGTTAACATCAACGAATTAATAGCAGAACTTGAAAGTCAGAATGAAATGCTTGCGTTTGTTGACGAAGATCTCTCCAGAAGCGAAGCAGAAGAACTTGAGCCGTATCTGTTGGCCGACCCCAATGTTTCTGAGGTCGTGTTTGTCACAAAGGAAGAGGCTCTGGAAAACTTCAAAGGCTCCTATGACGACGATTATTTGTTTGATGAGATTGAATCTGACGTATTCCGCGACAGATATGTTGTATATTTAGACGACATAGCGTTTATGGCAGAAACCCAGCAGAGATTGGAGAGTGTTGACGGCGTTGCCAGCGTTTCCGCCCAGCTGGAGATTTCAAAGGGCTTTGTAACTGTTCGCAATATTGTAAGCGCAGTATCCTTGATTCTGATTGTAATACTGTTTGTTGTTTCAGTCTTTATCATGAACAACACGGTCAAGCTAACAACTTTCACACGGCGTGAAGAGATAGCTATCATGAAAATGGTTGGCGCGACTAATGGATTTATCCGAATGCCCTTTATAATTGAAGGTTTGGTTCTCGGTGTGTTCGGCGCGATAGTAGCTTTCTTCGCTCAGTGGGGAATATATACACTCGTGTGCGAGCAGGTTATGGCGGGTATTGCGAAAACGCTCTTTACGGTCCTTCCATTTACAACTCTTATGTTGCCCGTCGGCTTGGTTTTCCTTGCAGTTGGACTTATTGTCGGATCGTTCGGCGGCAGTATTGCCATTCGCAACTATCTGAAGGTTTAGGAGGCTACATAAAGGATGAATACCAAACGGATAGTATCAATAATTTGCATCATTTTAGTTTTGGTGCTCATGTTATCCCTTGTTATTTCCGCCTTCGGTGGAGCGGTTGCGGCCAGCCAGTCGCAAATTAACACACTGAAGCAGCAGCAAGAGAGCATCTCAAAACAAAGAGAAGAGCTCAGCGGTCAAATTGACAGCCTTCAGGATGAGATGGACTCAACTATTGAGTACAAGGCAGTTCTTGACCAGCAGAACGAGCTGAACCGTCAGGAAATCGAGGTTATTGACGAACAGATTGCCCTGTATGAGGATCTGATTGAAAAGAAGGCAATTGAGCTTGAGGAAGCAAAAGCTCTTGAAGATGAGCAGAAGGAAGCCCTCCGTGAGCGTATGCGCAAGATGGAGGAGACAAGCAATCTCTCATACATAGCCATTCTTTTTAAGGCAACCAGCTTTACCGACCTTCTGTCCAGACTCGACTCAATCAACATGGTTATGGAGCGGGACAAGGGCGTTGAAGATGCCTATATTGCTGCCCGGGAACACGTTGAGGTAGTTAAGGCGGAATACGAGACGACCCTTGAAGAGCACAACAATACAAAAATCGAGCTTGAAGACAAGAAGGCTGAGCTCGAAGTCGGAATTGAGGCTGCAGCTCAGGTTATTTCTGATTTGGAAGCCGATATTGAAAGATTTAAGGCCGAGGATGCAAAAAATGCTCAGCTTGAGGCTCAGATTGATGCCCAGGTTAAGGCTGCCCTTGCTGAACTGGAAAGACAGAATCAACAGACTATCAATAATGGTGGACAGGTTGTTATCGGTTCGGGTACATATATGTGGCCGACCAGAGGGTATACAAAAATTGGCAGCCCGTTCGGCTGGCGTATGCACCCAATTTTGGGATATAACAGACTCCATGCGGGCGTTGACGTTACTGTAGGATATGGAGTTCCCATTGTTGCAGTTGACAGCGGAACAGTCGTTACCGCGGTTTACAGCAGCTCATACGGTAACTACGTTCTTGTTAACCATGGCAACGGAATCTCAAGTCTCTATGCTCACATGAGTTCCATGGCTGTTTCTTCCGGACAAACTGTCAGCCAGGGTGACACTCTGGGATATGTCGGTTCAACCGGACTGTCAACCGGCGCTCACCTGCATTTTGAGATGAGAGTGAACGGTTCATGTGTTGACCCGCTGGGATACTCATATTTCTAAAAATCACTGGTAAATTAATCACCGCCGGGCAGCTGAAATGTTGCCCGGCGGGTATACTTTTGTCCTGAGCACATTTTGAGTAGTACTGAACTCATAAAATACTCTGTAATGCCAATAATAAGTCGAAATACTCTAGCTGGAGGCAATATGAAAAAGAAAACATCCGTTTTATGGATAATAGCTGCGTTTATATTTGGTGTAGGACTTACTGCTTGCGTGGCAGGCGTATATTTCTCAACAGTATTCGGCGGGGGTGAAAGTCTGGCATCTGCAAAAAGGTTTGCAGAGATCTATGGCATCATCGAGCAGAAATTTGTGGGCGATGTGGAGATGGCTGAAGTTACGGATACGGCGTACCGCGCTATGGTTGAGGCCACCGGCGACGAATGGAGCTACTATATGACCGCGGAGGAGTTGGGTTATTATCAGGAGTATCAGCAAAACAGCTATCGCGGTATAGGTATTACCATTGAACCTGACGAGGCTACAGATTATCTGCGTGTGAAAATTGTCAGTGAGGATTCCCCTGCGTCCAAGGCAGGCATAACTATCGGGGACAGAATTATGGCGATAAATGACACGTCCCTTGAGGGTATGACGGCTAATCAGGTCAAGACGGTTATCGGCGAGACCGATGGAGCAGAGTTCAAACTTACCGTTCTGTCCAGGGAAGATGAGGAAAGAGTTTTAACCCTGTCAACGGAACTTGTTTTCTCCGACCCTGTTAAGTATGAGTTGTTAGAAGACGGCATAGGTTATATCAGAATTAAAAACTTTGAAAATAAAAGCGGTTCAGGCGCAATAGCGGCGGTGAAGGATTTACTGGAGCAAGGCGCGCAGGGAATTGTTTTTGATGTTCGCGGCAATCCGGGCGGACTTTTAAATGAGCTTACAACAATATTGGACTATTTGCTGCCTGAAGGGGATATGTTCGTCTCCGTTAGCCGCAATGGCGTTGAGCAGATTATCAGCTCCGATGCGCAATGTTTGGACATTCCCATGGTTGTCCTGATAGACGGCAACTCATACAGCGCGGCAGAGTTTTTTGCAGCGGCCCTGTCCGAATATGATATGGCGCAGCTGGTGGGAAGCCCCACAACGGGCAAATCCCGCTCTCAGGTCAATTTGATGCTCTCTAAGGGTGGGGCGGTCCATCTGTCTACTAACGGCTACCTTACACCCAAGCGTGTTGATTTGGCTGCTCAGGGGGGACTGTCACCGGATTACGTAGTTGAATTTACCGAGGAGCAGGCAGATTACCATGCATCAGGACTCCTTCCTTTGAAGGACGACGGACAGTTTATTAAGGCACTTGACTTGCTCAGGATGAGCTAGACAAAATATCGTAATTTATACGTCTTGACATGCTGGGAAAATGTAACTATAATACGAGCAATGATGTAATTTATTATATATATAATGTATATTAGTCTGAGCTTCAAAATAACAAGTTCGAATTATTTTGCTCAGGCTCTGTTTTGTATTAATCAAAAGGGGAAGTAACAATGGCAATTGAAGCTAAATTTAAAATGAGCAAAGAGCGTTTGGAGGAAATCCGTGAGGAGCTCCACTATCTTGAAACTGTCAGAGAAAAGGAAGTTTCCGAGCTTATAAAAGAGGCTCGGTCTTTTGGCGACCTCTCCGAGAACAGCGAATACGATGAAGCTAAAACAGAGCAGGGCAAGCTCTATTCCAAAATTGCCGAGCTGCGCAATATAATTGAAAATTCCGAAGTAATCGAAACCAAGGAGAACACAAAACATGTTACCCTTGGTAGTCGCGTTAAAGTAAAGTGTCTTGAGGACAACGAGATTGAGGAATATCTGGTTGTAGGTTCTCAGGAGGCCAACCCTATGAATGGTAGAATTTCTGACGATTCTCCATTTGGCAGAAGTCTCATGGGCAGCGCAGTCGGACAAACGATAACCGTTGAAGCGCCTGCGGCTACTATTAGCTACGAAATACTTAGTATTCAATAAGTCCGCCATAGTTGGGAGAAGAACGAATGAGCCAGGAATTCACACCAGAAGAAGTTGAAGTAGACATATCCGAAATCCTTCAGATACGCCGTGACAAGCTTTCCAAGCTGCAGAGTGAGGGCAGAGACCCTTTTACTGAAACAAAATATGTCAGAACCGCATTTTCTGCGGATATTAAAGACAATTTTGAAGCATGGGAAGGAAAAGACGTATCTGTTGCCGGGCGTTTAATGTCCAAGCGCGACATGGGCAAGGCGTTCTTTGCAGACGTGATGGACGACAAGGGCCGTATTCAGCTCTATGTCCGAGTTGACGATTTGGGAGAGGAAAGCTTCGGAGAGTTCAAAAAGTGGGACATCGGCGATATTGTCGGTGTTGAGGGCTTTGCCTTCAGAACACGCAAGGGTGAAATATCCGTGCACGTTAAAAGGGTCAAGCTGCTTTCGAAGTCTCTTATTCCTCTACCGGAGAAGTTCCATGGCCTGACAGACAAAGAAGCCCGCTTCCGTCAGCGTTACGTTGACCTTATTGTCAATCCGGAAGTTCGTCGCAACTTTGATATTCGTTGCGGCTTTATCCGCATAGTTCGCAGATATCTGGACGCGCGTGGATACATGGAAGTTGAAACTCCTGTTCTCAACACCGTCCCCGGCGGAGCAAACGCAAGACCCTTTATCACACACCACAATGCTCTGGATATTGACATGTTTATGCGAATCGCAACTGAGCTCCACTTAAAGCGCCTTATCGTGGGCGGCATTGAGCGGGTATATGAAATCGGCAGAATTTTCCGCAACGAGGGCATGGATACTAAGCACAATCCGGAGTTCACAACAGTTGAGCTCTACGAAGCCTACGCGGATTACAACGATATGATGGACATAGTGGAAGGAATTCTATCCACTGCTGCGATAGAGCTGACAGGAAGCTATAACATTACATGGCAGGGTGAGGACATTGACCTTACACCCGGCTTTAAGCGCATGACAATGGCCGAGGCCGTCAAAGAACATTTGGGTGTTGACTTTATGTCGATTACAACGGGTGAAGAGGCTGTGGAAATGGCAAAATCCGTTGGCGTTGGCATCCCCGAAAAGACAGAGAAAACCTGGGGTAACTGCCTGTATGAGTGCTTTGACCAGAAGGTTGAGGAAAAGCTGATTCAGCCCACCTTCATCACCATGCACCCGGTTGATGTTTCACCCCTGGCAAAGCGCTGCCCCGGTGACCCCCGCCTTACCGAACGATTTGAGCTTTTCGTCTGCCACAGCGAATTGTGTAACGCATTCTCCGAGCTGAATGACCCCATCGACCAGAAGGGCCGCTTCCAGAAGCAGGCCGAGCTTCGTGCCAAGGGCGACGATGAGGCCAACATGATGGACGAGGATTTCGTTACAGCTCTTGAATACGGTATGCCGCCAACGGGCGGAATGGGCATCGGCATTGACCGCTGCGTCATGATGCTGGCGGGTCAAGACTCAATACGCGAAGTAATCCTGTTTCCGACGATGAAGCCAATCGACTAAGCATACTACCGGCTGTGGCAGGGTTTCCTGTCACAGCCGTCTGACGTTATGGTGAAGGTTCGATTCCCCTTACCTATATCTTTCTGCGGGAGGCACAAATGGAGCATATTACCTCACGGAAAAACAACATAATTACACACCTGCGTGCCTTGGGTTCGGACAGGACTTACCGCCATGAGCAGGGTCTTTTTCTGTGTGACGGTCAGAAGCTTTTGGAAGAAGCCCTGCAGTGCGGAGCTTCTATCGACTGTGTACTCTGGGGGGAAAACGCAGGTGTGCCTCTGCCGGCTGGGATTTCTCAGTTCACCTGCCCGGATGAGCTTTTGCAATATGCTTCTCCACTGAAAAATACTGTCGGACCGGTATTCGCTGCGAGGATGAGTCTCGACACTGCCCGGAATGAGTTAAAAAACCTAATCGTTCTTGAGAATGTGCAAGACCCCGGCAATGTAGGTACGGTAGTGCGGACAGCCGACGCGATGGGCATTTCAGCGGTTGTGTTGCTTGGGGAGTGCGCTGATGTGTATAACCCCAAAACAGTTCGTTCAACCATGGGCGCTATCTTCCGCCAGACTATTCTAGAAGTGGATAGAAAGGGTCTTAGAGAGCTTTTATCCCGAAACAATATGAAACTCTACGGCGCGGCACTGACGGACTGCGCAAAGGACATAAGAAAGCTGGAGCTCTCCCGTGCCGCTGTGGCAATTGGCAGCGAGGGCAGGGGGCTTTCCGAAGAAATGCTCGCTGTGTGCGATGAGCAGCTCATCATCCCTATGCAGCCGGATAGCGAATCTCTCAATGCCGCGGTTGCGGCGTCTCTGGTTATGTGGGAGATGCGTAGAAATAACGGGGAGGGCCGGATATGTCTTCGCTGAAATATTGGGTCTGGCTTTCGACTAAGGTTGAAGTGAAACCCTTCACAAAGTATCAGCTTTTCACAGCCTTCGGGGATGCGGAGAACATTTATTTTGCGGATGAACGCGCTATTTCCGAAAAGCTCCGTCTTGCAGACGGCGAACGCAGACTACTCGCCGACAAGAATCTTGATTCTGCCGGAAAAGTTCTTGCGCAGTGTGATGCCGAGGATATCACCGTAATGACTATCGCAGACGCGGCATATCCCACAAGGCTTAGAAATATTTACGATCCGCCTCTGGTTCTGTATATTAAAGGGAGACTGCCCACAATTGATGAACAGGCGGTCATAGGGATTGTCGGAACACGAAGAGCAACTACCTATGGCATAAAAATGGGTCAGAAAATGGGTGTTGACGTTACACGCTGCGGCGCTTTGGTTGTGTCGGGACTTGCGGAAGGAGTTGACAGCGCGGGAATTGAAGGCGCTCTTCGTGCCGGAGGATCATGCGTTGGAGTTCTGGGTTGTGCTATTGACCAGGTTTATCCGCGATTTAACGGACCTCTGTTTAAGGATGTAGCGGCTGTTGGCGCCCTTGTGAGTGAATACCCGCCGGGTTTACCGTCAGCGAGGAACAGCTTTCCGGAACGTAACAGAATAATCAGCGGTCTATCCGTTGGTGTTGTCATAATAGAAGCTCCGGAGAGGAGCGGTGCACTCATAACCGCAAGCAGAGCACTGGAACAGGGTAGGGAGATTTTTGTGGTTCCCGGTAATGCCGATGCTCCAAACTGCATAGGTTCAAACGCACTCATTCGAGAAGGGGCAACCTTAGTGACCAACGGTTGGGACGTTATGAGCGAATTTTCAGGTCGTTTCCCGGATAAAATTTCAAAACCCGGGGAGAAAAGACCTCTTGCGCCTATTGAGGAAGAGACAGAGTCCGTGTACGAAGCGGGAGAGTCCAAAAATCGGAAAAAGCCCGGCCATCCGGTGGAAACCGGTAAAGGTTTTGCAAAATTGCGGGTACAGAATGACAGAAAAAATGTTGACAAGCAAAATAAGCGGGAATATATTGATTTGCGTGGACAGTTGGAACTACTCTCGGATACACAGCTGAAAATTGTTTCGGCTATAACCGACGACCCCACTCATATTGACGATATTATTGACAAAGCCGGTCTTCCAACGGCAGCGGTACTGTCGGAGCTGACCATTTTAGAGATAAAGGGATTTGTTAAACAAAAGAGCGGGAAACGCTTTTCATTGAACATTATTATAAGATAAGTGAGGACAATTCATGGCAAAAGGGAAATCAAACTTGGTTATTGTTGAATCTCCGGCGAAGGCAAGAACCATCGAAAAATACCTTGGACCAGATTATCATGTTGTGGCCTCCATGGGGCACTTGCGGGATCTCCCCAAGAGCACTATGGGAGTTGACATAGAGAACAATTTTGAACCAAACTACCAGCCTGTTAAGGGGCGTGAAGAGGTCATAGAGGAGCTTCGCAAAAAGGCGAAGTCATCAGACCTTGTATATCTGGCAACCGACCCGGACCGCGAAGGGGAGGCTATTTCCTGGCATCTGAAGGAGCTTTTGGAGCTTCCGGACGAGCGGGCAAAGCGCATTACATTTAACGAGATAACGAAAAAAGTAGTCAACGACAGCGTGGCTTCTCCCAGAGCTATAGATCAGGACTTGGTTGATGCTCAGCAGGCGAGACGTATTCTTGACCGCATTGTGGGCTATGAGCTTAGCCCTCTGCTCTGGCGTAAGGTGCGCCGGGGTCTGTCTGCCGGACGTGTGCAGTCTGTTGCCACACGAATGGTCGTTGACAGGGAAAAAGAGATTGACGCATTCGTTCAGGAAGAGTTCTGGCTGCTTGACGCAACACTTGACCGTATTGAGAAAAACGGTAGTCTTGTGGCTCGCTTCTATGGGACAGAGAATAAGAAAATGGACCTGCCCAACGAGGAGGAGACCGACAAGGTTATAGCGGCGGTCTCCAAAGATAAGTTCGTAATAAAAACGGTAAAACGCGGTGAGAAGGAGCGCTCTCCCTCACCTCCGTTTATCACCTCCACCCTTCAGCAGGAGGCCTCACGCCGTCTTGGAATGACACCCCACAGAACAATGTCAATCGCCCAGCAGCTTTACGAGGGAATTGATATCTCCGGTGAGGGCACAGTCGGTCTTATCACCTATATGAGAACCGACTCGCTGCGTCTTTCCGACGACGCGATCGCTGGGGCAAAGGACTTTATTGTCGGACGCTATGGCAAGGAGTTTTACCCCTCCAAGGCCCGCACCTTCAAAACAAAGGCCGGTGCCCAGGACGCCCACGAGGCTATTCGTCCCAGTAACGTGTTCTTAACTCCGGAAGCAATCCGCAAGGATCTTACACCCGATCAATACAGGCTTTATCGTGTCATTTGGGGACGTTTTGTGGCCTGCCAGATGGCAAACGCCGTTTACGACAGCGTTACTATCGACGCAGTTTCTGCAGGATATCTATTCAGGGCAAATCATTCTGAAATTAAGTTCCCCGGATATACAGCCGTCTATGAAGAGAGCCGTGACGAGGAAGAGGGTGAGCGCCAAAAGCCCCTGCCCGATCTGCGTGAGGGGGAAGAGGTTAAGCTGGGAAAAACAACGAAGGAGCAGCAGTTTACTCAGCCGCCGGTTCGATATACGGAAGCTACCCTTATCCGGGCAATGGAAGAAAAGGGTATCGGCAGACCGAGTACCTATGCACCTATCATCAGCACCATAACCAGCCGCGAATATGTAGTTAAAGAGGGCAGATACCTCAAGCCTACAGTTTTGGGCAACGTGGTTACAGAGATGATGGTGGATCACTTCTCCGACATCGTTGACCTTAAATTTACCGCAAAGATGGAAGACGACTTGGATGAAGTGGGAACAGGCGACCGTTTATGGAAGGATGTTCTCAAGGATTATTACTCAAGGTTTGCCAATGAGCTTGCCGAAGCCGAAAAAGCTCTCGAGGGCACGCGAATCAATATCCCCGCCGAGCTGTCGGACGAGTATTGCGATAAGTGCGGCAAGCAAATGGTTATTAAGAGTGGGCGCTTCGGGCGATTCCTTGCCTGCCCGGGCTACCCCGAGTGCGATTTCACAAAGCCTATTGTAATAGAAATGCCCGGCAAATGTCCAAAGTGTGGAAGCCGCATTTTAAAGCGCACTTCCAAAAAGGGATACACCTACTACGCCTGTGAGCGCGGAGCGGACTGTGGCTTTATGTCTTGGTACGTGCCGGTAAAAGAAAACTGTCCCGAGTGTGGTAAGACAATGTTCAAGCCCTCCGGCAAGGGAAAAAAGACACCCTTCTGCATTAACGAAGAGTGCTCCCTGTTTGTGCCCGAAGACAAGCGCGGATACAAAAAGAAAGCTACCGGCCAGGGAGCTGAGGGGGAACCCCCTGTAGTCGAAACGGCAGCAAAAAAACCTGCGGTTAAGAAGACCACGACTGCCAAGCCGGCGGCGAAAAAGACCACGACCGCCAAGCCGGAAGCCAAGAAACCGGCTGCAAGCAAAGCGGCAACAAAGAAAAAAGACGAATAGTTTTTGGAGAGAATTTTGAGCAAAGTAACGGTAATCGGCGCGGGGCTGGCCGGCTGCGAGGCGGCATGGCAGCTTGCTAAAAATGGAATATCCGTAAAGTTGGTGGAGATGAAGCCGGTGAAAAAAACACCCGCCCACACCTCCGACGGCTTTGCCGAGCTTGTTTGCTCCAATTCCTTGCGAAGCGACGAGTTAACAAACGCTGTGGGACTTTTAAAAGAAGAACTGCGGCGGCTTGGCTCGCTTATAATGACCTGTGCTGACGCAACCCGGGTTGCGGCTGGTGGGGCCTTGGCCGTTGACCGTGAAGGCTTCTCCCGCGGGGTGACGGACAGAATAAGAGCATGCGAGCTTATTGAAGTCGTTTCCCAGGAGGCTACCGAGATTCCAGAGGGGAATGTTATAATTGCCTCAGGACCGCTTACATCTGACGCTCTGGCCCGGGCAATTGCGGAAAAGTGCGGCGAGGCAAAATTTCTCAATTTCTATGATGCCGCAGCCCCAATAGTTACCCTTGACAGCATTGATATGGAAAGCGCTTTCTACGCCTCCCGTTACGACAAGGGCACTGCCGACTATATCAACTGCCCTATGACAAAGCAAGAATATCAGGGGTTTTGGCAGGAGCTTATAAGCGCAAGGCAGGCTGTTGTTCACGGCTTTGACGACGGGGGCGTTTTTGAAGGCTGTATGCCTGTGGAAGTGATGGCCCGCCGGGGCGAGGATACTCTGCGTTTTGGCCCTCTCAAGCCCGTGGGCTTGGTTGACCCCAGAACGGGAGAAGAAAACTATGCCGTGGTTCAGCTTAGGCGAGATAATGCGGAGGGTACGATTTACAACATGGTTGGCTTCCAGACCCATTTGGCATTTCCGGAGCAGAAGCGGGTCTTTTCAATGATTCCGGCGCTGAAAGACGCTGAGTTTGTAAGATTCGGCGTTATGCACAGAAATACTTATCTCAATTCTCCCAAGCTTTTGAACAGATATTACAGGCTCAAAGCCGAACCGAGAATCGTCTTTGCCGGTCAGATAACCGGAGTTGAAGGTTATGTTGAGTCCTGCGCTTCGGGAATGCTGGCTGCTTTGGAGCTGGCCGCTGAGCTTCAGGGAAAACCGGCAGCAGACTTTTCCAGACAAACGGCTATCGGAGCCTTGGCCTTGTATATTTCCGAGGAGACAGTTGCGAATTTCCAACCGATGAATGTAAATTTTGGTATAATTGAGCCCTTGGGAAAAAGAGTAAAAGGAAAGCGGAACAAAAACTCCGAAATTTCTGAACGGGCACTTGAAGAAATAGACAGATACAAAGCGGAGGTAAAGTTATGAGAATAATCATAGATGCAATGGGCGGAGACAACGCACCGGCTGAAATCGTAAAAGGTGCGGTTGAGGCCGCTCGTAAGTATGATGTTGAAATAATTTTAGTAGGTAAAGAGGAACAGGTTCACCAATGTCTTAAAGAATGCGGCGGTGAGGCCTTAGGTGAGCGTATTTCGGTTGTTAACGCCACACAGGTGGTGGAGATGCATGACGATCCCACGGGCGTTATGCGCGCAAAGAGGGACTCTTCCATGTCTGTCGCACTTCATATGCTTAAAAACGACGAGGGCGACGCTTGCATTTCAGCCGGAAGCACAGGTGCGCTTTTGGCCGGAGCAACGCTCATTGTAAAGCGTGTTAACGGCATTCGCAGGGCTGCAATGGCGCCGGTTCTTCCAAACGGGGGCAAGGGGTTTATACTCATCGACTGCGGTGCGAATGTTGAGTGCACTGCGGAATATCTGCTCCAATTTGCTTTTATGGGCAGTTTCTACTCCAAAACCATTCTCGGCGTTGAAAATCCCAAGGTGGGGCTCTTGAACGTGGGTACGGAAGACACAAAGGGTGGCGAACTGCAGAAAGAGGCGTTCGCGTTTTTAAAAGAGGCCTCTGATAACGGCCACATTAACTTTGTAGGCAATGTTGAGGCGAGCACTACAATGTTTGGTAACGTAGACGTTGTTGTGACCGATGGTTTTTCCGGCAACATTATGCTAAAAACTATCGAAGGCAGCAGTAAGTTTATTATGAAGAATATGAAGGGTATAATAACCTTCAACAGGCGTTCAAAAATTGCCGCGCTGTTTATTAGAAAGCGTTTGGGAGAATTTGTAAAAGTGATTGATCCGTCAGAAGTTGGCGGGACGCCCATGCTTGGAATTTCGAAGCCGGTAATCAAGGCTCACGGTTCATCTGACGCCAAGGCAATTAAGAATGCGGTCGGTCAGGCAGTCCGTTTTATAAAAGCGGATGTTACCACACAGATTGTTGAAAATATAGATTTAATGACAATTGCAAAAGAATAGTCTTGACAAGAAAGATTATTATGAATAATATCAGACTTAGCAATGGCTGGTAGAATAATTTGGAAAATAGGCCGGTCAAATCAATTTGGAGATGACAATATGATTTTTGAAAAAATTAGACAAATGATTTGTGAGCAGTTCTTCATCGAAGCAGAAGAAATTACCACAGAAACCGCCTTTATCAAGGATTTGGATGCTGACTCTCTGGACATAGTTGACCTTGTAATGAGCATTGAAGATGAGTTTGGCATTGAGGTATCCGACGAGGAGATTAGACAGATTGTAACCGTTGGCGATTTGGTAGACTATATCAGTCGCTGTGTTAAAGAATAAAGGTTTGAGTTTTAGTTGCGAATCGTGAGAAAGGAGTGTCCTATGGAAAAACTTGAGAGCAAGCTTGGATACAGCTTCAGAGACAGGACGCTCCTACTCACGGCATTGAGCCACAGCTCCTATGCTAATGAGAACAGGAGCAGTGGCATGTCCAGCAATGAGCGCCTTGAATTTTTGGGCGACTCGGTTTTAGGACAGGTGGTTGCAAGCCACCTGTATTCTTCTTTTCCGGACATGCCTGAGGGGCAAATGACAAGACTGCGCGCCGAGCTTGTATGTGAACAGAGCCTCTTTACGGTCGCCAGGGCAATTGATCTTGGAGACTTTATTCTTCTGGGCAAGGGGGAGGAGAACTCCGGCGGCAGGCAGCGCCACTCCATTTTGGCAGATGCGGTGGAGGCGCTTATTGCCGCAATGTATCTGGACGGCGGGCTTGACGTTGCCAAGGGGTTTATCCACAAAAACATCCTGTCGGAGATCAATATGCAGCATGTGCAGGTTGGCAGCGACTATAAAACGATGCTGCAGGAGCTGATTCAGCGAAAGCCCAACCAAACGCTTATCTACGACTTGGTTTCCGAGAGCGGACCGGATCACAACAAAAGCTTCACAGTTCAGGTTTTGCTCAACGGCAAGGCAATCGGAAGCGGCGAGGGTCGCGCAAAGAAAGAGGCGGAGCAACTGGCGGCGAAGAGCGGGCTTGAGGAGTTATCGAAATGATTGCAAAACGGGACATAATCCCCATTTTTGTTCCGCATTTGGGCTGCCCAAACGACTGCGTTTTCTGCAACCAACGTAAGATCTCAGGCAATCAAAAGCCACCGGATACACAGGAATTGTGTAGCACGATTGAGCAGGCCTTGGCAAGGATCCCGGGAAAAAACAATATTCAGCTGGCGTTTTTTGGCGGCAGTTTTACGGCAATCCCCCCCGAGGAACAGGTGAGGCTTCTCGAGGGGGCGTTGCCCTTTTTTCGAGATGGTAGAATTTCTTCTCTGAGGGTATCAACAAGACCCGATTGCATTGATGAAGAGGGTCTGAAAAGACTCAAAAACTATGGTGTTAAGACCATAGAGCTGGGCGCACAATCCATGAGTGAAGATGTGCTGAGGATGTCCGGCAGAGGGCACACGGCAAAGGATACGGAAACTGCCGCAAAGATAATAAAAGAAGCGGGCTTTGAACTCATTTTGCAGATGATGACGGGACTTCCCGGAGACAGCTTAGAAAAAACAATGGAAACAGCAAAGCGGCTCATTTCCCTTGAGCCCAACGGCGTCCGGATTTACCCAACGGTAATAATCAAGGATACCGCCCTTGAAACGCTGTGGCGAGATGGCAGATATGCTGAGCACACAGTGGAAGAGGCCGCCGACTGGTGTGCCAAGCTCCTGCCAATGTTTGAGCAGGCGGATGTGCCGGTTATTCGACTGGGCTTGAATCCCTCAGACGACCTGACGGGGGGAGAGGCTCTTGCCGGAGCGTACCACCCTGCCTTTGGTCAGATAGTTCTCTCTAAGCTTTTGCGGGAAAAAGCGAGTGCCTTACTTGAGAACTTAAACCATGGGAAAAATGTGGTTTTAGGCGTTCATACATCTGATGTTTCTGCCATGGTGGGGCAGAAAAAAGCCAACATTATTTGGCTTAAAGAGCGATTCTTACTGGACAGGATAAGGGTGCAAGCCGGCAACGTGAAAAAAGGGGAAGTCATTGTCATTTAATCTCTATGTTTTCTTGCAAAAAGTCCCTCAATGATATATAATTCATTAGATACGCAGATTGCAGAAAAATCCACTCGCCAGAGGTGAAACATGTATCTAAAGGCTCTGGAGTTGCAGGGATTTAAATCCTTCCCTGAAAAGACTCGCCTTACTTTTGAAAAAGACATTACAGCCATTGTCGGACCAAACGGCAGTGGTAAATCTAATATATCTGACGCGATAATGTGGGTTATGGGTGAACAGCGCTCAAAAGCTCTCCGTGGCGGGAAGATGGAGGACGTTATTTTCGGGGGAACTGAGAAGCGGGCAAAAACCGGTTTTGCTCAGGTTTCTCTTATTCTGGATAATAGCGAACGCTTCTTCGATACCGACAGCACTGAGCTTATGATAACCCGCCGGTATTACCGCAGCGGTGAGAGCGAATATTACATAAACCGTGAATCTGTGCGGCTCAAGGACATTACTGAACTGCTCATGGATACGGGTCTTGGCCGTTACGGTTACTCTATTATCGGTCAGGGCAAAATATCCGAGGTCGTCGCTGCCAAAAGCGGAGACAGGCGGGATCTTTTTGAGGAAGCTGCCGGCATTTCCCGCTTTCGTTACCGCAAGGACGAGAGTGAGCGCAAGCTTGCCCACACAGACGAGAACCTGGTTCGAATCAACGATAAGATCGACGAACTCAAAATCCAAGTCGGCCCCTTGCAGGAACAGGCAGAGGTCGCGAAAAAATACCTGCTTTTGCGCGACGAGCTGCGTGGTTTGGAAGTGTCCGTTTGGATGGAGACTCTGGACAAGCTGGCGGAACGCGCAGATACTATTCGTGCAGATTGGGAGCAAAACCGTGCGCAGTTGGACGAGGCCCACGCTGAACTTGAACGGCTGTATGCGGCATCGGAAAACTATGCCGAAAAAATGCGTGAGAAGGACATTCTGGCTGAAAATACCCGCACTATAATTGCCGCGACCTCAGGCCGCATAGCGGAACTTGACAGTGAGTATGCCGTTTTGGAAAACAGTGAGCAGAACCTTGTTCAACGTCAAAGCAGGCTACAGGATGATATCCAAGAGCAGGGCGCCCGAGCCGCGGTGTTGGAGGAACAGATTTCAAACCACAGCAGCAGAATTTCGGAAATTGACATTGAACTCTCGGAACTGGATGCTCAGCTAAAAACAATCGTTGGCCGTATGAGTGACAACGCTACCGGCGAAGAGGGGACCAAGCGTGAGATCTCCCTTCTGTATGCCCAAAAGAGTGAAAAGACCGCGGAGGCATCCCGAGTCGGAACTGTTATCTCCATGCTGGGGGAGGACAGCGCCGAGTTTGAGCAGGCGCAGCTGCGCCGCGGGGGACTTATTGAAGAGGCGGGACGGCGCCATGAAGCCCTTGAAAAAGAGCTCATAAGCAAACAGTCGAGCCTGAAAGACTCACAGGAACGTGCATCTGAGATCTCCAATGTCATTGGCGGATACAAAATGCGCATTGACGGCAGGGAGGCTAAGGCTAAAACCCTGAGAGACAGAATGACCCAGCTGACAATTGAACTTAATTCCGTTTCCTCTCGCGCGGCTATGTTGGCAGAGATGGAAAAGGATTTTGAAGGTTACTCAAAGTCTGTAAAAACTGTTATGCGCGAAGCGGAGCGGGGAACGCTTAAGGGCATTTTCGGCCCCGTTGCAAATCTTGTAAAGACTCAGGACAAATATGCCCTCGCAATTGAAACTGCCTTGGGTGCGTCCATGCAGAGCATAGTTGTTGACACTCAGGAGCAGGGCAAAACCGCAATCGAAATGCTAAAGCGTCAAGATGCCGGAAGAGCAACCTTCCTGCCGGTCAATACCATAAAACCCGCAGAGCTAAAGCGCAACCCGAAGGATGAAGAAGGGTATCTGGGAACGGCCTTTGAGCTGGCGTCCTTTGACAAACGATTTGAGAATATCTTTTCCAACCTGCTGGCCAGAACGGTGGTTGCCGAAACGCTGTCGGACGCTGTTGCGATGTCCAAAAAGCACGACAACCAGCTGCGCATAGTTACGCTGGATGGTCAGATGATAAACGCCGGCGGCTCAATGACCGGCGGAAGTGCGGCAAAAAACGCGGGTATTTTATCCCGTGCAAATGAGCTGAAAGCCTTAAGCGAGAAAAGGCAAACACTGCAAAAAACACAGCAGGAGTGCGTCTCAAATCTGGCGGAGGCTGAGCGGGAGCTCAGCGCAGCAAAATACGAGCTGCAGACGGCTGAGTTTGAACTGTCGGAAATATCCGAGCTCGTTCGTGAATGTCAGGCGGAAGTTAACCAGACGACCTTTTTGTCTCAGGAAGCCAAAAAGGCTGTGGGTGAGTTAAAGGCAGACGCTCAGAATGCGGCCCTGCGCAAGGAAGAGGGAGACAAGCGTACAAAGGAAGCTCAGGCAGACGCCCTGCGTTTGGAAAAAGAGCTGGCAGATTTGGAAGAAAAGCTGCAGACCCTTTCCCAGTCAAGTCAGGAGCACGAGCGTGCGGGCAGGCAGCTGTCCGAAGCTGTTTCGGCGATCTCCGAGAAACGCTCGGCTATAACCTCCGAAAGCAGCACAACAAAAAACGCAATTGAACAGCTGCGAAAGCTTTTGAGCGACCTGCAAAGTGACGGCGATACCCGGCGCAAAACTATTGAAGAGTTGGACGCCGAGCGCAGAGTTGCCGCACAGGCAATGGAAGAGATGTCGGAACAAACCCGGCTTGAGAAGAACAGTTTGGAAAAACTGCGGGATGAACTGACAGCGACTATTAACCAAAAGCTGGAGCTTGAAGGCAAGCGCACCCAAAGCGAGAAGCAGGCTCAGGAGAGCAACGGCAAGCTTCTGGATATTGAGCGTTTGGGCGCAGCTTTAGAGCAAAAAAAGATAAGCTCCGAAATGGAAGAAAAGCAGATTATCGACAAGCTTTGGGATAGCTACGAACTATCCAGAACCGCTGCACAGGCGGTTCGTCAGGAGCTTGAAAACTATTCTGCGGCAACCAAGAGAATAAGCACAATTAAACGTGAAATCTCCTCTTTGGGTAATCCGAACTTGGGTGCGATAGAGGAATATGACAGAGTCAGCCAGCGATATAACTTCCTCACAGAGCAGAGGGACGACGTTGAAAAGGCAAAGCGGGATTTGGAGAAGATCATCGCTGAAATCACAGGGGAGATGAAGGAGATCTTCCGCCGTGAGTTTGAGCTTATTAACGAGAGCTTCCGCAACACCTTCCTTGAACTGTTCGGCGGCGGAAGAGC
>CAZHCB010000015.1:0-20612 GCA_964530935.1 uncultured Oscillospiraceae bacterium
TGCTGAATCGCCTCTGCATATATCGTGGTCATTTCATAATCGACGGTGTTTCCCAGTGTTATCCCCATAATTTCAAACTGCTCAGGACAGTATTTATCCAGAAAGCTTATGGGTACGCCCATTACGCCGTCATAGTCTGAGGGAATGGCATCTGTAAATGATACCTCTATAGCATCATAGTTATCATATCGGTCATATGCAGTTTTGCCCTTTATTTCCTTGTGCTTGCTGAATTTCAGGTTGTCCTCCATTGTCATGAGTGGCAGAGCTTGATGTCGGCGACCGTGGTCGAGATTGGTGAACCAGCAACAATTTCTGAACTTAACAAGACCAGTGTCAGGATTATAAACACCATCGGCATATGTTTGGGGAACCGGAGTAGAGAAATAAGCGTTTCCCGCATGAAAACCATTACCAAGCCAAACTTTATTTTGCATAATCAGCGGGAAAACTTCTTTATATGTAATAGCGTTCATATTGCCGATAATCAAAAACTGCTTATCCGCCTCCACAATCCATGCCAAGAACTCTCTGAACAGGGAAAATGGCGGATTGGTCACAATAATATCTGCCTCCGCACGGAGCTGCTTTACCTCATCGCTTCGAAAATCACCGTCACCTTGAATGTACTCCCATTTCAAATCATCAATGTTGATGATGCCATCATGGTTTGTATCCCTGTTATCCAAAATGAAAACCTTGCCGTGGCTGCGAGTTTTCTCCGGGTCAAACTTGGGGTTATCCTGCTCAAATAATGTGAGTTGGTAGTTTTCTTGAAAATTTTTGCTCTCAACAGCATAGCTTGTGGAAATCAATTTCTTCAATCCGTACTCATGAAAATGCAGGGCGAAGAATTTCGTAAAATTACTCCACTCCGGATCATCGCATGGACAGAGAACAGTCTTGCCGCGAAAGACATCGGGATTATACTCCAAGTACGCCTGAACCTCGCGCTCAATGTCAGCCCACTGCGTATAAAACTCGTCATTTTTTGCGTTTTTTGCCTGCGTCAGCTTGTTGTTTGCCATACGACCATCCCCCAATGCCAGTAACTGAAATAAGCCAAGGTGCGCCAAGATTCGGCTTGGCTTACCCTGTTTTTTTATCTCTGTCGCCTGTCATTAGGTGAGCTGCTCGAAATCATGTTGCAAAATTGCTTCCGCCGACAAGCTACATAGATTTAAATTATACTACATATTGCCAATGTTTTCAACGGCGAGAATGCAAAATGTGCCAGATATCGTGTTCTTTTGCCCGCAAACTAGAAAAGCACCCATGTAAGGTAACAACAAGCTGCACGGGTTCGTTCCCCGTAGCCTTACGCCAGTCCGAAAACCACCAGGATTATCCCGTAGATAATGCTTGCCGCAACGCCGTAGACCACAACAGGTCCTGCGATAATAAACATCTTTGCGGCAGTTCCTGTTACAAAGCCCTCAGTCTTAAACTCCAATGCCGGAGCTACCATAGCGTTTGCAAAGCCCGTAATAGGCACCAGTGTTCCCGCCCCGCCGTACTTGGCGATGTCGTCATAAACCCCCAGACCGGTGAGCAGGGCTCCGATGAAAACCAGCGTAACGCTTACAAGTGTTCCGGCCGTTTCCTTGTCCAGCCACATTTCAAACATCAGCATCAGCACCTGCCCAATGCAGCAGATTATCCCACCTATTATAAACGCCAGAACCGTGTCCTTTACTATGCTGGATTTCGGCGCTTTCTGTCTTATATATGCGTCGTATTCCTGTGTCGTCATATTAAAATAAGTCATAAAAAGTCCTCCTTTTGCATTCGCTCATGAGCATATTGTGCCGCAAAAGGAGGGATTTATTATTTTGTAAAGGACTTTTCAAAATTAAATATCTAGAGAGATATTTTCCACTCCGTTTAGTTCGAATTCACTGATATAATCGTCCATTCTGGCAGTTAACTCGCTGATATCATCGGGGTTAAGATGCGCCTCGGTCATATCGCGTCGGGCAAGCTCTTCTGCTAAAATATCGAAAAAAACTGCGTCTTCATAGTCGGCAATAGCATCATGGATGCCGCCTTCCTCATATGCCTGAGAGGGAAAAACATGACCCATAAAGTATTGAGTCAGTTCCTCCATACCGTTTTTCTTGGCAAGTGAAAAAATCTTTTCCTGAAGCAGGTCATAGTTTTCAAAGCGGTCGTTGCCTCTGACGGAGTTGAGTATCCAGTTACCGATATAAACCAAATCAAGCAAGTGCCTAAATTCTCTCTTAGTGAGCTCAATGTCCATAACGGTCTCCTTTCGAGCGCCAGCAGATTGTGGCGTTGCCAACGTCTCTATATTATAATAACCGCAAGGCGGGTATTGTGTGCACATCTGCCCTGCCTGAGGGCAGTATAATATCCTTATGTTATTATATCAAATTGGAGTGTATAATTCCACTATATAATAATTATCTCTTGCTTAGGCTTACCCTTGAAAAAAACGGCATTTAGGGATATTATATTAAAACACATAATATATTAATCGGTCGGAGAGAAACGATGGATAACAGACCACTTGGAGTTTTTGACTCGGGCGTTGGCGGACTAACTGCCATGCAGGAGCTGACAGAGCTGCTTCCCAACGAACACATTATATATCTGGGTGATTCCGCAAACATGCCCTACGGCGAGAGAAGCGCGGAGGAAATCATCTCACTGTCCAGGAAGGATCTGAAGTTCCTTCTTGAGCGGAACGTTAAGGCGGTTTTTATCGCCTGCGGAACGGCGACCGTAAATGCACTTGAGATTCTTCAAAAGGAAAGTCCGGTTCCCGTATTTGGTGTTGTTGAGGCCGCCGTTGCCGAGGCGATCTCTGCAACGAAAAACGGCAGAATCGGTGTTTTGGCAACTCGAGCCAGCATAAACGCAAAAACCTTTCAAACCCGTTTAAAAACTTCCGATCCGGATATTTTGGTAGAGGCTCGCGCCTGCCCCGTTTTCGCGACTATGGTTGAGTACGGAATTTTTGATAAAGACAATTCCCTTGTCCGAAGGGCTGCCGATGAGTATTTGCCTCCCTTGAAAAAAGCGGGAGTTGATACGGTTATTCTCGGCTGCACTCACTATCCGCTCCTATCCGAAGTTATCCACGAATATGTGGGTGAAGATGTTCACCTGATAAGCTCCGGTGCGGCGGCGGCAAGGCAGGTTTTCCAGTACCTCCGGCAAAACGGGCACCGCGCCGGGGAAGGGGAACAGAAGCTTGAGTATTTTACCACCGGAGACCGGGATGTATTCCTGCGCAGCGCAAGCTTCATGCTCCAGCGGGACATATCACCGCAGCTAACGCAAATACAGCCTCTGTAATTGCAAAAAGCTCTGAAAGCACTGCAATATTTTGACAAACGGATTCATACATAGTATAATAACCGCTGCGCTGTTTCAGCGCAAAAAGCAAAAATCTTATTTATACTAGAAACCCAAAGGAATAAAAGATGAAAAATGTAATTATTTCAATCAAAGGCTTACAGGACAATCCCGGCAACGGCGAGAACATGATTGAGCTGGTGACGGACGGCCTGTTTAGTTATAATAAAGGCAACGCAAGCCTGTCATACATGGAGAGCGAGCTCACGGGGCTGGACGGTACAAAGACCACCTTCGACATTAGCCCGCTGAGCGTTGTTATGACCCGAGAGGGAACATTAAACAGCCAAATGATTTTTGAAGAAGGCAGAACACACACCTTCGTTTACGACACGCCCTTTGGTTCAACGACCATGGGGGTTAATACCAGCAGAGTCTCAATAGACATGAACGAGCACGGCGGTGACATGGAAATTGACTACCTTGTGGATTTTCAGCAGTCCGTTGTCGGGCACAACATGTTTTTGATAAACGTACGAGAGCAAAGGGAAGATGCGTAATGGCAAATTTAATTGAAGATGCAAAGCGCTCCATAGACCTTCTTTTGGAGAACGCTTTTAATAGAGCAGTTGCCTCCGGCGAATTGGGACAAGCCGACCTTCCCCCGGGGAAGGTGGAGATACCCAAGGACAGCGCCAACGGGGACTATGCCGCAAACCACGCGATGGCAGGGGCAAAGGCTCTAAAGCTCCCTCCGCGGAAGATTGCGGAGATTCTCACTGCCAACCTTGAGCTTGAGGGCAGCTACTTTAAAAAGGTTGAGATCGCCGGACCGGGATTCATCAACTTTTTCCTTTCCCCAAAGTGGTATGGCTCCGTTTTGGACACCGTTGTGTCCGAAGGGAGCGATTATGGCCGCAGCGACGAGGGCAAGGGCGAGCGTGTTATGGTGGAGTTCGTCTCCGCCAACCCCACCGGACCCATGACCATCGGCAACGCCCGCGGCGGAGTGCTGGGCGATGCTTTAGCCTCCGTTTTGGATCTTGCCGGTTATAGCGTTTCCCGGGAGTTCTATGTTAATGACGCCGGAAATCAGGTAGACCTCTTCGGAAAATCCATTGAGGCGCGCTATCTCCAGCTTATAGAGGGAGAAGATGCCGCTGCGTTCCCCGAAAACGGCTACCATGGTGACGATATTAAGAATCTGGCTCAGCTGCTGTTTCGGCGCGATGGGGACAAATACCTGAACATGGACAGCGATGAGCGGTGTGCCGCCTTCATTAACTTCGGTCTGCCTTATAACATCGACCTTATGCGTCAGCATCTGGAGCGTTACCGCATTAAGTTTGACACCTGGTTTTTGGAGAGCAGCCTTCACAGCGGCGGCTATGTTGAAGACACCGTCAGACTCCTGGAGGAATCCGGCTGCACTTATGAAAAGGAAGGCGCGCTTTGGCTGCGTAACACCGACTTTGGCGCCGACAAGGACGAAGTTCTCCGCCGGGCAAACGGGTTTTACACCTACTACGCCGTAGACATCGCCTATCACCGCAACAAGTTTATTGAACGTGGCTTTGACCGCGTTATAGACGTTTGGGGAGCTGACCACCACGGTCACGCGATACGTTTTGCGGCATCTATGACGGCTCCCGCTCTGGGACTTCAAGACCGGAAACTGGACTTCCTTATTATGCAAATGGTTCGGCTTGTGCGTGGTGACGAAGTTGTTAAGGTCTCAAAGCGCACCGGAAAGGCTCTCACCCTCAACGAGCTGATGGACGAAATCGGTGTTGACGCCTGCCGTTTCTTCTTTAACGCCAAGCCCGACACTCATTTGGAGTTTGATCTTGACCTGGCGATCCGTCAGGACAGCGAAAATCCGGTTTACTACGTTCAGTATGCCCACGCACGGATTTGCAGTCTGATTGCAACCCTCGCTCAGGAGGGACATGCCGCTCCCCAGGGCAGCGTAGACCCGAGGCTTTTGGAAACCCCGCAGGAGCAGGAGCTCATTAAGGAGATCGCCTGCTTCACCGATGAAATTCGTCTGGCGGCAAGGGACTATGACCCGTCCCGCATCAACCGCTATGTAACGGAGCTTGCAGCCCGTTTCCACCGCTTCTACAACAGCTGCCGCATCAAGGACGCTGAGCCGGAACTGTTGGAGGCAAGACTCAAGCTCTGTGACTGCACACGCCGTGTCATTGCCAACGCTTTGGAAATTATCGGCGTTACTGCTCCTGAGAAAATGTAATAAGCAAAAGAAGCTTCCGCTCGTGTCGGAAGCTTCTTTTATGTTTAGCTTTTTATCCCTTTATCCCCAAAACAGGCGCACAAAGAACGCCGATGTTAAAAAACCCACGGCATCTGCAACCAAAGCTGCGGGAATCGCGTGGCGACTCTTCTTTATTCCCGCCGCGCCAAAGTAAACGGCGATTACATAGAAAGTAGTCTCCGTTGATCCCAGCATCACTGCGGCAGTTCGTCCCACAAGAGAGTCGGCCCCCGCCGTGTTCATAATGTCACTGCCCACCGCCAGCGCTCCGCTGCCGCTCAGAGGGCGCAGCAGCATGAGAGGCACAGTCTCCGCAGGAATGCCGATAAAGGACAGCACAGGCTGAAGAAATGCGCACAGCGCGTCAATGAATCCGCTGGCCCGCAGCATGTATATCCCCGGCAGCAGCACCACCAGAGCCGGAACAATGCCCATAACGGTTTTTATCCCGTTTTTTGCCCCGTCGGTCATTGCCGGGAAGATGTCCACTCTTTTGCTCAGAGCATAAATGAGCACCGCTGATATTATAAGGGGAATTGCTATGTCACCTATGAGCTTCATTCATATGCTTCCTCTCTAATAGCTTGGCTGTAAATAAGCCGGCGGAGACAGACAGGATAGATGACAGCCACACAGCCGGCAAAATGTCAAATGGTGAGGCCGCCCCAAAGCTTGCCCGCAGAGAAGCAACCGTTGTGGGCAAAAGCTGGATTGAAGCGGTATTCATAACCACCAGAAGGCATAGCTCGTTTGAGGCATTGGTTCCGCCGGTCAGCCGCTGAATTCCAAGGGCTGCCTTTATTCCGGCCGGCGTTGCCGCATTACCCAGCCCTAATAGGTTCGCGCTCACATTGCTGGCAAGTGCCTCCATGGTCTCCTTGTCCTTCGAAGCGGTAGGATACAATCGGGACAGCAAGGGTCTGAGCAATCGTGACAAAATCGCGGAGAGCCCTGAGCGGCTCATCAGCTCCATAACCGCCGACCACAGACAAATCATTCCACACATGGAAAAACATAGGCTTATGGCCGCCTGAGCACCCTCAATTACGGCCGTTGTGAGCTCCGGTAACCGGCCCGAAATCGCCCCAAAGAACAGTGAAAACGCATATATTGCGGCTACTACAACACTAAACTGCAAAAGCACCCCTCGCTTCCTTTTTTTGACTGGATAATATGAAAAATTTGCCAATAAAAATTCATTGACACTGACGGAGAAATAATATAATCTTTGTATATAATGTAGGAATTTGTGTTATTATGTTTGAGCTTGTTTGGAGGCGATGGCGATGAAATCTACTGGCATTGTGAGAAAGATTGATGAACTTGGGCGTATTGTTTTACCTATTGAATTACGCCGGACTCTGAACATCGGAGAAAGAGACCCTTTGGAAATATACGTTGACGGAGATGCAATAATTCTTCGAAAATATGAAGCAAATTGTGTTTTCTGTGATAACACGCAAGATATAATCGTATATAAAGGGAAATATGTCTGCAAAGGATGTATTGATGAGGTATACAAGGAGAAGAACAGTTAACACCCCCAATATATAACAAAAGAGGCTCAGCGAAGTTTTTCGCTGAGCCTCTTTTGTGTTTTATTCTATTTTACTCCGGTTCTTCGGAGAAAAATCTGTACCTATGGAACCTCTATCTCTTCGGACTCATCCTCAATTTCCCCAGCCGGAGCCATATTCCCCATGAGCAGCAAGGCATAAGTCAGCAAGGCTATTGCAAAGCCCGCGGTAATGATGTGGTAAGCAAAGGAGATGGAATCCGCAAAGGTAACTATGCTCAGCAGCACTGTCGTCAGGGAGAAGAACGCCGTACGAAGGGGCTTGAGCCTGCCATAGGAAAAGCCCGCAATATAGTAGAACGCGAGGAGCATTGAACAAACAGACAAAATTCTTACGGCAAAGTGCCAAACTGTCGGATCCGGCGCACAGATTTTGTACTCAACAATAAGTCTTGTGCAGAGATATAGCACGATCAGTATAAAGCTCCCACCGGGCGCTTTCTTTTTTCCGTTAATTCCCCGAAGGGTTACAAACACACATATTGCGGCAACAAGAGCAAAAACGCCTTCAAGCAGTTGAAGCATATCACGCTTATCGGCGGTTACGGTTTGGGCAATGGTGACAACGGCTCCGATCCCAATAAAGAGGGACGAAACAATCGCCGCCCCGGTGCAAATGAGCGGACCGCCATGGAACGCCCGGGGGTAGTCTCCCGCAGCCACAAGGCCTTTGAAAGAGCGAATTGCGAAAAACAAACCCGCAGCGCAGGCAAGGCCGAAAACAATAAGCACAACGCTCCAGCCGGAACCGCTGATGTGCAGCTGTGATTCCGTTTCGAAGGCCGTTGAATTTTGCAGCCAGCGTATAAATGCGCCGAAGCAACCAATAATTAAAATTAATCCGCAGAAAACGAAGGATTTTTTATGCATAATACTGTACCTATATTAATATGATTTGAGTGTGATTGCTAATAAAATGCGGGAGATGCTCTCGAGGTATTTTATACCCTTTTATTGTCACCGTCAACCACTATTACCATTTCCAGGCTCTTGGACAAGCCCCGCACCGGCTGTCCCGGAACCGGAAAAAAGCAAAAGGAGTATGGGAAAAATGAAGCGTATTATTTGGGTTTCACTGTTACTGGCATTGGCCGGAGTTTTGCTGCCACTGATTTTTTTAAGCGGAAACCGCAGCGACTACAAGGGCGACGAAACATTGGAATCGCCGGAGGTTAGTCCCGACCCTTCTCCAGAGGTGTCTACTACACCTGCCCTCTACACCTCAGATGAGGAGCTTGTCTTCACAGTAAAGGTTGGCGATCAGCAGCTTGAGATGAACATGGCGGACTACCTGCCCTGCGCCATAGCCGCGGAAATGCCCGTAAGCTTTGAAGTGGAGGCTCTGCGTGCCCAAGCAGTTGCCGCCCGTACATATGTTATCTACTGCACCCAGCACGAGAACCCTAAGCACCCAGATGCGGATATCTGCACTGATTCCGGCTGCTGCCTGGCCTACTTGGACGAAACTGCCCTACGGGGGAATTGGGGTGAGGCCTTCGATGCAAACTTTGCGATTGCGACGGCCGCAGCCGCCGACACCAACGGCCTGATAATAAGCTATGATGACTTGCCGATTTTGGCGACCTTCCACTCCTCCTCCGCCGGAATGACCGAAAAAGGCGGTGAGCTGTGGGGAGATGTGCCGTACCTTGCAACCGTGGAAAGCCCCGAAACCGCTGATGACGTTCCCAATTTTGTGACAACAGTGGACGTTTCCTCTGCAAACTTTAAGGAGAGTATTCTGCTGCTGTTTCCCGATGTGGTTTTCGGCGAAGATGCAAATGCCTGGGTCAGCTCAATTGAAAACGACGACAGTGGCAGAGTCCGCAGCGTTGTAATTTGCGGAACAACTGTAACAGGCTCTCAGATGCGCAAGCTCTTTTCACTTCGCAGCACCGCCTTTACGTTGGAGTTTAACGGCACTTCATTTTTATTCACCGTTACAGGCTACGGTCACGGCTTGGGTCTGAGTCAATACGGGGCGAACGTAATGGCGAAAAAAGGTTTTGACTACAAGGAAATTCTGAAACACTACTATCCGAACACCACCTTGGGTGCTTAAGGTGGCGGGAGCCTAAGCAGTGCAATCCGAATCTGTTTTTGAATCACGGGCAAAATTAAAAGAGGCTGCCGTAGCAGCCTCTTTTTTAGTTGTTAAACAAGCTCGATGATTGCCATTTCTGCGGCGTCGCCACGGCGAGGTCCAACACGATAAATACGTGTGTAACCACCGTTGCGGTCCGCATACTTAGGAGCGACATCGTCAAACAGCTTCTTTGCAACATCCTCCCTGGTGATGAAGGACAGTGCCTGGCGATAGTTTGCCAGTCCGCCGTTCTTGCCAAGGGTTATCATCTTCTCGGTCAAAGGTCCGATTTCCTTGGCACGGGTGATGGTTGTTTCCATGCGGCCATTCTCCAGAAGATCAGTTACCTGCTGTCTGAGCATTGCCATACGTGCCTCGGTGGGCTTGCCGAGCTTTCTGTTGGTGGGCATTCCGGTTTTCCTCCTTTTTAGAGTGTGAAGAGAAAGACTTTTTTCTCAGTCTTAGTGGTTGTTTTTCAGGACCTAGTTGTTGTCATTGCTTGCAAGGGAAAGTCCCATCATTGCAAGCTTATGCTCAACTTCCTCAAGGGATTTGCGGCCAAGGTTACGAACCTTGATCATCTCGTCTTGGGTTTTTCCGATAAGGTCCTCAACAGTGTTGATGTTTGCACGCTTCAAGCAGTTGAAGCTGCGAACGGACAGGTCAAGCTCCTCAATGGTCATTTCAAGAACCTTGTCACGCTGCGCTTCCACTTTTTCCTTCACGGTTGACTCACTTCCTATTGTTTCGGAGAGGTCTGTGAAGAGAGCAAAGTGGTCACTGAGGATCTTTGCGCCCAGCGATACTGCGTCACGGGGTGAAATGGTCTTATCTGTCCAAACTTCAAGCGTAAGCTTGTCGTAGTCTGTCTTATTGCCTACGCGGGTGTTTTCAACAGCGTAGTTAACCTTAAGCACGGGCGAGTAGATGGAGTCAACAGGAATAGTTCCGATAATTTGGGAATTGCTCTTGTTTTTCTCTGCAACAACATAGCCTCTGCCACGATCAACCACCAGCTCCATGCTGAGATTAGCGTCAGGACCAAGGGATGCAATGTGCAGATCAGGATTGAGAACTTCAATTTCTGAGTCTGCCTTTATATCTCCGGCAGTGATCTCGCACTCGCCGGAAGCTTCGATGTAGATGGTTTTAGGACCATCCCCATGGAGCTTTACAATAAGTCCCTTGATATTGAGCACCATCTCTGTTACGTCTTCTTTCACACCGGGCACAGTTGAATACTCGTGCTGAACGCCGGCAATCTTAACGGACGTAACCGCTGTTCCGGGAAGAGAGGATAGAAGCACTCTGCGGAGTGAATTACCCAGGGTCGTGCCGTAACCGCGCTCTAGGGGCTCAACAACGAACTTGCCATATGAATCGTCCGACGGCACCTCAACACATTCTATACGCGGCTTTTCAATTTCAATCATGTTTATTACCCTCCTTCGAAGTTAGCGCAAAAACGCGCCTCTAATTATCAGCTTACCAATTATGAGGGTCTCCCAATTATTTGGAGTACAGCTCGACAATAAGGTGCTCCTGTACGGGGAAGTCAATGTCGTCTCTCACAGGCAGTTTTGTTACTGTGCCCTTGAGGGAGTTCTTCTCACAATCCAGCCACTGGGGAGGTGTAATAATAATCGCGTTCTCACCGGTGAATCTCTTGAACTGGACGGAACTGCGACTTCTTTCGCAAACCTCGATAACGTCACCAACGGAGACGAGATAAGAGGGAATGTCCACACGCTTGCCGTTAACGGTGAAGTGACCGTGGTTAACTGCCTGACGTGCCTCGCGGCGTGTCATGGAGAAACCGAGACGGAACACTACGTTGTCAAGACGGCGCTCGATAGTTGTCAGCAGAGTTTCGCCGGTAATTCCGGGTGTCTTTGCTGCTTTTTCATAGTACATACGGAACTGCTTTTCCAGAATTCCGTATACAAACTTAACTTTCTGCTTTTCATTCAACTGCAAAGCGTATTCGCTCCGCTTCCTGCGCATCTGACCCCTTGGATTGCGGATAGTATCGCTCTTTGTTTTAGCGGTATATCCCATGACGGCAGGAGAAACGTCAAGCTGTTTACAACGCTTCACGATGGGCTGCATATTTCTAGCCATAGTCTTATTCTCCTTCCTAAATTAGACGCGACGTCTTTTCGGCGGGCGGCAACCATTGTGAGGAATGGGTGTTACGTCCTTAATGAGGGTAACCTCAAGACCGGCGGTCTGCAATGCGCGGATAGCTGCTTCACGGCCTGAGCCGGGGCCCTTAACGTAGACTTCAACAGTCTTAAGGCCATGCTCCATAGCTGCCTTAGAGGCAGTCTCTGCTGCTGTTTGCGCAGCAAAAGGAGTGGATTTCTTGCTGCCGCGGAAACCCATTCCGCCGGCAGATGCCCATGAGAGTGCATTTCCGTGAACATCGGAAATGGTGACCATGGTGTTGTTAAAGGAGGAACTGATATGAACGACTCCCTTTTCAATGTTCTTCCGCTCTCTGCGGCGGGTTCTGACCTTTTTCTTAGGTGCTGCCATTTATTCGTTCCCTCCCTTACTTCTTTTTGTTGGCGATGGTGCGCTTCGGGCCCTTGCGGGTACGAGCGTTCGTCTTACTTCTCTGACCACGGACAGGCAGTCCGCGTCTGTGACGAAGACCTCTGTAGCTGCCGATTTCAGTCAGACGCTTAATGTCAAGAGCGGTTCTGCGGCGCAGGTCGCCCTCAACGGTAAAGTCTTTGTCGATGCATTCACGCAGCTTCGCTTCCTCTTCCTCGGTCAAATTCTTGACTCTGGTGTCGGGATTAATACCAGTCTTCTGGAGAATTTTTGTTGCGCTGGTTCTGCCAATACCGAAAATGTAAGTGAGTCCGATTTCGACTCTCTTATCCTTTGGCAGGTCAACTCCGGCGATACGTGCCATACTTTTTAATCATTCCTTTCGCATGATGCGGCGGTTTGCCCGCCTGCAATGTGTTTGTGCTTTAAGAAATACGCAAAAATTTTCTTTTCGCGTAACAGGTTTTTTCTTCATGGGGATATTGGCGCTAAAACCCGACCCCCAAATAAAGGCACCCCTGCTTAGCCTTTTTAGCCTTGTCTTTGTTTGTGCTTAGGATTTTCGCAGATAACCATTACCTTGCCCTTGCGCTTGATTACCTTGCACTTTTCGCACATGGGCTTTACGGACGGTCTTACTTTCATAATGAAACCTCCATTATTTGCTTCTCCAAGTGATTCTTCCACGAGTTAGATCATAGGGTGACATCTGAACTGTTACCTTGTCGCCGGGAAGTATTTTGATGAAATTCATCCTCAGCTTTCCGGATATATGAGCCAGAATCTTATGACCGTTTCCGATATCAACTTGGAACAATGTGTTGGGCAGGGCTTCAACCACTGTACCCTCGAATTCAATTACATCATCTTTTGACAAGCGGAATTTCCCTCCTTATACCGACCTCGCTGCGAAATAAATCGCAAGCTCTTTTCTGATTAGCTTATTTGTGGCTTTGCCTGCGGCAAACGCCGCTGCAAACTCAGGGTCTCCCCGTTTTTCAAAGCGAATATGCTTCAGACTTTTTATCTTGGGGTTTTCGAGCTTCCTGGTCTTGCCGTTAACCAGCTGGGCTTTTTCATCTTCAGTTTTCAGAACGATAAACAGCTCTGTCTTGTCATGTCCGGCAAGTGAGGAAACGATGTCGAGCGACTTGATCGCCTCCATCACATATCCTCCGCAACGGTCAAAATCTCCGGCTCACCGTCTGTTACCAGAATGGTATTTTCATAATGCGCCGAGAAACTGCCGTCAAGAGTGACCACTGTCCAGTCGTCATCAAGCACCTTGATTGCCCTGTCACCCATGATGACCATGGGTTCAATGGCCAGTGTCATGCCTTTGACCAGACGAGGTCCGTGTCCCGGTTCGCCGAAGTTTGGAACTTCGGGACCTTCGTGGAGACTTCTTCCGATACCGTGCCCGACATATTCCCGAACCAGCGAGTAGCCAAAGCTCTCAACATATTCTTGAATAGCGTGGGATATATCGGAAACGCGGTAGCCGGCACGAGCAAACTTGATCCCCTCAAAAAAACTCTGTCTGGTAACTTTTATGAGCCTTTTTGCTTCTTCGGAAATTTCGCCTGCTGCAAAGGTTCCGCAACAGTCACCGTGGTATCCTCCAATATACGCGCCAACATCAATGCTGACGATATCACCATTTGTGACAACACGTTTACCGGGGATGCCGTGGATAACCTCGTCGTTCACCGAAATGCAGGCGCTGCCGGGAAATCCGCCGTAACCCAAAAAGGACGGCACTGCACCTGATTTTTTAATGAACTTGTGAATTTCTCTATCGATCTCGTGGGTTGTAACGCCCGGGCTCACCATCTCCCGCCCTATAGAACGGGCTGCCGCGGTAATTCTGCCCGCTGTGCGCATTAGCTCTATTTCCCGAGGGGACTTTACCGTAATCGTGCTCATAGTCCCAGAGCCTTTTTCATAACAGCCGTTGTAAGCTCAACCGTGGGCTGATTGTCCACCGGTTTTAGCTTTCCTCTCTTGGCGTAGAAGTCCTTGAGAGGCTCGGTTTCCGTGTGGTAGTCTGCCAGTCTCTTCTTAACGGTTTCGGGAGCGTCGTCCTTGCGTATGATCAGTTCGCCCCCGCAAACATCACACTTGCCCTCAACCTTGGGAGGGTTTGATACCAGATGGAAAGTTGTGCTGCATTCCTTGCAAGTACGGCGTCCGGTTATGCGGTCGATAATGGTTTCGTCAGAAATTTCAATAGCGATCGCTGCGTCAATGTGGATGCCGCATTCCTCCAGAGCTTCCGCTTGGGGAATGGTTCGGGGCATACCGTCCAGAATGAAGCCGTTCTTGCAGTCTTCCTCAGCGACCCGCTCCCGGACGATGCCGATTATGACATCGTCGGGAACAAGCTTGCCGCTGTTTACATACTCCTTTGCGCGGATACCCACGGGAGTCCCGTTTTTCATTGCCGCGCGGAGTATATTACCGGTTGAAATGGAAGGGATATTAAGCAGACGGCTGAGAACTTCAGCTTGAGTTCCCTTACCGGCACCGGGTGCGCCCAATAGTATAAGCTTCATACCATCCCTCCGCTTTTTATTCAAGGAAGCCCTTGTAATTACGCATGATCATCTGTGCTTCCAAAGCCTTAACCGTTTCAAGAGCAACACCCACAACGATTATGATTGAAGTGCCGCCCAGTGAAATACCGCTTTCTGCAGCAGATGTGCTGCAAATACTGATAATAATCGGGACTACCGCGATTATGCCCAGATAGACGGCGCCGAAGAGCGTGATCTTGTTCAGGGACTTCTGAATAAACTCGCTTGTAGGCCTGCCCGGACGGAAGCCGGGGATAAAGCCGCCGTTCTTCTTGAGATTGTTTGCTATTTCCACGGGGTTGAACTGGATCGTGGAATAGAAGTATGAGAAGAACACGATAAGCAGCAGATAGATGATCGCATACAGAACACTGGTGGTATTAAACACACTCAGGAATCCGCCCCAGAAGCCACCGCTTGTCTCTGTAATTCCGAAAAGCATAAGGATAGTTGCAGGCAGGGATGCGATCGACTGCGCAAAGATGACCGGCAGAACTCCGGACATGTTCACCTTCATGGGAAGATGCGTACTCTGTCCACCATACATCTTGCGTCCTACGACACGTTTGGAGTATTGGATCGGGATCCTCCGCTCGGCGTTTGTGACGATAACGATGAGGACGATGATTGCCAGCACACCTGCCAGCATCAGCACGGCAACCCACCAAGGGGTTGTGCCGCCGGAGACTTTGGTAATGATGTTGATAACACCGGCGGGAAAACGGGACACAATGCTCGCAAAGAGGATGATTGAAATGCCGTTTCCGATGCCGAACTCGGTAATCTGCTCACCCAGCCACATGATAAGTGCGGAACCGGCGGTAAAGGTAAGGATAATTACTATCGCTTCCCAGATACCGGTGCCGGAAACCAGCAGGCCGTTTTTCGAGATGAGCATAAAGTAGGCAAAGCCCTGAAGCAGACCGATGCCGACTGTTGCATAACGAGTGATGCTTGCAATCTTCTTTCTGCCTTCCTCGCCGCCGTCCTTTTGCATACGCTCAAGGGCAGGAATGGCGATGGTCAGCAGTTGCATGATGATGGATGCGTTGATATATGGCTGGATGGACAGTGCAAAAATCGTAGCCGTGGAAAAAGCGCCGCCAGACATTACGTTGTAGAGACCGAGCACAGTGTTTTGAAGCTGAGTGAAATATGTGCCGAGCTTCGTGATGTCTACATAGGGCACAGGAATTGCGTTACCTAGACGATAAAGCAATAAGATAGTTAAAGTAAAAATTATCTTATTTTTGAGTTCACCGATTTTCCATGCGTTACGAATCGTTTGAAGCACTTAAACCACCTCCGCCTTTCCGCCTGCAGCTTCGATTTTCTGCACTGCAGATTCGGAGAAAGCATTGGCCTTGATAGTAACTTTTTTCTCAAGTTTGCCGTTTCCGAGAACCTTGAGACCATACTCGCACTTGGACAGAACGCCATCTGCGAGAAGCTTCGCTGCGTCAACAACTGCACCGTCTTCATACTTGTTGAAGGCAGCTACGTTAACAGCTGTGAGAGGCTTGGCAAAAATGTTGTTGAAGCCGCGCTTTGGAACGCGACGTGCAAGAGGCATCTGTCCGCCTTCGAAGCCGACGCGAACGCCGCCGCCACTACGGGATTTCTGTCCCTTTTGACCACGACCTGCGGTCTTGCCGTTACCGGAACCGTTTCCTCTACCCTTACGCTTGTAACCGTGGGTGGAGCCTGGTACGGGAGAAAGCTCATTTAATTTCATGCCTGCACCTCCTTATTCTTCAGTAACCTTCAGAAGGTAGCCTATCTGAGCTATCTTACCTCTGGTCTGGGGATTATCAGGCTGCACGGTGCTGTTGCCAATCTTGTGCAGTCCGAGAGAGTTGGCAGTGGCAATATGCTTATCGTTTCTGCCGCTTAAGCTCTTAACGAGCTCTATCTTCAGATTAGCCATTGTCCCGCCCCCTATCCTTTGATTTCTTTAACAGTCTTGCCCCTGACGGCTGCAACCTGTTCTGCATTGCGCAGGCTGGTCAAACCGACCATGGTTGCCGCTACGACGTTGTGGGGGTTGTTGGAGCGCAGGCATTTTGTGCGGATATCTCTGATGCCGGCTGCTTCAACCACTGCACGAACTGCGCCGCCGGCGATAACGCCGGTACCTTCCGCGGCAGGCTTAAGGAGAACCTTGCCCGCGCCGAACTCACCAACCACCTCGTGGGGGATTGTTGCGCCCTGCAGTGTAACTGTTACGATGTTTTTCTTAGCATCCTCAAGACCCTTGCGGATTGCTTCGGATACTTCGCCCGCCTTGCCGAGACCGTAGCCCACACGACCCTTGCCGTCACCGACGACGCAGAGTGCGGAGAACTTCATTACACGGCCGCCCTTAACTGTTTTAGAAACACGGTTGAGGGAAACGACCTTTTCACTGAACTCGGACTGGGGCTCTTCATTACGCCTATTGTCTCTGTTATTATTGTAAGCCATTTTGTTTCCTCCTCCCGACTAAAAGTCAAGGCCGCCCTCGCGGGCACCTTCTGCTAATGCTTTGACGCGGCCATGGTAAACATATCCGCCTCTGTCAAACACGATGCTCTCGATGCCCTTGGCCTTTGCGCGCTCTGCGATGAGCTTGCCGACCTTGGTCGCGCCCTCGATATTTGAGCCTGAACCTTCAAAGTCCTTCTCATTAGAGGAAGCTGCCGCCAGTGTTACCTGGTTAACGTCGTCGATAATCTGAGCATAGATGTTAGTATTGCTTCTAAAAACGTCCAGTCTGGGAGTTTCGGGCGTGCCGGAAATTTTTGCACGAACCCTTCTATGGCGCTTCATGCGCTGAGCGTTTGTATCAACTTTTTTGATCATTTTAGGCACACCTCCTCTTATTTAGCTCCGGTCTTGCCTTCTTTGTGGCGAACCACTTCGTTGGTATACCGGATACCCTTGCCCTTGTAAGGCTCGGGGGGTCTCTTTTTACGCACATCAGCCGCGAACTGGCCGACCTTCTGCTTGTCGATTCCGGAAATGATGATGGTGTTCGGGTTGGGAACATCAATCTTGATCTCCTCGGTCTCTGCAACGACAACCTGATGTGAATATCCAATATTCATAACAAGCTTCTCGCCGTCTTTAGCGACCTTATAACCAACGCCCTGTACTGAAAGCTCCTTTTTGAAGCCCTCGGAAACGCCGGCGACCATGTTGTTTACAAGAGTTCTTGTAAGACCATGGAGGCTGCGGTTTTCCTTGCTGTCATCGGGACGGGTTACGTTCAGGACTGCGCCGTCCTGCTCAACCTTAATGGTTGTGGGAAGGTACTGCTCCAGTGTGCCCTTGGCACCCTTTACGGTGATGCGATTATTTTCGTCAACTTTAACTTCCACTCCTGCGGGAATGGCGATAGGAGTTCTTCCGATTCTAGACATATCTTCCTCCCCCCCTTACCAAACAAACGCCAGGACTTCACCGCCGACATTAGCCTTGCGAGCTGCCTTGTCGGTCATAATGCCCTTGGAAGTGGATACGATTGCAATGCCCAGCCCCTTGAGAACATAGGGCAGTTCATCCGAACCGGCGTACACACGCAGGCCGGGTTTTGAAACGCGGCGAAGACCCTGAATGGCCTTCTCCTTGCCGGGGAGGTACTTGAGTGTTACGCGAATAACGCCCTGGCCGCCATCCTCGACGATCTGGAAGCTCTTAATATAGCCCTCATCCAAAAGGATGCCGGCAATCGCCTTCTTCATGTTGGAAGCGGGAATGTCCACGGTGTCGTGCTTTGCGCTTCCTGCATTGCGGATTCTGGTAAGCATATCCGCAATTGGATCTGTGATCTGCATTAATTTTTCCTCCTAATTTAGAGTTACAGCAAATTGCTGTTCAGGTGGTGAGGTTCCGGGGCAATACGGGATTGACCTCGGCCTTTCAAAACCTGGCATGGTCGTCTGAGCAAAAGTTGCATCTCTCGCTTCCGTGAAATCACGAAAGCTCATTCGCTACTTTGCTCCGTCTCTTTCAAACCAAACCCGCTTCGTTGGGCTTTGGTTTGAGAAAGAACGAGAATTGTGCTTCGCCGGGAAAATCGTCTTTAGGCTATGCGCGGATCGCGCAAAACACTAAAGGGTGGGCAGGTCGCCCTTAGTCGAAGCGCAAGAGCCGCAGACAGTATCGTGCATACGGCAAGGCGCTTTCGCAAAGCATAAGGGCGTCCTGCACGGCCGTTTTACCAAGAAGCCTTGCGAACTCCGGGTATCTGGCCCTTATGAGCCAATTCTCTGAAGCAAATACGGCAAACGCCGTAGTCGCGCAGGTAAGCGTGGGGACGTCCGCAGATCTTGCAGCGATTGTACTGCCTGCTGGAGAATTTTGCGGGACGGGCCTGCTTGATTTTCATTGATGTTTTAGCCATTATTCTTCCTCCTATGCTTTAGCAAAGGGAGCGCCCATAAGGCTGAGCAGCTCTCTGGCTTCTTCGTCGGTCTTTGCTGAGGTTACGATGGAGATGTTCATGCCGCGAAGCTTTTCGATCTTATCGTAATCGATCTCGGGGAAGATAATCTGCTCTTTGAGTCCGAAGCTGTAGTTGCCGCGGCCGTCAAATCCATCGGCAGAGATGCCGTGGAAGTCACGAACACGGGGAAGAGCCACGTTGAACAGTCTGTCGAGGAACTCCCACATTCTGTCCTGGCGCAGGGTAACCTTAACGCCGACATTCTGGCCTTCACGGAGCTTAAAGTTAGCAACGGACTTGCGGGCAACTGTTGCAACTGCCTTTTGACCGGCGATTGCAGAGATGTCCTTAATAACAGCGTCCAGACCCTTTTGGTTGTCCTTGCAGTCGCCTGCACCAACGCTGATGGTGATTTTTTCGATCTTGGGGATCTGCATAGTGCTCTTGTAGGCAAATTTGGTCATAAGAGCAGGAGCGACTTCCTCAAGATACTTCTTTTTCATTCTTGTCATAGTCAGTCTCCTTTCTTATATCGTTTTGCCGCACTTCTTGCAGACACGAACTTTTTTGCCGTCCTTCAGGAAGGTGTGGGCTTCACGGGTGGCCTTGCCGCACTCGGGACAAACGCGCATTACCTTGGAAGCGTAGATGGGGGTTTCCATCTTGATGATGCCGCCCTCTTCACCCTGCTTGCGGGGCTTTATATGATGCTTAAACGCGTTGACGCCTTCAACGATAACCTTACCGTTTTTGGGGTCTGCGGAAAGAACCTTGCCCTTTTTGCCCTTGTCCTTGCCGGACAGAACAATGACTAAATCGTCTTTTTTTACGTTCATGTGATGCCCTCCTATATTACTTCGGGAGCCAAGGACAGAATCTTCATGTAGTCCTTGTCGCGAAGCTCACGGGCAACTGGTCCGAAGATACGGGTGCCGCGAGGATTCTTATCTTCCTTGATGAGAACTGCTGCGTTCTCGTCAAAACGAACATATGTGCCATCCGCACGGCGAACGCCCTTTGCGCTGCGAACGATAACTGCTCTAACAACTTCGCCCTTCTTAACTGCGCTGCCGGGCTGAGTTTTGCGAACAGACGCTACGATTACATCGCCGATGTTACCGTATCTGCGCTTAGAACCGCCGAGAACACGGATGCACTTAATTTCTTTGGCGCCGGTATTGTCGGCCACCTTGAGATGTGTTTCCTGTTGTATCACGTCATGGCCTCCTTACTTTGCCTTTTCGATAATTTCTACGAGACGCCATCTCTTGTCCTTGGACAGGGGACGAGTCTCCATAACTTTAACCTTGTCGCCGGTTTTGCACTCGTTATTTTCATCGTGTGCTTTGAGGCGATAGGTCGTTTTGATAATCTTCTTGTACAGAGGATGTGCAACACGATCCTCAACAATAACAACAATGGTCTTATCCATCTTGTCGGATACTACCTTGCCGACGCGGGTCTTGCGGGAAGATGTTCTTACTTCATTCATAGTCACTTACCTCCTCACTGCTCGAGCTGTTTCTGGCGAATAACTGTCTTGACTCTTGCAATGTCACGGCGAACCGTAGAGATCCTTGTCGGGTTGTCAAGATGGTTGGTCGCATGCTGCATACGAAGATTGAATAAATCCTTCTTAAGCTGCATCAGTGTGCTCTCAAGCTCGGTGGCGGACATATTGCGTATTTCATTGACCTTCATCTTATTCACCACCTGTCTCGGCATTTGCCTCTGCGAAGACGAACTTGGTCTTGCAGGGCAGCTTGTGGCTGGCAAGACGCATTGCCTCACGG
>CAZHCB010000015.1:20622-21426 GCA_964530935.1 uncultured Oscillospiraceae bacterium
ACATGACGCGGCCGGGCTTAACTACTGCTACCCAATACTCGGGTGATCCCTTACCGGAACCCATACGGGTTTCAGCAGGCTTCTCGGTAACGGGCTTGTCGGGGAAAATCTTGATCCAAACCTTACCGCCACGCTTGGTATAGCGGGTCATGGCGATACGGGCTGCTTCAATCTGGTTGGAGGTGATCCAACTGGGCTCTGTTGCCATAAGGCCATACTCGCCGTATGAGACGAAGTTGCCTCTGGTAGCTTTGCCCTTCATGCGACCGCGATGAACTCTGCGGTACTTAACTCTCTTAGGCAGAAGCATTATTCATTGCCTCCTTCCGTGGGGGTAGCCGTGGGGGCTGCGGGTGCAGCGGGTGCTGCGGGTGCAGCAGGTGCTGCGGGAGCTGTGCGGTTGTAGCCGCCGGTCTGGCCGCCACGGTTGTAGCCGCCCTGACCACCGGTCTGTCCGCCGCGGTTGTAGCCGCCCTGACCACCGGTCTGTCCGCCGCGGTTGTAGCCGCCGCTCTGACCGCCGGTCTGTCCGCCGCGGTTGTAGCCGCCGGTCTGGCCTCCGGTCTGTCCGCCGCGGTTGTAGCCGCCGCTCTGACCACCGCTCTGGCCGCCGCGGTTGTAGCCGCCGCTCTGGCCGTCACGATTGTAGCCGCCCTGACCGCCACGGTTGTCATTTCTTCTGCGATCACCGCGGTTGCGGTCATCGCGGCGTGTCATATCCATTGTGCGGGGAGTGCTGCGCAGGGTCTGGGAAAGAACCTCGCCCTTGTAGATCCAAACCTTAACGCCGATGCGGCCATAGGT
>CAZHCB010000016.1:0-8260 GCA_964530935.1 uncultured Oscillospiraceae bacterium
GCAGCATGGAGTATTCCCCGAGCTGCCGGGCGCAGAGATCTCCGGCGGTGGCGTGAACCATGCAGCCGGTGATAACGGCGTCCTTCAGGGGCAGCTGACAGACAAAGCTGCCGATTATTCCGGCGAGAACGTCGCCGCTGCCGCCCTTTGCCATGCCGGGGTTTCCGGCGGCGATTATATAGGCCTCCCCGTCGGGAAAAGCGCATATGGTGTGGTGACCTTTGAGAACCAAAACGCAGTTTCGCGATTTTGAAAAGGCGAGGGCATCGGACACTCTGTCACCGCTGAGCTTTCCGCCCAAACGGAGGAACTCGCCCTCGTGGGGGGTTAAAACAGGCGGGTGCGCTGCCGCGCGAATTATTTCCGGGTCGCTGCCCAAGGCGAACAGACCGTCCGCGTCGAGCACAAGGGGTACATCACTTTGACGCAGAATCTCACGCAGGGTTTCAGACAATTCCTCCGAGCGGGAGAGGCCGCAGCCGATAACACAGGCGCGGCTGCCAGAGAGCCTGTCGATAATAAGGGGCAGGGAGAGCTCTGAAATTTGACCCTTGCCGTTATCAGCAAGGGGGAAGCACATGACCTCCCACATTCTTGCCGCCGTAAGCTCGTATATTGCATTTGGCACTCCGAGGGAGATAAGTCCCGTGCCGCAGCGGGAGGCCGCCTCGGCGCATAGGGCGGGGGCGCCGGAATAGCCGGTGCTGCCGCCGATTATGAGCAGCCGCCCATAGTCGCCCTTGTGGGAAACGCTTTTTCGCTTTGGCAGCGAGATCTCACCGGGGAGCACGGCCCTAACAGGGGAAACAGTTTTTTCTAAAAGCTCGGGGCCGATGCCGATGTCCGCAACCTGCACCGTTCCGCAGCAGACACAGCCGGGCTCGGCGAAGTGGCCGATCTTTGCCATGGAAAAGGTGACTGTAATGTCGGCAAAAACAGCGCTGCCCAGGATGGCGCCCGTGTCCGCCTCAAGCCCTGTGGGGATGTCGGCGGCGAGGGTGGTTCCTGTGCAGGAATTTATCAGCTCAACGGCGGTCTTTGCGTTTCCCCTGACGGGGCTGTTGAGACCCGTTCCGAAGATAGCGTCAATAATAACATCCGCCTGAGTCACAAAATCCCGCTGGAGCTTGTCAAAGGGAGAAAAGTTCTCCAAAACACCGCCCAGCTCAATGAGGCGGCGCTCCATCTCCACTGTGTTCGCCGTCATTTTTTTGCGGCTGCCCACGAGAAAACAGCGAACGCTGCAGCCCCGGCGCAGGAGCAGGGCAGCGGCACAAACACCGTCGCCCCCGTTATTTCCGCTGCCGCAGAAAACGGCAATGCGTTTTTTCGAACCGCAATGCTCCAAAGCAACCTTGCACAGAGCCTTTGCGGCGTTTGTCATCAGTAGTGTCGGCGGGATTCCGAGAACATGGATCGCCTCGCTATCCACATCACGCAGAGCCCTTGAATCTGCAAGCTTCATTGTGGAGCCTCCATAATTTCACAAGTATCCCCGCAAAGTGAGCACAATGCCCACAACTACGAGGTTATTATAGCTCGAAACAGAAAATTAGTCAATTTTATCTTGCGTATTCGGCACACTTATGTTAATAATAGTATTTAATGAAAATAGCATCTGAATAAATGCATTGATGGAGAAGATAGTTTTTTAACTTTCGTAAAGAGAGGGACAGCCACCGGCTGAAAGCGTCCCCGAAAGAGGAAATTTAGTTCGCTCCGGAGCAACCGGCTAATCACCGGCGGTGGTCGCACCGTTATTTGCGAGAGAGAGCGGCGTGTTTGTGCCGAATTCGGGTGGTACCGCGGAAGTGAGGTCTTTCGTCCTGTTTTGTCGGACGAGAGGCTCTTTTTCTTTTTCCTTTTTTCTCTTTTCCCTTTTGTAAATTAAGCATCGCTTTAAGATAGGAGTATTTTATCATGAAAAAACTGTTGCAGGAACTCAGAGACGCGTCTGTAACCGCCATTGAACAGGCAGACAGCGTTGAGGCACTGGAAAATCTCAGAGTCAAGTATCTTGGCAAGAAGGGCGAGCTGACCGCCATACTAAAGCAAATGGGCGGTTTGTCCGAGCAGGAGCGCCCTGTGGTGGGGCAGCTTGCAAATGAGGTTCGGGAAGCTCTCAGCGCAGCCATCGATGAAAAGCGGGCAGCCCTTGGCAAGAAGCTCATGGAGCTGCGTCTTAAAACCGAGGCCATCGACGTCACCATCCCCGGCAAGAGCGTTGTTATCGGGAAAAAGCATCCCCTAAACACGGTTTTGGACGAGGTGAAGGACATTTTTATCAGCATGGGCTTTACCATCGCCGAAGGGCCGGAAGTCGAGTATAGTAAGTACAACTTTGATAAGCTCAACCACGCCGAGGGTCACCCTGCCAGAGACAGGCAGGACACCTTCTACTTCACCGACGACGACAAGGTGCTCCTTCGCACCCAAACCTCCCCCGTGCAGGTTCGCGTTATGGAGACCCAGCCCCTGCCCATCCGTGTAATATCTCCGGGCAGAGTTTACCGCAAGGACGAGGTTGACGCTACCCACAGCCCCATGTTCCACCAGATAGAGGGGCTTGTAGTTGACAAGGGCATCACCATGGGCGACCTTAAGGGAACGCTGAACACCATGGTAAAGAAGCTCTACGGCGAAGACACCGTAACCCGTTTCCGTCCTCACCACTTCCCGTTCACCGAGCCCAGCTGCGAGGTTGACGTGCAGTGCTTCGAGTGCGGCGGCAAGGGCTGCCGTGTGTGCAAGGGTGAAGGCTGGATAGAGCTTTTGGGCGCGGGCATGGTTCACCCGAAGGTGCTTGAGGGCTGCGGCATTGACACTAAGGTCTACTCCGGCTTTGCCTTCGGCAGCGGTCTGGAGCGCATGACGATGCGCCGCTTTAAAATATCCGACCTGCGTTTAGTCTACGAGAACGACGTTCGTTTTCTCAATCAGTTTTAAGGGAGGGAAAGACTATGAAACTATCACGCGAGTGGCTCAATGAATTCACCACCATTACCGCCACAGACAAAGAATACTGCGATGCTATGACTCTTTCCGGCTCCAAGGTTGAGGGTTGGGAGGTTACCGGCGAGGAAATTTCCAAAGTGGTTGTGGGCAAGGTGCTTGAAATCGTCCGCCATGAGAATTCCGACCATATGTTTGTCTGCACCATGGATGTTGGAAACGCTGCGCCTCTCACCGTTGTGACCGGCGCTCAGAATGTCCGCAAGGACGATTTGGTACCCGTGGCTCTGGACGGCTCAAGGCTTACCGGCGGAGTTGAGATAAAGACCGGCAAGCTAAGGGGTGTTGAATCTCAGGGGATGCTCTGCTCGCTCAAGGAGCTGGGGCTTGACATTCACGACTACCCCTATGCCATTGAGGACGGCATCTTCATCCTTCAGGAAAACTGCAAAGTCGGCGACGACATCAAGACCGTTCTCGGCTTCGGTGATACGGTGGTGGACTTTGAAATAACCAATAACCGCGCTGACTGCCTGTCTGTTATCGGGCTTGCCCGGGAGTCCTCTGCCACCTTCCAAACCGCCCTTTCTCTCCACAAGCCGGAGGTGAAAGGCGGAGCGGGGAAGATAGAGGAAAAACTCAGCGTTGAGATTTTGGATAAGGACTTGTGCCCCCGTTACACCGCAAAGATGGTCACGAACATCAAAATCGGCCCGTCTCCGGCGTGGCTGCGCCGCCGCCTGCGTGTAAACGGCGTTCGCCCCATCAACAATATCGTTGATATTACAAACTATGTTATGCTTGAATATGGCCAACCTATGCATGCCTTTGACTATTCCTGCGTGAAAGGCGGCAAAATAATTGTCCGCCGCGCCAAGTCCGGAGAAAAGTTGGCGACTCTTGACGGTAAGGACAGAGACATAACCACCGACATGCTGGTCATTGCCGACGAGAGCGACCCCATCGCTCTGGCCGGTGTTATGGGCGGCGGAAACAGTGAGATCCTGCCTGAGACCAACACCATCGTTTTCGAATCCGCAAACTTCAACGGCACTTCCATCCGCAAGACCGCCATCGCTCTGGGAATGCGCACCGACGCTTCCGGACGTTACGAAAAGGGGCTTGACCCTATGAACACCGTTGCCTCAGTTGAGAGAGCCTGCGAGCTGGTTGAGCTTTTGGGCGCGGGAGAGGTTATGGACGGAACGGTTGACGTTGTCGCCGCAGAGCCCAGAGAGGTTCGTCTTCCCATAGAGCCGGAGCGCATTAACGCCCTGCTTGGAACGGACATTTCCAAAGACTTCATGACAGACGTTCTACAGCGGCTGGACTTCACCATGGACGGGGATATTATCTGCGCGCCGTCCTTCCGCTCCGACATTGAAAGCTATGCCGACATTGCCGAAGAGGTCGCCAGATTCTACGGTTACGATAAAATCGAGCCCACCATGTTCAAAGGCACTGCCGACAGCGGCGGGTTCACTGCCTCCCAGAAGTTCGAGCGCAATATCAGCGCGGTTTGCCGCGGCATGGGCTATTTTGAAGTTATGACCTACTCCTTCGGCAGCAAGAGCGCATGGAATAAAATTCGCCTGCCTGAGGATAGCCCTCTGCGCAAGGCATATACTATTCAGAACCCGCTGGGTGAAGATACCAGCGTTATGCGCACCGTCGCCCTGCCCTCCATGCTTGAGGTTTTGAGCACGAACCTTGCAAAGCGCAACGCCGATGTCAAGCTGTTCGAGCTGGCAACGGTGTATCTGCCTGAGGATGATACTGAGCTTGCGGATGAGCACATGGTTCTCACACTGGGCGCTTATGGCAAGGGCACCGGCTTCTATGAAATAAAAGGCTGCATTGAGGCTCTTATGGCGGAGCTGCGCATCGGTCATCTGCGCTTTGAGGCTGATTGTCGGAACAACGCCTACCATCCGGGGCGCTGCGCAAAAGTTTACAGCGGAAATATTCTGTTGGGTACTTTCGGTCAGGTCCATCCCATAGTTTGCGAAAACTATGATCTTCCGGGGGAGAGCTTTGCCGCTGAACTGGAGCTTAACGCCATGATGGCGGCCGTCGCTCCCGAACCCATCTATGTGCCCCTGCCCAAGTATCCGGCAATCTCCCGGGATATAGCCGTTGTCTGCGATGTGGCAGTCACGGTCGCCCAGCTGTCCGACAGCATGTATGCAGCCGGCGGGGTCTATCTGGAAGACTGCACTCTGTTCGACGTATACACCGGAGCGGGCATTCCCGAGGGCAAGCGCAGCGTTGCGTTTTCCCTTACAATGCGCGCTCCCGACCAGACTTTGACAGATGAACACGCGGACGAAATCATGAAAAATGTGCTGCGTGAGCTTGAAAAAAGTCATGGCGCTGTAATAAGACAGGGTTAAAAGTGAGAGAATTTAACTGAGTTAGTGTTAAAAGTGGGAAAATCTAACCGATTGTTAATAAATAATTTGCTTTACTCTTGCATTTTTTCTGCTATAATAGTAATTACTGGCAAACCAAGAAAAAGGAGGGTTGTAAATTGGAGGACGCAACAAGAAGATTTAATGTTATAGACAACAAGACAGAGATGAAAGAAATACTGTCCTCTGTCTATAACTCCCTTGTGATTAAGGGATACAATCCCATCAACCAGATTGTTGGGTATATTCTTTCCGAAGATCCCACCTATATCACCAACTATAACAACGCCCGCAGCCTTATATGCCGTCTGGATAGGGACGAGCTGCTTCATGAGCTTGTGACCAGTTATCTGGGCAAGTAAACGCACAACCTTAACAAACACGCGCCACTTAAAAGCGGCGCGTGTTTTTTCATAATTTGGTGGAGGATTATCTTGACATCAAGCCAAAATATAGTATAATAACTCTTGCGTCTGCAAAAGATGTAAGAAATAGCGGGATTGTGTAAAGGTAGCACTACTGACTCTGACTCAGTCTGTGAGGGTTCGAATCCTTCTCCCGCTGCCAAATAAAAATGCTCTCACTTTGTGAGAGCATTTTTATTTGGAAATCGATTCGAACCCTCACCATGTCATCCCCTCGCGGTTATCCCGAAGGGATGAGCGAGTGGGGACAATAGGTTCACTGAGCGCAGGCTTGCTCTGCGCTCGAATCCTTCTCCCGCTGCCAAATAAAAGTAACCGTGACCCAAAGGGTTGCGGTTACTTCTTTCTAGTTACTTCATTATGGATTTATTGCGGTCAATTGTTGTATAACTTGTATTGGCGTTTGACCCGCCATCTGATAATAGCCAAAACTGCACAATATTCTCTCGGCTCAAAGCTGTATAGGATATAGGATCTGTCCAACTCTCAATGATTTCATAAGTCTCTGTATTAATTCGCACAACTCCTTGCCAAAAACCGTTTGTGCCTATATATGCGCAATATGTAACTGAATATATGGGAGCATTATCATCTGAAATAGTGTTTAAATAGAACATCTCATCTGCACGGACTCCATCTGTGTTTTCAATCAGACACTCCTTGGCAATGTTGATTACTTTGTTGATCTTATGAGCAGTTTGATACTGTAGAAATAAGACTATCACTACAAACAGTACAATTATCAAAAGCAGCCCTATTTTCAAAGTACGGTTATGTAATAGCTCTTTCATGATTACCTCACTTCACAGTTTTAATTTTATTAGCCAGTTTTTTACGGACCTATGCACCGTTTCAGAGGGGTGGCTTTTTGTTATATGCTACGTAACTTTAACGCATTGTTTACTGCTGTACATAGTAAACATAAACCTCAGCACTTGCAGGCAAAGCAGGCAGATCGAAAAAGGATAACGAAAGTACGAATTTTCCATCTGCCGGGAGATTGGCCGGAAGGTTATCCGCACTCCAGAAATCCGCATCAATAATCTGCCCATCAGCATCTCTAAGAATAATGACCCCATCAAGGTCCGCCGTGTTAATATCGGCATCGGTCACGCAATTGGCGGTTACCTCAAACCAGTTATACCCGTTATCGATAATTTGCACATCGCTGACTGAAATGTGCGGTACTGTCCGCTCTGTCAATAACCCTTCCATTGTGATCGTCAGCTCAACGCGATCGGGATTTCCTGACAGGTTTGCGCTACCTGCGCCTCCGACATAGTAAATTGACTCGCCCGCCGGGATATCAGGCCGAGCATGACCACCAAAAGAGCCTACAATAGCGTCATTCTTGTTATAAGCGACCCATTCCGTAACCACGTCTGTCAATGCGTAGGCGTTTGGGTTCGATATCTCCGCTACGAAACGAAGAACGGTAGCTTCCTCATCCACATCAAACCAGATAACTGAAGCTGTAGCTCCTTGGAACTGCTGTATGAGTGTTTCGTACTTTGACTGCAAGTCAGTGAGTTTGACCAGTGTATCACTATAATTTCCCAACGCAGCCATATCGGTTGTAATGGTTTCAATTTCAGAACTCGCCAAATATATGTCATCGGTTTTGGACGGCATTTCAGGGATCGTTGGCGCCGTGTCTTTTTGCACACTTCGGGCTTCTTCGAGTACGGCATTTGCTTTTGCCCGCATTGTTTCATCTATGGGTAGGTCATCGGCATTTACTATTGTGCGCAAGGACTCAATGCCGGCATCAAGTGCATTGTTTTTCTCTTCAAGAGCCGACACTGCCGTGTTATAGTCCTCAACGGCAGTATTGAAGACCGCAACCGCTTGATCGTGTGGTATCTTATACAAAAAACAGTAAAGCAAAGTTGCTACTACAGCAACTGCTACCACGATACCGCCAATTATAATCGTTTTCTTGTTCAAGCGCTTTTTCTGTTTCGGGGTGATTTCTTCGGATACGGTGTTTTTATTGTTTCCTTCCAATTTTGTTTCATCCCTTCCATAAGTAATATGCTAAAAGACGTGTTAATCACAGGGAGTGCAGCATTTTTGGCATGTTATTGCGTATATCGCCCCCCTAAAATCACTAGCCGCCGGTCACGCTTATGCAAACAAGTATACCATACTTCTGGCATGATTGATAGATAGTGCAGATGTCCATGTGGGTTCTGAACCCCTGTGTTATAGTTGTGCTCCTGATTTTGCTACACCATATTTTCTTTTGATCAATAATGTGATTTTAAAACAAAGAAAAGCTGCATCTATTTCTATCAAACAACACATATTGTTTGATAGCTGTTGAAACGTGTGAACGTCTCGACAGCTTTTAGATTTTGAGGTATACTGAACTATAAAGATAAAATTTCCACCTGCATCTATTTCTATCGAACCACGCAATAAGAACAGCCTCCACAAAGTGGAGGCTGTTCTTATTGCATTCTTAGATAC
>CAZHCB010000016.1:8360-21140 GCA_964530935.1 uncultured Oscillospiraceae bacterium
GCAATAAGAACAGCCTCCACAAAGTGGAGGCTGTTCTTATTGCATTCTTAGATACTTCACATGGCATCCCCACGCGAGGTAAGCGTATCAATAAGCTCTGTTTTCAGCCTGCCGATACCGTTTTCGCTGACCAGCTGCCCGCCGTCCGCAACGACCCGCGCCGCCCATTGCAAAATCAGTGCATTTGCCCGCACCAGCTCCTGGGGACTGCTGCAGAAAATGGCGGTATGCAGACGGTTCTGCAAAAGATGACCGTAGACCGTGCCGTCAAGTCCCTCGGCCTGCAGCCCTGATTGGTACATCCGAATGTAGTCCGCCGCCCGCTCGGGGGGGCCGGAAAAGTCCGTCTCAATTCGAGGAGAGAGCCGCCCGCTCTCATCCCGGAAGCCCGCCTGTTCACCCACAAGTGCGGGGACCGCGTGGCGCAGTTGGCGGAAGCGGCGAATGCCCGAAGCGCCCTGCTCCGCCCAAGTGTTTTCGTCAGGCTCGCCCAGTGCGACAAAGAGGTGGAGGTGGTCGGTCAAGATTGCTTCCAGCGCGACCGTATCCTCCCCGGCAAGCTCGGTATAGACGGCAGCCTTGGCTCCTTCCGGGAACGTGGGCAGACCCAGTTTCGCCGGTTCAAGCCTTGAGAGGGCGGCGCTGTCCAGAAATTCGGCACAGACAAGCACCTTTCGGTCCTGCTCCAAACGGCGGCGCAGGGCTTCGCCGAAGGCGAGGGCGGTTTCTGTCCCGGAGAAGAAATAAACCACAGCCCAGCTTTGGGCAGGCATAGGCAAAAGAGTGAGGACAAGCTCTGAGGCAAGCCCCAATTTTCCCTCGCTTCCCGAGAGAAAATCAATGAGATCCAGCCCCGCGCGGGAATTCCCGAAGCTCAGGGGAGACGCAGCAGGCAGGGTGCGCGCGTCCAGTCTTCTCCCGTCCGGCAGGGTACAGCCGGTTTCATCAAAAACAAAGTGCCCCCGCCGGATATCCCACAGCGTCCCCTCGGGCGTAAACCAGCGCAGCGCCTGAACATAGTGGGAGGACGGACCGTAAAGAAGGCTCGACGGTCCGGCGGCACCTGTAGCAAAGAGCCCGCCGATGGTGGCGGTGCCCTCCGTGGGATTCGGCGGGAAAAAGCGGCCAAGAGAGGCGGCATAGGTCTCGATTTGCTCCAGGGTCACCCCCGCTTGCACCCGCAGCAAGCCGGTCTCCAAGCCCAAAATACCGCTGAATCGGGACAGGTTCAAGATCAGCCCGCCCCGGGGCGTCGCCCCGCCTGCAAGCCCGGTTCTCGACCCTTGAATTGTAACGGAAAGCCCCCGGTTTCCGGCAAGGCGGAGCGCTTTCCCAATCTCTTCCGTATTCTCGGGAAATACGATACAGTCCGCTGTCCCTGTCAGGCGGGACTCGTCCCGCAGATAGCCTTCAAACTCCGGGACAATCGGCAAGAATTCCATAAGTTTCCCTCCCAGACTCAGATTTTTGCCATCAGCGCCTCCACGAGCGCAACGGCGTCCTGCGTTATACCCACATCCGCGTGGCGGAATATTAGCGCGTTCTTATCCGTATTAACGGCAATCACCCTGCCTGCAGCCTCGATACCGACGGCAAAGGCACCCGCGCCGGAAGCGCCCAGCACCAGACAGACCCGGGGGGCGATCAGCCCGCCGGACTGACCGACAATTTCCTCCGGCCTGCCCCAGCCGTTCAGGGCGGCGGGGCGGGTAAGTCCGAAGCCCACACCCAGCCTGCCTGCCAAAGCTCTGGCCTTCTGGCAGTTTTCCCGACTGCCCATGCCTGTTCCGCAGACAATGACCAGCTCAGGATTTGAAAGCCCGCTATGAACCGGGGCTTCCAGCTGCTTTTCCCAGAGCAGATCGTCAATTGATGACGGCTCCGCGCTTTCCGGGTATATTATGTCAACCGAGTCTGGAATGTTATCCACAAGGGTCAGCACGGCGGGGAAGGGCAGGGTCTTCGTCCAGACGAGGTTTGCGGCGCAGACTTTTTTCTGCACCAGAACACCCTCTGGCGCAAAGCCTCTTATTGCGGCGCCGGTCAAAAGGCTGCAGCTTTCCTGATTTGCAAGGCGGGCGGCGAGCCGCCGTCCCCGGGGCGTGTCCGACAGAAGTGTCAGCATGGGCTTGCGTGCTTTCCAATCCGCAAGAACGGCCTTAAGGCTTGCATCTTCGGCATAGCCGACTGCCGGCAGCCCCTCCGGCAGGGCGGGAAAGCCGGAATCGGTCTGCTTCGCCTTCGTCCCGGCGGTAAAGTGCTGCTCAATAAGCTCCTGCGCCAAGTCCTCAGGGGATTTTGACATGAGAAAGGCGCAGCTCCTGCCGGTTTCGGGGCGGGAGAGAACAGGCTCCGGCCTTGCAGATGGATGCACTGCCTCCACAAGCTCCGGGCTGCGTCCCTTTGCCTTCAATCGCGCCCGCAGATTCACAGCCCTGAGCACCGCCGGGCTGTTGCCCACGGAGACCACCGCGGGCAGTCCCACACAGCGCTGCCAAAGACCGCTTTTCTCCTGTATAATCGCCGAAACGCCGCCTTCTTCGAGAGATAGCTCCAGCACATCGGCCAGCAGAGGATAACCCAGCCGGTCTGCCAGCAGAAAGGGCACAAGCCCCGTTCCCGCTGCGCCTGAGTCTGTTCCGGTGAGAATCAGGTCATAGCCGTTTGCCTTGGCAAAGGCCGAAAGCCGCAGGGCGACCTGCCGGGGAGAAAAGTCCCCGGCCTCGTCCTGCAGCACGATCACATCATCAAAGCCCGCTGCATACAGGCTCTCGGTCTGGGGGGCGGAAGGCCGTCCCCCAACTGTAACGCCCGCGCAGGTCGCGCCCTGTCCGGCCTGCTCCTTCAGACGAAGGGCAAGCTCGAAGGCGGCCTCGTCAAAGCAGTTAAAATCCGTTCCCGCATAGGCAAGGTTTTTCTCGAGGGAAAAGCTCTCCCAATCGCTTTCCAATACCCTCTCCCAGCAGGGCAGGGGCTTAAAGCAGACTAAAATCTTCATTGCTTGTCAACAAGCAGCACACCCTTGTTGAGGATATGCCCGGGGTCAAGAGCCTCCTTGAGCTTATATAGCAGCGGATAGGAGCTGCCGTGCTCCTCGGGCATCCAGCGGGTGCGGTATTTACCGCTGCCGTGGTGGTGGGCAATGCTGCCGCCACGCTTTAAGGTTTCTTCCATAATGATTCCGATGACCTGCATGTAGTCTTCTTGGGCAGCCTCCGCACCTCTTTCAACCATAAAGGCAAAGGTGAAATAGATGTTCGTGCCCTGCATATAGCTGTGGGAAGAGTGTCCGCCCGCATAGGCCATGAAGGGAACTTCGCTCATCAGGCGTGAGATAACCGCCTCGTAAATATCGCCGATGACGCTCCAGTTACCGGAGATTTCGCAGGTGTCCGCGACTACTCCCATGGCATGATATTTACCCATGTCCATCTCGGCGCAAACATTGTTGCGGGTCACAAGCCAAGACTCAACGGGCTTCTCGCCCAGATCGGTGGCGGCATATTTTTCCGCATAGGCGGCGATGGCTTTGCCGGTGGCCTCCGCAATGGCGCGGGGGCCGTCCGCGATAAACAGGATGATCGCCTGCCCCTCGGGAACCAGATCTGACAGGTGCAGTACAAGCTCCACCTCCGCTGCGTCGTGGAGGCGGACAACGGCGGGCTTATAGCCGTCTGCCATAAGCTCCTGAAGCATGTCCAAGCCGGTTTTCATATCATTTATGGCATAGGCGCGCATCCAGCGCTCGTCGGGGCGGTATTTGAAGATCTTCAGTGTGACCTCCGTTATGAAGCCCAGCATACCCTCGCTGCCGATAAACAGCTGGCGCAGATCGGGGCCGCAGCTCCGGCGGGGCACATTTTTGATGCGAATGACCTCGCCGTCCGCCAAGACGGCCTCCAGACCCACGACCAGGTCCTCAATGCCGCCGTAAAGGGTGGAAAACTGGCCGATGCTGCGTGTGGCAAGCAGGCCGCCCAGCTGAGCCATGGGCAGGGACTGGGGAAAGTGGCCGGTGCTGTACCCCTTCTCGTTGAGGGTGTTTTCCAGATATTCAAGGGGCGTGCCGCAACGGACGGTGACGGTCATATTCCGCTCGTCCATGTCCAAAATGCCGCTCATGGCGCTGCCGTCCAAAATCACGCCGCCCTCAAGCGGTTCGATGCTCCGGGTCACGCTGGAGCCGCCGGTTCTGGGCACCGTATCAATGCGGTTCTCGCTCAGAAAACGCAGCACACGGGATACTTCCTCGGTGCTTCCGGGCTTGATTACGCAGGCTGCGCGGGGAACCGGGTTTATCCCGTCCGCCCGCTGATAGATGCGAAAGCCGATATAGTCCTTTGCCGCGCCCAGTACCGCCTGTTCGTCCGCAAAAACCTTTTCCGCCCCAAGAAGCTCCGAAAGACCCTTTACAATCATCTCTTTGTTCATGCCTTTGCCTCCTTCAATTTCATCGAGCGGGAGGCGACGATATCGACGCCCGTACCGCATATATTGTGTATCAGCACCTCACCGCAACGAACGGGGGCTTTGACCTGCGTTTGATAGGCCTGCGCAAGACAGTCCCGAAGCTTCGCCTTGGGGACCTCGCCGTTGGAGATCACCGAGAGCCGGGGCATGGTGCCGCCCCTTATGGCGACGGTGCTGGTCAGCATCCGCATGGGGTTTGTGAATTCATTTACGCCGTGCTCAAGCCCGCGCTTGCAGGTGTTGCCGGTGACGGTGATTTCGCCGCCGTCATCGGTCACAGTCAGTCGGCAGCTGCTTGGGCAAACCGTGCACACAAAGTCCTTTGTCATTGTTTTGCCTCCTCATCCTGAATGGAAACCGTCAAGGGTCCTGTGGGGCAGCCCTCCAGCTTGATTTTGAGCATCTCCGGCGGGGCGATGAAGCGGCAGCTTTTTTCCAGCATGGCCTCATCCTCTCCCGTGCAGCGCAAAATCGCCTTTCCGGACGCGTGCTTCACACGCATGAAGAAGGTGGAGCTTTCACCATCAGGGCGCAGCCGCTGGGGCACGACAAAGTTCACGTTGTCCTGCGCCTGCACCGGAGACAGCGCCGCCTTAAGATCGAGACGTCCGGCAAGGAAGTCTACAGCGCCCTGTGCCGCAATTTCGCCGCTTTCGGAGACGTAATCAACGAGGTCAAAGACCACTGCGACGTTGCCCGCGGCAAAAATGCCGGGAACGCTGGTCATAAAGGCGCTGTCGAGCACCGGCCCCTTGGTGCGGGGGTCAAGCTCCACACCCGCGCCGCGGCTAAGCTCATTTTCCGGAATCAGGCCAACCGCCAGCACCAGAAGGTCGCAGTCGATGGTCTGTTCCGTGCCGGGGACGGGTTTGAGCTTCTCGTCCACTTTGGCAACCGTCACGGCCTCCACGCGGCTTCTGCCGTGCACCCGGGTCACCGTTGTGCCCAGATGCAGGGGGATGCCGTAATCGTCCAGGCATTGGACGATGTTGCGGGTAAGGCCGCCGGGGTTCTGCATGGCCTCATAGACCCCCTCGACCTTAATGCCCTCAAGAGTCATGCGTCTGGCCATGATCAGGCCGATATCTCCGGAGCCTAAAATCACGGCCCTTGTTCCCGGCAGATAGCCCTCAATGTTGATATAGCGCTGAACAGCGCCCGCTGTAAGTACGCCCACGGGCCGCTCGCCGTAGATCAAGACCTGACTGGCCGTGCGCTCCCGGCAGCCCATGGCCAGAATGACGGCTCCGGCCTGAATTTCCAGCATCCCCTCGGCCTTATTGCAGGCATAAATCACGCGCTCAGGGGTAACTTCAAGGGCCATGGTCTCAGTTTTCACGTCGATGCCGCCCTTTTCCAGCTCGTCGATGAAGGCTTGGGCGTATTGGTTTCCGCTCATGCGCTGTCCGAAGCGGTGCAGGCCGAAGCCGTCGTGGATGCACTGCTGCAAAATGCCGCCCAGCTCCATGTCCCGCTCCAGAAGCAGGATGCGCTCCGTGCCCAGCTCTCTTGCTTTCAGGGCTGCGGCAAGACCGGCAGGCCCCCCGCCGATGATGACAATGTCGTAAGTCAGCTGTTTCATTTGGCCTGCTCCTCTCCGGCTCGGTTATTCTTCAGGAGAATCTCGCTGCCCTCGCCCTTGAGACTCACCCGGCACCACTGCTCTCCGCGTTCTCGGGCCAGAATTTCCAGCACCCGGGGCTGGCAGAAGCCGCCCTGACACCGCCCCATACCCGCACGGGTGCGGCGCTTGACGGCGTCCACAGAGGCGGGGGGCACAGGCGAACGCAGGACGTCCAGAATTTCGCCCTCCGTGATGCTCTCGCAGCGGCAGATGATCTTGCCGTAGGCAGGGTCTTTTTGGATAAGCGCGTCCTGCTCCTCCCGGCTGAGGTTTCTAAATTGCGGCCTTGCCGCTCGCTTCGGCTGCCAGTTTTCCTTTTTCGCCACGGCAAAGCCGTCCTTGGCGGCGGACTCAAGGAGAATTTCCTCCACCATCTTGGCAATGGCCGGCGCGGCGGCGAGACCCGGAGACTGAATCCCGCCCACGTTGATAAAGCCCAACGTCACGGGAGAGGCCTCAATCATAAAGTCCTCCTTATAATCCGCAGGTCGGTTTCCGGCAAAATAGCGGATGATATCACCATAGCCGCCGTAGCCCTGACCCCTGCCCATGGCATAATCCAGCTCCTCTGCCGTGGTGCTCAGATCCCCCTTGTCGGGAATTTCAATGGCCGATGGGCCCATTAGTATATGTCCGTCCGGCGTGCGGCACATTCCGCCGCCCTTGGAATTTTCATTTTTAGTCTGGTTTTGAATGTCCTCCAGCGTAATAACCTCCGCGAGGCTGTTGAAAAGGGGCTCCCGGCTCTTGTCCAAAATGGCAATCACGCCCCGGCGGGGGTGGATGGTGTAGCATTCGTCCCCGGCCATGGCTGAAATCTCATCGGCATAGATGCCCGCGCAGTTGATGATGTATTTTGCCCGGATGATTCCCCGGCTGGTCACGGCGCCATGCACCCTGCCGTTCTCGTGGAGTATGTCCGCAACGGTGCAGTTGAAAAGGAAGTCCACACCGTTTTCCGCCGCGTTTTCCGCCAGAGCGCAGGCTACCTCATAGGGCTCCACAAGACCCATGGAAGGCAGCCAGAGGGCGCCGACAATGTTGTCAAAGCCGTTTTTGCGCAGACCCGGCTCCAGCTCATAAGCCCGCTGGGCGTCCACGACCTCCACGCCGTCCACACCGTTTGTCACGGCAATGTCATAGGCATATTCCAAAAAGGGCAGGAGGATCTCCTCCGTCACAGCGCCCATAGCGCCGCTGCGATCCAGCGCAAAGTTTAGCTCCCCGGCCCAGTCGTCATACATCCGGTTGCCCTCGATATTGAGCTTTGCCTTCAGGGTACCGGGCGTCACCGCGTGGCCGGGATGGATGTTTCCGTTGTTGGCCTTAGTGGCTCCTGTGGCCACATCGTCGCTCATCTCGGCAACGAGAATCTTCAGGTCATACTTGGAGAGCGCGCGGGCAATGCCGCAGCCGGTGATCCCCGCGCCGATGATCAGCACGTCCGCCTCCGCCAGAAGACCCGCCGCCTCCCCGGCAGCCCTAGGGGCGCCGTAGTCCTTTTGGGGGAGACTCATACCCTCCACCCGTAGCTTGTTGACCACATTTTTCACGCCGGACTGCTTGCCCGCCGTGAGGCCTGCCTTAACCACCTCATCCCAGCTTTGGCAGACGCCGCGCAGGGTGACAATGCCCCGGGCGTCGGCTGAAAGTTCAATGGAGCGCGCCGGCAGAGCCTCGGCAAGAGCCTGCGCAACTACTTCAATTACCATGGATACACTCTCCTTTTGTTAAAAAAACTGCGGAGTCATCTGTTGGTCGATGACCCGTTTTTGAATATTTGCAACCAGATCGCCGCCCAGATAGCTGCTGAGTATTCCGGCCATGCCGTAATTGTTCTTGTTCACCAGCACCACGGGCTGCTGCATCTCGTCGATGAGCGCCCCGGAAATGGGCACAAGGCTGCGCTCTCCCGTGTAGATGGGCGGGAAGCTGGGTATGCCGGTCTGGAGCGCGCTCATTGGATAGGGGCTTTCGCCCCGCATCACAACACAGTCCACCTGACCGGAGAAAAAGGCCTGCCGCGAGGGAATAAAGGGCATTTCCACAAGACGCACCTGCTTGCCCGCAATGAGCGCCTGAGTCAGCTGCCACTGGTCCTGACTGGAGGGGTCCACAGCCACGGTCATACCATCCTGAATCTCCGTGAGGCCGGGTCGGTTCAGATAGAGCTGGTAGGGCAGGGAATATACGCAGTCCAAAAGCGGAAAGGCCTCCTCCACCTGTGGATTCCGGGCGATGAATTCCCGTGCGGTAGCCCGCGTCACCAGCACAAAATCATAGATCTGGCGGCAGAGTGCCTTGGCCCTGTTTTTACCGCCCTGCACAAAGGCAAAGGTAAAGGGCGCGCTGCAGCGGTTCATGGCCTGGCAGACGCCCGTGGCCAGCCCCGCCAGATGGATATTCAGGGGCGTGGGCATGGAGCCTGTCAAAAACTGCAGGTCGGCGCTCCGGAACAGCAGCTCCTCGCTTTTGGCCGCAAGATAGCTGCCCTGCTTGCCGCGCTTGCTCAGCGAAACTGACCCGCTTTCCTCCAAGTTCGCCAAAGCGGTCTGCACCACTCCCCGGGAGCAGTCGAAGATTTCGCAATAGTCGTTAACCGTCGGCAAGCGGCTGTCCAAGGGCGTGCTGATCATAAGCCGGGCGATGCCGGTTGTGACCAGCCAGTCTTTCTTATATTTAGCACCGTGCAAAATGCCCACTCCTATCTTTCGTACAATTTTTTGTATATATCTTATTATACTCTGGCACTTTTTAATTGTCTATACGCTTTTTGACCTTTATCAATCGTGACTATAACCAAACACTCGGGGGAGTTTTTGAGTAAAACTATAGAACATGCATTATGCTCTTGATTTTTATGTATAAAATATCGTACTATTTCAGTACAGGGCAAAAAGGGAGGATACATAAATGAACGACAATCCTTTGGTATTGACATTTGATGTGGGCACGCAGAGCGCACGGGCAATGCTCGTGGACAGGCACGGCAATGTGGTCGGGCAAACACAGCAGGCTTATGAAAAAGCTTATGTTTCGCCGAAGCCGAGCTGGGCTGAGCAGGATGCGGATATGTATTGGAATCTTATTGCGGATTTGAGCCTTCAGCTCAAGACTGACTTTGAGGAGCAGTGGCAGAGCATCAGCGCCGTCACCTGCACCTGCATCCGCGCGACGACGATCTGCCTTGACAAAAACGGACGGCCCTTGCGCCCGGCCATTGTCTGGCTGGACAAGCGCCGCAACACGAAGCTCCCGCCCATGCCGCCAAAGAACATGCTGGCCTTTCGGCTGGCGGGTATTCTAAAGCCGGTGGAGGACATCCGCAGCAGCCTGGCCGGCAACTGGATTAAAACCAACCAGCCGGAAATCTGGGCAAAGACCCATAAATTTGTTCTCCTGTCCGCCTACCTCAACCTGCAGTTCTGCGGCAGGCTGGCGGACTCGACAGCCAACACCGTCAGCGTTCTGCCCTATGACTCCAAAACCGGGGCGTGGCTGCCCAAAAACGACATTCGCCGGTGCATTTTTCTTATTGAGGACGATAAGCTCTATACGCTGGTAAAGCCCGGCGAGGCGATCGGCAAGATAACAAAGCAGGCCGCCGAAAAGACCGGCATTCCCGAGGGAACCCCCTATGTGGTCACCGGGGCGGACAAGGCCTGCGAAACCCTTGCCCTTTCCGGAACCGACCGGGAGAGCGCCGCACTGAGCTTCGGCACAACCGCAACCATCGAGATTTCAACAGACAGCTACTTCAGTCCGACGCCGCTGATTCCGCCCTTCCGCTCCATTACGGGCGGCTATCTGCCTGAGGTGGAAACCTACCGCGGCTATTGGCTTATTTCCTGGTTCAAGCAGGAATTTGCGGCGAAGGAAGTCATTGAGGCGGAGCGCTTGTGCTGCTCGGCGGAGGAGCTGCTCAACCAGCGGCTCAAGGAGGTGCCCCCCGGCTGCGAGGGTTTAATTATGCAGCCAACCTTTACCCCCGACCCCACAACTCCTGACGCCAAAGGCGCCGTAATCGGCTTTTCCGACGTACATACCCGCATCCATCTCTACCGTTCGATCATTGAGGGCATCAACTTCAGCATGATCGAGGGTCTGCACCTGATCGAGAAAAAGGGCAAGCTGAAAATTAACAAGCTCTACGTCACAGGCGGCGGCAGCCGCAGCGAAGAGATTTGCCAGATTACCGCCAATATGTTCGGTCTGCCGGTTTACCGCACCCAAACCCATGAGGTCTGCGGCGTGGGCAGCTCCATGGTCGCCTTTGTCTCTTTGGGAGTCTATCCCGACTATGAGGCCGCTGCAAAGGGCATGATCCATATCCGGGACGAGTTTCTCCCCGATCCGGCGGAACACAAGATTTACCGCCGGCTGTATCGGAATGTCTACTGCAAGATCTTTGACAGCCTCCTGCCCCTTTACGAGGAGATCAACCACATTTTGAAGCACTAGTTTATATAAAAAACAGCCCGCAGGCGGGATAAGCGCCTGCGGGCTGTTTTGCGGAACTTGCCCTGCGCTCGAACCCCTCTCCGTCTGCAAGGATAGCGTTATAACACAGAGCATTTATGTTGCAAAGAGCGGATGATTCCTGTATTATGAGTGGTGATCGTGGGCACCCGGGGACGCGCCTGACGAGAACCTGAGCCTTGCTGCCGAAGTATAGCAAAACCGTCCCTGACAATTGAATATCAGTTTTGGGATAAAGGAAGTGGGTGAAAATCCCACGCGAACCCGTCGCTGTAATTGGGGAGTGCCATCCCCGGCGCATATGCGCCGTAGAGTCACTGGGAAACCGGGAAGGCCGGGAAGGCATGACGAACCATGAGCCAGAAGACTTGCCCAAAGCTGAAGAACCTGACTGCCCGGGTAATGGCAGAGAAAGGAAGAAAAAATGGAGAAACAGAAGAAATTTTCCAAAGGCTTAATCATCGCATTAGTAGTATTTTGTCTTCTGGTCGCGGGCATTTTCATCGCTTGGAAAACGCTTGCGCCAAAGGGCGAAGCGGGAGACAAAACCATCCAAGTGGAAGTAATTGCCGAGGGCACAGAGCCGAAGGCACACACCATTGAAACGGACGCCCAATTCCTGAGACAAGCCCTCGAAGAACAAAATCTCATTGCGGGTGACGAAAGCGTTTACGGGCTTTTCGTCAAAACGGTGGACGGAATAACAGCGGACGACGCAAATGAGGAGTGGTGGAGCTTCACCAAAGCCGGTGAAATGCTGATGACAGGCGTTGATGACACCCCCATTGCCGACGGCGATCATTTTGAAATTACACTGACTGTCGGTTTTGACTACGATGAATAAGGTGGCAATCCGCAACATCGCAACCCTGGCACTGTGCGCCGCAATGCTGTTCGTAGTGCAGGTGGCGGCAGCCGGACTTCCCAATATTGAGTTGGTATCACTGCTTATCATCATATACACACTCGCCTTTGGATACCGAGTCCTGTACATAATTTATACCTTTGTGATGTTGGAAGGCTTTCTTTACGGCTTCGGCATATGGTGGATCTCATATCTGTATGTCTGGACAATACTGGCGGGCATAACTTGGATATTCCGTTCAAAAAAATCGCCTCTGGGGTGGGCAATTCTGTCCGGCACCTTCGGACTGCTTTTTGGAGCCTTGTGCGCCATTCCGTATTTCATTACGGGCGGACCGGCAATGGCGCTTGCCTACTGGGTGAGCGGCATCCCCTTCGACCTCATTCACTGCGCGGGTAATTTTGTCTTGTGCTTGCTGCTTTGGAAACCGCTGAACAAATTGTTTGCCGAAAAATTGAGACTTTCCACCTAGCTTTCTTTGCAAAGCTTCACACATAAACGACTTAGCGGTAAGGGTCAGAAAAGCATAATGAAAAGTCTGTCAGGGGTTTCTCTGACAGACTTTTTTGTGCCTTACTGTTTTTATTTGAACATTTATTCGTTCTGCGGAATAACCTTAACGTAGTGTGGATTTTAAGGCATATGGCTAAAGAATTGAGCATATGCTTTAAAATGCTGCTTGGCATATGGCTGAGCGGATGTAAAACTGGGATCAAAAGAAAGGATATTTTATGAAAACATCATACAAAATAGCTCGCATTCTGCTGCTTCTGCTTGTGGTAATATCCGCAGCCACACTTATGGTAAAAAAAGTAACATATACGGGGCTTCAAATGCCGCCGGCAGAAACCACGCAGAAAGTGTGGATAGATGCGGACGCAAAGACTGCTGCAAAAACGCCCGAGCCAATTGTTGAGGCCGTGGAAGAGACAGAACCTGTCGTTCAGGATATAACCAGTGTACGGAAGGCGCCCGCCCAGTCAGCTCCCCCGGTTACACAAGACCCCGCTCAGGGAGTTGATGCGGATATTGCAGCTATAGCCAAAACTTTAGCAGCAGAGTGCTATGACCATAACGTGGCCGACAAACGCAGTGTTGCGGAGGTTATATTAAATCGCGTAAGCAAGGGATACGGCAGCACCGTTACGGCGGTTGTGACCGCCCCGAATCAATTTGCGTACAACTCACAAAAAACACCGTCTGACTCGGACTGGGAGGTCGCCACGCAAGCTGTGCAGGACTGGTACGCTAATGACTGCCAGGCGCTTTCCGGATATCTGTACTTTAGCGCAGGCAGCGGAGATTCAAACGTGTTTAGAGAGACATATTAAAAAGAGCCCGA
>CAZHCB010000017.1:0-19660 GCA_964530935.1 uncultured Oscillospiraceae bacterium
GGCAGAAATGGCGATTATATCGCGCCAACCGCCTACATTACATTGACCCGAATAATTTTCTCCCACTGCCACAACCGTGCCATCCGCCTTCAAACCGACGGTGTTACTGAATCCGGCAGAAATGGCGATTATATCGCGCCAATCGCCTACATTACATTGACCCTGATTATTACTTCCCACCGCTACAACCGTGCCATCCGCCTCCAAACCCACGGTGTGATCGTATGCGGCAGAAATCATAATGTTAGATTTTAACACGATATTCAGCGCCTGTTCCCTAGCGTCTGCGTAATTACCCAGCGCCATAAACGACTTCACTGCGCCACCATAATCCTCGGCTGCAAGCAGTTTTTTGGCGCTGTTATATTTGACTGACGGAATTATCACCTGTGTGACAATCAAAACAACCGCAATAATAATAGCAACAGGCGCGCCTATGATAGCCATATGCTTACGCATTTTCTTTGTTGCCGCTTTTATTGCCGCTTTATTAAACCTCTCCGCCTGCGACGCGGCGTCCTGATAATTACCCAGTGCTCTATATGCCGAAGCGGCCGCTCTAAGTTCAGCGGCAGATTTTGCCGTGCCGCCCTTATTTATAGCAGCTTGATAATCGGCACGGAGTTTTTCTTCCGCTTTGGCTTTCTGCTGCTGTTGTATGCGCTCATCCTCTTGCCGCTTGCGCTCCCGCTCTTGCCTGGCAAGCTCTTCCGCTTGTCGCTTGCGTTCTGTAATGATTTTGCTATACTCATCCAAAACGGCGCGGTATTGCGCATCGGCAAAGCGTTGAGCCTTTTGGAAGTTGGGGAATTTTTCAAGCGGCTCATCGTTGTTTGCGGCAAGGCCCTTCTCGTCCTGCAGCTTGAGCTCCGCGCATAACTTTCCGATATACGCCGGGGCATATTCCGGATTGATATCCAGCGCCCGGTCAAAGTATTCCGTCGCCTGCCGCCAGTTGCCATCTTCAAGAAACAAGGCTCCGCGCTTGTACAGCGATTCTGCTCCCGGCCCGGCAGCCGCGGATAAACCGGCTGTCTGCGCTTCTTGAGGCTGGGAAGCTTTTCCTGCCTGAAGAACCTTTTGAACGCCGTGCAGTAAATCCTGTATAAATCCAATTTTGCCCATATCCTGCGATTGCAGCATGGAAAGCTGCTCCGGCAGATCGTAAGCGTCCATCCCCTGATAACACGGAATCAGCAAAAGACTCTTGTCCTTTTTCATCAGCGCCAAATAACGGCTCCATTCGTTTTTTACCCATACGGCGTTAAAGTTCTCTTCGCTTGTGCCAATCACAAGCATCACCTTCGCAGTATTCAGCGCCGAGAATATATAAGGCTCATATTCGCGCCCGATCTTGTCCTCCAGTGAGATCCGCGCAAAAAACGTCCTGTACCCGGCCTTGTCAAGCTGGTAATAAATCTCCTGTGCCATCGTGCTTTCCTTGGTACGACTGCCGCTGTCCGAGGTTTCTTTGTAGCAAATGAACACATCGTAAGGCTGTTCGCTGCGTGATACGGCAAGGATTCCCCTTTGTATCTCGCTGATCGTGGCGGCCTCTTTTTCATATAAAGCGCGCGTATAGCCGTCCGGCGCATTTTCCAGCGCCGCAAGATAATCCGCATCCGACAGCACGGCCTCAAACTGCGCACGGTGGCAGGTTGGCACCATGTCATGCGTACGCGGATCCTCGACATACTCGATACCATAGCGGCACAGCAAAATGCCCCAATGGGCCTCGGCGTTTCGGTTATCCTCGTTGAGGATGCTCTCGTACATGGAATGCGCCTTATCAAACTCGTTCAGGCGCCGGAAATGGTTTGCGCGGTTGAACAGATTCGCAATGCGTTCGTCCGCCGCGCCGGGCAGCGTCATCGTGGAGCCGCAGGAATCACAGGTTCCATAGTTTTGTTCCGGAATGGCAGCTATATCGCCGCCGCACATTTTACACTTAAAAATTGCCATGAGTTATGCTCCTTAATGCTTCGTTCACATGATGTAAATTCTCATGCCGCAGCTCTTTTCTTTGATTTTACCGGTGCCTTTTGATGATTTTTCGACTTTTCAACGTCACGATAGAATTTGTGAGCTTCTTTTATGTAGTCAACAGGCATACATATGTATGCTGTCTGAACCCCCGCTTTGCCATAGTCAATGATCCTGATAAGAAGCTTGCCGTCACGCTTAAATACTTCCGCCTTCCCGTGTGCGATTCCATTGCGTATATGTCTAATAAAATTCCTGCCTTGCCCATCGTCTTTTTTCATAACAACAAAAGGATATTTCTTGTCGTCGGAATCAGGAAAGACCACTTCCGCTTTCGTCGCATATATGAATGTTTCAGGTGAAAATCCGGGCATTTTCTTGATCTTCTTTGTAAACGACCCTACATACTGACACGTCCAGCCCTCGTTTTTATCAAAGCGATTATCATCCAGTAACCAATCCAAGGTTTCTGCCCAGTCGACAATCAAACTTTCCTGCATAAGCTGTTGAAAAAATTTACCCATATTTATTGCCTATTTCAACAGTTTCGCCCGGTTATTCCTGTCTTTTATCTGCCGCTGCAGCGTTATGCTCAGTTCGGAAATAAGTGTGCCGTTGCCCACATCCACTGCTTTTTCCAGCGCCGTTATACCGTCCCGGATCTTTTCGTCGTACTCCGCAAGTTCAGGAGGTGTTGCCGGATCGCTATATTTTATAGCATCAAGCAAAGATTTCAGCTCCGGCGAACGCTCAGCGAGGGCCTGAATATCGGCAATCAGAAGTTTCCAATCGAAGGTGCTCTGTTTAACTGTTCCCTCGACACGCTCAATTTCTTTTTTGCCGGCGTTAAGCATGATAATGCGAATGGCGAAAATCGCAAGAATAAGTATATGCGCAATAATAAAAAACGCTGTTGGGAGACTGTATAAGCCAAGTTGCTCTAAAATCACAAATACGGCTGACAATACAAGCTCCAGGCATAAATATTTTATCGCAGCTATGGGGATTGCCGCCACCCAAGGATACGCACCCGAATTTTTCAGCACAAACATGGCGCTTGACCATAGGCCGATAATGCCAAGTAACGCAAAGATATACGCTATGATATAAAGCGGTGTGACTGATACAATGAAAAACAGTGCGGTAATAACAATAAACAGTATTCCTGAAATAGCAGCGAATGTCTTTTTGTAGATGTCCATGGCTCTCCCCCCTTAAATCTCGTTCAAAAGTTCTTGCATTTTGGCGCTATACATATCATCCGGGATTTTGTCCTTTAGCAGCTCCAGTTTTTTAACACGCTCTTCAAAGCTGGCTTGTCCCGGTTGTTGTGCAGGAGGATCTGTCTGCGGAGCGGGAGGTGACGCCTGTGATTGCTGATTCAAATTACCGATCGTATCTTGCATCATGCCGCCTACCACGCCGCCCATTGTACCGCCCACTCCCGCCATAACGCCCATGCCCACTCCGAGATTGGTCATCTGTCCCACTGCCTCGTTAGCCGCAACGCGTTCCGCGACATCAAAGCCGCGTTCCTGCTGGTAGGTATAGCCCTCCACTGCACGCTTTTGTGCTGTTGCCTGCGCTTCAATAACCATGCGCTGCGCCTGTGTTTGCTGTTCGATCACCCCGACCTGCTGGCGCAGCTCCGCTTCCCGGATATCCGCATACTGACGGAAATGCAGTTCTCTAAAGCGCTGATATTGCCTATCCTCATCCGGCTTGACAATGGTTGTAACAAAAAACCGTTCAAGCGAAATGCCATAATCATCAAAATCGGGAGCAAGCTGTTTTTGCATCTCCTCGGACATGCGCACGAGCTGTTCGTCGATTTCAAAGATATTTATTTTTTCTGCTTTTATCAGAGTGGCGAGGTAAGTTTTCAAGCGGGTCATCAAAAAAGCACGAAACAGACGCGTTAGTCCATCCTGCGACAACACCTTTTCCGTACCAACAATTTTGACAAGCAGCTTCCGTGCGTTATCGGCACGCAGGCTCATCTCTCCCGATGCGCCGATTTTCAACGGAAAACCATAGGTGGGTTCAACGTATTCAATCTTACTGTCAGTGCCCCACTTGATTGCAAGCTGTTCTGTTTTATTGATAAAATACAATTCGCAGTGAAAGGGCGTCTCGCCGCCTGTAGGTTTGTTGAAAAACTTACCCACCAACGGCAGATTCTGCGTTTCCAGCGTATGCCGTCCGGGACCGAACAAATCAAGCGCCTGCCCATTCATAAAAAACAGGGCTTCCTGCGACTCATGCACAATAAGCTGGGAACCGGTATTAAAATCCTCAATGGGATGCTTCCATACGAATGTTGAATTGTTGCCCTCGTATGTAATAATTTCCGCTATTGCCATACGATTACCCTCCTGTATAAAAAATTTGTAAAACAGCAAAAGAAAAGCTTTCCTCGAAAAGCAATTTAATGACACATTTAATTCATGAAATATATAAATTATAGCAGACACCTAATATTATTACAAGTATTTGGGAGCTATAGGCGAGAAAATTGACGAAAACGGGACTTTTTAATTTCCTTTGTTATAAGCAGTATCCTTGTAAATCCTTAAATACTTTCCGTGCGGGCATAAAAAGGACTTGACCCACACGCTGACCCATAATAGAAAATCAGCCTATGCAGACAGCGGACTACGCAGGCTTATAAAGCAATCCGAAGCGGACAAAACAGCTCTAAACGGACACAAAACGCTCTCTTTTTCACCCTGACGAACCTTCGGGACCATGAGGCTTGCCGCCGTTAAATATGCCGGTCCCGGAGGACGCGTGAAACGCGGCACTCCCGGGAGTTCAATTCTGCCCACTCCGACCAAAAACGGGCATAGATTCGCTAAGACTAGCGGATTTCTGCCCGTTTTGTGCCTATTTGAACAGTGCGAATCATACCCCGACACAAGTCAATGTCAGGAGTACGGTTTTCTTGACACCGTCCCCTTGATACGCAAAATTGTTCAGTGTTCGGCGGCGTCTGCCTCGGCCTTTGTGCAGTGTATTGTCCCGTAAGGATGCTGGGGGGCGCATAAAAGTGCAGTCAAGCAAAAACAGAAGCTGTGCATACACAGCTTCTGTTTTTTCCCTTTACATCAATAGTACATCCGCTTACGAATTTCCTCCTTCAGGTTTTTCCTGCGCTCCACTATTTGGGTCGCCGCTGCCAGAATCAGGCAAGGAATAACCACAAAGGGCGACCAGCTGGGATTTATGCCGCCCTCCACATAAATATCGGTGGAGACCTCTACCGCCACAACAAAAATACTCAAATCAACAAGAATAATGGCGGCACGGGTCAGGAGAAGCTGCCCGTTGCCCCGGCGAAAAAGATATTCCGAGATGAGAAGGAGCGCCGCGAAAACCGCTGAAATAGGCAATCCCAGAGGTAAAAACCATAGTCCCTTACCCATGACAAAATCAATAAACAACAGATACAGCATGAGCGCCAGACAGTCAAGACCCAGAAATAGCATCCGCTTGAAGCGCTTGAAGTAAAAGGGCAGGATGATCCATACAAAAAGCATTGCTCCCGCGCCCAGAACATAGCCCGCCCAAGTGAGCCCCTCGCCGTACATAAGGTCGGTGACCAATGAAACGAACATGGGTATCAGCAGGAATATTGTCATTAGATTGGCCATATATCTGCGGTCAACATTGTTCATCATGGTATCAATTTCAGTAGGGTATGGCTTGTATACCGGATCCTTCCACGGTGAACGGGGGTTGAGCGTTTCGACTCCGCACAAGGGGCAATGTTTTTCGCTCTCGCTCAATTCAACTCCACAGTTTACACAGTATGACATCTAAGTCCTCCCTTGCTGCGCCAAGTTGTTACTCTCCACTTTTACGGGTATGCCGAGCCTTACAAGGTTTCGGAAAAACTCGCGCTCAACCGACGGGTCTGTTATAGTGCGGGTAAAGGTAAAATGCAGTGTATTTTTATAGCTTATAACCGCAGCCACAACGCGGTTACGGGAAAGCGGGCCTAAAATAAGGTCAATGCGTGTTACATATTCGGCCATTTCCTCCGGCAGCTTCACCTGTCCGAGATTCGTTATTGTGGTGGAGGTTTTACGGTCACCCACACGGTTAAAAACAAGACGCAGCACAAGGTTTTTCAAAAAAAGCGGTACAAGCCTCATCACGGGATTCTTTTCGGAATTGACGTTGAAGGCGATTCTTGCCCCCAGCTTCTGCTTTGTAGCCTCAAGATGGATATAGTGGTGTACATCGCTTAAAATTTCGTCCAAGGTGTATTCGCCAAAATGGGGCTCGATCCCCACATTGATAAAATAAGAAAAATTGCGCAAGGTCTCACTGGGGAAAAACGCCCGCAGGTTAACGGGGACAGAAACCTTGACAGGTTTTAAGCCAAGAGGCCTTTTTCTTTCCCGGCGTTGGAGAGTATCTATGCTCATAATCATTACCGCAGTCAGATAATCGGTTATGGACACCTTTTTTTCCTTTGCCTTATTGCTGATAATATCCACGGGAATCAGGCCGGTCGTTATACACACCGTGTCATGAGGTACAGGGATCCCCTTGATATAATACGCGTTGGCCTCCTTGTGCCCAAGTGCCACAGGGCCGGCATATTTGAGAAAAGCATCCTCCAACTCACTGTCTTTCGGAGCCTCGTTACAGTCAAATATTGACTTGTCCCGGGGGATGTCCGCACCGTACTTGAGACGCAGGTACTCAGCGACAAGGGTCTTTATAAAAACCAAAACGCCCGTCCCGTCCGAGAGCACATGAAATATCTCAACCGCTATGCGATTATCGTGGTAGCGTATACGAAAAAGAAATTTCGATCGCTTAATATCCATACATGTGCAGGGGTTTGCCACATCCGGCTGGATGTCCGGCACCTGGTCGGAGTGCTCAAGATAAAACCAAAACAGACCGCGGCGGAGCCTCACGGTAAAGCTGGGAAACCGCGGCAGAGTACATTGAACCGCCTTTTGGAGGATTTCCGCATCCACACTCTCGGTCAGACTGATAGAAAACCGGAACATGGCCATCCACTTTTTCCGCATGGCCGCCGGATATATTTTAGCCGCGTTGTCTAGTTTTATCCACTTCTTACTCTCGGGCATTATCTTCACCTTTACCCTTCGCTGCTTAGAAAAGCTCTGATCTCGTCCATAGCCGACGAAGACTCCGGCGTGGGGTACAGGACATAGGCATGCCACATACCCTCGCTAACGGTTATTGAACAGTCCACTCCGGCAGCTGCCATCTTGTCATATACTCGCAGCGCATCATCCCTAAGCAGCTCGTGACCTCCAGCATAGATCCGGCAAGGGGGAAACCCTTCAAAGTCGCCGAATAGAGGAGAGACATAGGGAGAATCTGCCTTAGCCGGATTGTAGGCGTTAACATAGCCCTCAATTTCTTCTATCGTCAGTGACGGATCATTTTTTCTGTTCGACCTATAGCTCTTTCCGCCCAGGGTAAGGTCAGTCCATGGTGATATGGGTACCAGCTTATGGGGGAGCGGAAGCCCTTCGGCCTTTAATCTGTGGCAAAGGGCAAGTATAAGCCCCCCGCCCGCCGACTCGCCGATAAGCGATATGTTTTCCGACGAATATGACCGGAGCAGATACTCATACGCAAAAAATACATCATCCAATGCGGCCGGAAACGGATTTTCAGGCGCCAGACGGTAAGCGATTGCCGTTACGCGCTGTCCTGTTTCCGACGCCAAAAGACCCGCAAAGCCCCGGGCATATTCAAGGCCGCCGGTAACGTAGCCGCCGCCGTGAATGTACAGCAGCACCTTTCTGTCGTCCGTTTCGCAATCAAGAGGTACGGCAGTCGCCGCCGGTATCGCACCGATTTGAAAATCCTCAAAATCCACCTTATTAACCAGCGCTCTAGCCCCAAGCTCAGCGAGCTTATCCTGAAATGCACGGGAGGTTTTTATGTTAAACCCGTTTAAAACAGGTCGCAGGACTCTTATTTGACTGCGCAAAACCTTTGAAACTAAACTGGGCATAGTGCCTCCTGATAAGTTAATTGACAATGTAATGCCTTTTTAGTAATAATATACTATTTTACTCACATTGACAAGTCTGGATACATGGTGGATAGGAGCGGGATATTCCTTGCCCACAAACACACAAAAGAGAGAGCGCCAACGGCGCTCTCTCTTTTGTGTGTTCCCGCCTACAGCCACTCGCCGAAACGGCGGATATAGACCTTTTTAATAAGCTGAGTTGACAGGCAGTAGCCCACCAAAGTGACGGCCAGCCACGGGGCGAAGCGGCCCGGGAGCGTTGCCATATCTATGCCCACGGCAAGGCCGGAGAAGCCTATAACCAGCGCGATTACTGCCACTATCAAGGTAGAGACCAACAGCGCCGGAGACGGCTTGCTCTGCGCGAAGGGTACTTTACCCGTGCGAATCATGTGGATAACAAGCACCTGGGACACGGTTCCGAACACAAACCAGCCACACTGGAACAGGGGGGCAAGCTCCGCTGTGTTCGCCTTAATTATCCACCACATGATGGCAAAACACAGAATGTCGAAAATAGAGCTCAGCGGCCCCATGACCCCCATAAATCTCATGATGGATTTGGTGTCCCACTTCCTCGGCTGCTTGATATATTCGCCGTCCACGCTGTCAAAGGGTATGCCCATCTGAGAGAAGTCACACAGCAGATTCTGGGTTAGAATCTGCACCGGCAGCATGGGCAAAAAGGGCAGGAAGATGGAGGCAACCAGCACCGAGATCATATTGCCGAAGTTTCCGGAGGCAGCCATTTTAATGTATTTTGTGATGTTACCGAAGGTTTTGCGGCCCTCAATAACCCCCTCCTCCAGAACCATCAGATCCTTTTTCAAAAGGATAATGTCCGCCGTTTCCTTGGCGATATCCACCGCGCTGTCAACGGAGATGCCAACATCGGACTGATGCAGAGGCGGCGCGTCGTTGATGCCGTCGCCCATATAGCCCACAGTGTGCCCGTTGAGCTGCAAGGCCCGAACCACCCGCTCTTTTTGAGAGGGCGAGAGCTTGGCGAACAAGCTGCAATTTTCAACAGCACCCTGAAGCGTCTCATCATCCATAGCCTCAACATCCTTACCGGAGAGGAACCGGGATGTGTCCACGCCCACCTTGCTGCAAACCTTAACTGCAACGCCCTCACCGTCACCGGTGAGAACCACTGTGCGAACACCGTGGTCACGCAGGGCAGCGATTGCCGCCGCCGCGCTCTCCTTCGGCGGGTCAAGAAAACCCACAAAACCGATGAGCACCATATTGCTCTCGTCGGCAACGCTGAACACGTCGATGCCCGGAACCTCGTTTTTTTGCGCCACAGCGACCATGCGCAAACCGTCGGCATTGTAACGCTCGTAGGTCATCATAACCCGGCTCTTCATGTCCTCTGTCAAGGGCAGCACCTGCCCCTGCCACTCAACGAAGCCGGAGATGGAAATCATCTCCTCAACCGCCCCTTTTGTAATCAGCTGGCGCTTGCCGCTCTTATCCTGCAACACCACGCTCATGCGGCGGCGGGCAAAATCGAAGGGGATCTCGTCAATGCGGGTGTATGAGGAAAGCATATCCTCCAGACCGGTTTCACTTGCCCTGTTGATGATGGCAAGGTCAATGAGGTTTTTCAGCCCCGTCTGGAAATAGCTGTTTAAGTAGGCGTGTCGCAGAATGCGGGCGTCATCCTCACCCAGCACGTTCATGTATTTTTCAAGAACGATCTTGTCTTCGGTCAGGGTCCCTGTTTTGTCGGTGCAGAGAACATCCATCTCCCCGAAGGTTTGGATCGCCCCCAAAGTCTTAATGATAACCTGATGCTTTGACATGGAGACCGCGCCCTTAGCTAGGGTGGAGGTCATTATTATCGGCAGCATTTCCGGCGTTAGCCCCACGGCAATGGTGATGGCGAACATGAGCGCCCCCACCCAGTCGTGCTTCGTAACGCCGTTGATGATAAATACCACCGGCACCATGACGAGCATAAGTCGGATCAGCAGGGAGCTGACAGAATCCACGCCCCGCTCGAAGCTGTTTTTTGCCCTGTCGCCGGAGAGAGATTTTGCCATTGAGCCGATATAAGTCTCGTTATTTGTGGAAATAACGATGGCGGTTGCGCTGCCGCTGACCATATTGGAGCCCATAAAGCCGATATTCATAAGGTCGGTCAGGGAATCCTCAGGCTTTGAGCGGATATCTGAAAATTTCTCCACGGGGTTAGATTCGCCCGTAAGCGCAGATTGAGCGACAAAGGCATCCTTAGTGGTCAGAAAACGCACATCCGCCGGAATCATATCGCCGGCTGAAAGCTTAACGACATCTCCGGGAACCACCTCGTCCATAGTGATCTCTGTGAGCTTGCCGTCTCTCCAAACATCCGCCTTGTTGGAAATCATTTTTGACAGGCTCTCCACGGCGGCATTACTCCGCTCGTTCTGAATAAACGCAACAAAGCTTCCGATCAGCACAAGGGCAATAATGATGCCCACAGTCGTAAAATCCGGCTTTGATGAGTAGATAACGTCGGTAAACAGCGTAATCACCGCTATTGCCAGCAGCACGATATTAAAAGGGTTGACCACCGCTTCCCGAAACCGATGAAGCATGGTGTTCTTTTTACCGGTGGTAATAACATTCCTGCCGAACTGCTCGTGCTTTTCCTCCACCTGTTCGGCAGTCAGGCCGTTTTCAGCAGATTGAAGCTGGCTGTACAGTACGCTCATATCCATGAAAGCGAATTCACGCAGCTGCGCTTCGCTCTCATTTTTTCTCTGCTGCATTTTGAGATTTTCATTTTTAAAAAAAGCCATTGGTATCATCTCCTTTAACTATGATCTCCGGAATGAAAGCACAATAGCCGCAAAAAAGCCGCCCCGAAAGGCGGCGCAAAACAAGACGGTTCAATCCATTAGCATAAGGGCGCAATGGATGACCGACCATATTCTGCACTGGCCATTCGGTTTATGTTTTCATGCCGGGATTTGAAGCCCCGCATTAGACTTCGAGGTTTGCCTTCCATTGTCTCACTTCCTTTAGCTAAGTTAATGTATATATATCTTACTACATCCCTGTGGAATAGTCAATCAAAAGGGCTCTTGCGGGGATGTATTTCTCTTTTTGCCGAGGGGCGGTGCGTAGGGAAGGGACGGTTGTCTCTCCTTTGAGCCCCATGTATATTTCCCCATTCTATGGGTAAAACTGGCTTATGGTGTATACATAGCAAAGCAATGGAGGGATACAGTGGCTACGGTGATCGGGAAAGACCTTTTCCGCAAGGAAGCATGGCAAAAAGTCAGCGGAGACGCGAAGTACACCGACGATTTTTCGTCAGCGGGCGCTCTGCACGGGTGTATGGCGGTGTCAGCCCATGCCCACGCACGTATCCTTCACATCGACACTCAGGCTGCCTTTGCCGTCCCCGGCGTTAAGCTGATACTCACCGGAGCGGACTGCCCACCTCTCAGCGGTCCTCTGCTGCGGGACCGGCCTCTCCTCGCCCGTGATCTCGTGCGTTACGCAGGTGAACCGGTGGCCCTTGTTGTTGCGCTGGACGAGGCCGCCGCAGCCCTTGCCGCGGATAAGATCCACGTAGAATATCAGGCTCTGCCCGGGGTATTTGATTCTCATACGGCCTTTGAAGCCGGTTCGCCTCTTGTGCATGACAAGCTCGAATCTTATATACACAACACCGCGGATATCTATCCCCGTCCCGGAAGCAATATATCCAGCTATTATCCTGTCCGAAAAGGAGATATAAATATCGGATTCGGACAAAGTGAACGCACTGTAAGCCGTGAGTTTAATCTCCCGCCCTCGGGGCACATCGCCATGGAGCTGAGAACGGCCTGCGCCCAAATTCTGCGGGACGGTACAGTTGAAATTATCACCGCCTCCCAGTCGCCCTTCGAGGTCGTTCGTCAGATCTCCGATTGCTTCGGTGTTCCGGCAGGTAAAATCAACGTGCGTGTCCCCTTTGTGGGCGGCGCTTTCGGCGGCAAAGCTCCTGTTGTTCTGGAGCTGCTCGCATATATGGCCTCCGAAAAGCTGGGAGGAAAGCCCGTTCGCCTCATGGTCACCCGGAGACAGGATATGGAGACCCTGCCCTGCCGCCTCGGCTTCTGGGCAAAGCTGCGGCTGGGGGCTGATAAAAACGGCATCATACAGGCTGCGGAACTCACGTATTTAGTGGATCACGGCGCATATACGGATATAGGTCCCTATATGGCAAGAGCCCTCGCCGCCGACTGCACCGGCCCTTATAATGTGGAAAATCTCAGCTGCGACTCCTATTCCGTTTACACAAACAAAACCTTTGTAACCTCCTATCGTGGCTTTGCCCATGAGTCGGCCACCTTTTGTATTGAGCGGGCAATGGACGCCCTCGCCCTTGAATGCGGGCTTGACCCTTTGGAGTTCAGGCGGCTTAATGCCATCCGCCCCGGGCAGCTTACGCCCACACAGGTAAAGGCCACAGCCAGCGACATCGGTAGTCTGGAAAACTGCATTGAGGGGCTCAAAACACTGGGCGGTTGGGGCGGCAATGCTTGTGAGCGGCTTGATGCCCACATCGTGCGGGCAAAGGGCTGCGCCTGCTTCTGGAAGTCACCCAACCCGCCCACTGACGCCGTTTCCGGCGCGGTGGTCACCGTCAACCCGGACGGCAGCTTTAATCTTACCACAGGAGTTGTGGAGATGGGCAACGCCGGTCAAAGTCTGCTCGCACAAATGTTTGCCGACAGACTTGGGATCTCCATTGATCAGGTGCATGTTAACTTCACTGCGGATACCCGCCTGAACCCCGAGCATTACAAAACCGTGGCAAGCTTCACACCATATATAGCCGGACGGGCAGTTATGCGGGCTGCGGACGACGTGCTCACCCAGATTCGCAGCAACACCGCGCTGGCTCTGAATTGCTCCCCCGAGAATATAGAAGTTGACGGCGGCCGGGCTTATTTAAAGAGCAATCCGGAGTGTTATCTCCTCCTAGAGGATGTTCTCTCCGGCTACTCAAGCCCTGAGAGCGGCTCTCTGGGCGATCCGGTTATCGGGCGGGGCGGCTTCATGCTCAAGGGTCTGTCAACTCTTGACCCGCAAACGGGAAAAGGGCGTTCCGCGCCCTCATGGACGGTGGGCGCCCAGTCGGTGGAAATCGAGCTTGACACCAGGGATCTCTCTTACAGAATCATCAACGCCTACTCTGTAATCGATGTGGGCAGGGCGCTCAACCCCGCCGAGCAGCAAGCCATGATAAGAGGCGGCATGGCTATGGGGCTCAGTCTTGCCAGTCGGGAGGCTTTTCACTATGAAAACGGTGTTCTCACAACTCCCTCCCTTCGCACCTATAAGCTGCTGCATTTCAGCGAACGCCCGAAATACCACGTCAGCTTTGTGGAAACGCCTCAGGAGGATGCGCCCTATGGCGCGCGCTGTATGAATGAGCACGGAACTATCGGAATGCCTGCCGCTCTTGGAAATGCCCTTTCAGCGGCCTGCGGTGTTTCGGCGGATATGCTGCCTCTCACACCTGAAGCCCTGTGGCAAGCCCGTAAGGGAGGCAGTTTATGATCGGATTTAACTTTATCTATTGCCGCCCTGATACCGCGCAGGAGGCAGCCCGGCTTTATACGCAGTTTATAAACGAGGGCAAAACCCCGCTCTACTACGGCGGCGGCAGCGAAATTATAACTATGTGCACGGCTGGCAGCATTGAGCCGGACGCTGTGATCGACCTTAAGGCCATCCCCGGTCTTGGAATTATGCAGGAGACTGAGGGTGTGATCACCTTCGGCGCTTGTAAAACTCTTGAGGATATTCGCACCGGCGGTCTTTTCCCTCTGCTTGGACAAACGGGAGGACGGATTGCCGACCACACCAACCAATGCCGCATTACTCTGGGCGGTAACCTCTGCGGGACAATTATTTATCGGGAAACCGTGCTTCCCCTGCTCCTTGCCGATGCAAAGCTGGAGCTGTTCGGCCCCGAGGGAGGCAGGACGGTCTCTATACACGAGGTATTTAATGAGCGCATACAGCTGTTGCCCGGAGAATTCATTGCTTCCGCTCAGGTAGACGCAGAAAAAGCGCGAATGCCATACGCCCACATTAAACGCACATTTTCCGAAAAAACTGCTTATCCGGCGATTACTGCCGCCGCCCTGCATGTGGATGGCGAGATCCGAATTGCCTTTTCCGGTGTTTGTGATCATCCCTTTCGCAATAGAAAAATCGAGCAGGTAATAAACGACAGGACCCGTTCACCGAAAACCCGGGCTGAAGCTGCCGCCTCCCTTTTGCCGAAAGCACCCACCACTGACTGCGAGGGCTCGGGAGCTTACCGGCTGGAGCTTCTGAAAATTGTGGTTGAAGATATTATAGGAATTTTTGAGTGAAGGGCAAGATATGATTGTTTATGAGGGCAAATGCATAGTCCGTCTGAGAGTGAACGGTGATGAGCATGAGGTTTGCGTGCGCCCGTCCGACCTGCTCCTTGACGTTTTGCGCACCCAGCTGGGTTTAACGGGAGCAAAACCCGGCTGTCTGAACGGGGATTGCGGGGCATGTACGGTTCTGATCGACGAGCTTCCCGCCAAGGCCTGCCTTGTTCTCGCGGTTGAAGCCCAGGGACACGACATTCTCACCGTTGAGGGGCTGGACGGCAACACTCCGGTGCAGCGCGCCTTCGTTGAAGAGCGTGCCTTTCAATGCGGCTACTGCACCTCCGGTTTTCTCCTTGTCAGCCACGGGCTTTCCCTGCGAAACCCCACGGCAGATGAGTATGAGATCGAGCGTTGGCTGGAATCGAATCTTTGCCGATGCACCAGCTATGAGGAGATTGGCAACGCCATCAAAAAAACGCTTGATGAGGTCAAGCGAAATAAAGGAGAATCCATATGATGTCTGAAAACAGCGATTCTACGAAAAGATCCATTTGGATAGCCGTTCTTTCCGCCGGCGCCTTATGGGGCATTTTTGAATCGACAGTGGGCTATCTGCTGCACCTGCTGCCGGTTAGTTTGGGCTTTCTGATCTGGTTTTCCGTTGCCTGCTTTTTTCTCACCAAGGCCTATCGCGACAGCGGAAAGCTAAGCGCTGTGCTGCTTACGGCGCTTATGGCTTCCGCAATCAAACTGCTCAATCTATTTCTCCCCGGTAGTATAGACCGGGTAATAAACCCTGCCGTGTCCATTCTCTTTGAGGGTATCGCCCTGTGGGCATCGCTTTTCGTCTATGAAAAAATCTCTTCAAAAAATAAAAAGCTCTGGGCAACCGCAGTTTTGGCTTTGGCCGCAAATTGCTTCTGGCGGCTGCTTTTCATGGGCTATCTTGGGGTGCTTGTGCCGGACTGGATGCGTGAAATTTCGGTACTTAAAAGCTCAGAATCCCTGGTTCGTTTTCTTGTAATTGATAATCTTTGCGCAACAGTGGTCGCCTGGGTAGGCCTTCAAGTACTTAGTCTGATCCGAAAGAGGATGAAGACAAAAGAAGGTAAAGTCTCTTTACCTAAGGTTCAATATGCCGTACCGGCGGTTAGCTTGATGATAGTCGCAGATATTGCACTGCAACTATTAATGGCCTGAGCAATCAACACTCCCCACAGGGGGCTTCGGAGTATACTACAAGGATATGATTTAAGTGGAATCTATCACTCAACGCGATTTATTAGTCATTATATTTGCCGTCATTGTGGGCACCGCCGCCCGGCTTGCGACCTTGAAAGCCGACATGCGTCAGGTGCCCAGCGTTCCCAACGGTTATTTCATTCATCTGGTGAATGGTTTTATCGCAGCGGGTCTGGGGGCGGTGGCAATTCCGGCGCTGCTGTCCCGGGATTATGCAGCGGTTACCTTTCTCCTGCTTGCGGTTCAGCATTTTCGTGAAATACGAAAACAGGAGAAAGAGAGCCTCGACGCTTTGGAACACACGGAGTATACCCCCCGTGGTGACGCCTATATCGACGGCATCGCCAAGACCTTTGAGGTTCGAAACTACATCGCTTTGTTAACCTCTTTCGGTACGGTTTTGATTCTGCGTTTGACCGCGCCTGAGAGCCTCGAACTGATGACGGCCCTTGCGTTTGTGTCCGGAGCCGTAATAGCCTTAGTTATGATAAGGCTGACAAAAGGCAGGCACATCGGCGATATTTGCCATGTTTACGAAGCAAAGATTGAAATGGACGGCGCCGCGCTCTACGCGGACGGCATATATGTGAGCCGGGCGATTGGAACCGAAGCGGCTCAGAAGATGTTTTTGAATGAGGGCGTGGCTTTTATAGTTAAGCCAAAAGCGCAAAAACACCGTCTGACCATCGAAAATGAGGGTCAGAGTCGGGCAATGCTTTTTGACGCGGTACGGGCTTTTGGTGTTAAGCAATACCAATTTACCAGATGCAACTTTCCCGATGGCCGGCTGGTGATTGCGTTTGTGCCCATCAATCCCGACCGTGAGGGCATTGCTGCGGCTATAAGGAAAACCCCTGTACTGGAAAGCGTTCGCAAACGGAGTAAGGGAGTCAAGTAGAAGTGGAAATTCTGGTCTATATAACCGACAATAAAGACCGTGTGTTGGGCGGCGACCCTCTGACGCTGTATATGCCGGACAATGGGGAGCGGCAGGACGTTCTGTTTACCCTGGCTGAAATGCTGCACGCTCAGGTGATGCAACTGAAAAATGGCGATCATTTGATAATCAGTAAATAAAAATAAGCGGAGCGTACCGAAGAGACGCTCCGCTGCATATTTTTCCTTTTTCGGGAAAAACTGGTTATGTAGTGATAGGAATGAATCACTTAAGCACCTCGTCGCCCACATGCACAGTTCCCATTTCCGTAGAAACCCATATGCTAGGAGGAATCAAAGAATGGCAAAGCAAGGCATGAAACGTCCCGAGGTAACTCATGTTAAACCCCGCAACGAACAGGCCGCAGTGCCCGAAATTCAGGGCAAGGCTAAGAAAACCAAAGAAAAAGCTAAACCTGTCACAGAAGAATAAAAGTATGTCAGGGGGACTGTTCTCTTGACAGTCCCCCTGACATCACTTGTATTCGGTTAGCGTTACTGCCCCTTTGCGCTCAGGCATGGAAATGAGACTCTATTCTTCTACAACCTTACCAAAGGCTACGATCTTTTCGGGATTTGTAACAATAACATCGGGGTAGTTAACATCCACACTCTGCAGTCTCATGCCACCGACGCGGTCACGCAAACGCTTGAAGTAGCAAGCATTTTCGTACATAAAAACGCCGATGTCTCCGTGCTCCAGCTTTGACTGCTGATGAATCCAAACGATCTGCCCGTCGTGATAATCCGGCTCCATACTATCTCCGGAAATTTTCACACCGAAGTTGGCGGCAAAGGGAACTTCAGTTCCGACCAGAACAAGTGCGTAGTCCGTGTCATCCAAAAAGCGTCCCGTACCCTTGACGGCATCCAGATCATAAACAGGCAGACTGCGCAGCTTTGTGCCTCTGGGTGCGGGTGTTTCCGGGTCGTCATAATCACCGCTGTTGCGTATGTATTCGGCGTATTCGGTGATGCGCTGCCTTCCGTCCTCATTGATACCGATAAAAAGCTCGTTGCTCTTGTTGAGGAACACTCCTCCGATGTCTGAAACATTAAGAATGTCACACAGTACTAAAAACTGAACAGCGTTTGGCAAAGACGCGCCGCTTTCCCATTTTGATACGGCTTGGTTTGTTACCTTCACCCCACGCTTGTCCAACAGGTCGGCCAATTGCTTTTGTGAGATGCCCTGCTTCTTTCTTATTGCGCAGAGCCTTGAACCTACATAGTTTGCCATCATCTATCACCTCAATAACAGTATATCTTGGCATTATCTCATTTGCAAGGGTTTTCTCAATTAATTATCCAACAGGGAGAATTTTCACGGTTTTTGACGGTTATAATAAAAAAATATCGTTTTTTCTGAAAAAGACCTTGCTTGTAAATTCCAATCATATATAATATATATAGTTAAACCTTAGGAGGAAAACCATGGGAAAGAGAAAATCCTTATACATAATTATTGCAGTTTTAATACTGGCCCTGAGCATCATGATCATCCCTGCTATTGCCGATGCGGGAAGCTTCTCAGGCGGCTCTGACTACGGCGGAGGCGGTGGCTGGAGCGGAGGCAGCGATTGGGGCAGCAGCGATGGCGGCAGCTACTTTTTTTCCAGCGGCAGCGACGGCAGTGTCGGCGGCGGCTCAGTTACAATAATAATCATCGTTCTTGCAATTGTCTTTGCTATTTACAGGGTTGGGCGAAAGGCAAAAGGACTTAACGCCGGCGGCAATCCTGTGAACATTCCCGTTCAAGAGCCCACCAACCTTCAATCCATGGCAAGCCTCAAAACTAAAGACCCCAATTTCTCCGAGGCAGATATTAAGGAGAACATTTCAAATCTCTACGTCCGTATGCAAAACGCCTGGCAGGCAAAGGACTTTGAGCCCATGCGTCCTTACATGACCGACGCTATCTTCAACCAGTTCTCCCGTCAGCTTGAGCAGCTTGTTAATGGCGGCATGACCAACTACGTTGAGCGCATCGCCGTTTTGAGCGTAACGCTGGACGGCTGGGCTGAGGATGAAGCCAACGACACCATCGTTGCAACGGTGAACACCCGAATCACCGACTACACCCTCAAGGACGACACCGGCAAGCTGGTCAGCGGCTCTCAGACTGCGGAAAAGTTCATGTGCTACAAGTGGACACTTATCAGGTCAAAGGGCACTCTCACTCCGGAACGGGCCGGCGAAGGCAGCGAGCAGACTGTCAGCGTCCACTGCCCGTCCTGCGGCGCACCCACTAACATTAACCACAGCGCAAAATGCGAATACTGCGGCAGCATTATTAACGCCAAGGATTATGACTGGTCAATTTCCGCGATCCGCGGAGTTTCCCAGCAGACCCGAGGCCAATAAGCTTCTAAACAAAACCCCCGAGATGAAATCATCTCGGGGGTTTTCAAATGTTCTTTTTTAAAACTTAGAGTCCTAAGCTCCCCAGATTGAGTCCGCCGGTGAGCTTTGCCATGCCCTCGTTTGCGCTGGATTCCGCCTTGCGCAGAGCCTCGTTAACTGCGGCAACGACCATGTCCTGCAGCATTTCAACGTCTTCCGGATCGACAGCGTCCGGCTGGATCGTCAGGGAGGTCAGCTCCCTTTTGCCGCTGACAACCGCGGTTACAACGCCGCCGCCCGCTGTTGCGGTGTACTCTGCTGTCTCAAGCTCTTCCTGCATCCTCATCATTTCCTGCTGCATCTTTTGAGCCTGCTTCATCATATTCATGTTCATTCCGCCTCCGCCGCCCATGGGGCCGCCGCGGAAATTGCTCTTACCCATTTTCCTTCCTCCTATATAGATATTTTCTATTCAAATTTTACATTTCCGAATTTGGCCAGATCGTCCAGACTACCGCCCACATCCTTGGACACCTCAACCTTTATGGGGTAAACCTGTCCCAGAATCTGCTCCGACGCATCGCGGATTATCTGCAGTGTTTCAGCGGTCTCAACCTTCTTTTTCTTAAAGTCGGAGCTCGCGGAAATAATCAGCTTTCCGTCTTCAAGCCTCGCACTTGCGTCCGAGATAAAGACAAAGGTGGGAATAGTCATTTTGCTCTTTAGTTCACCGTAAAGCGCCGGCCAAAAATCTCCGTTTGCA
>CAZHCB010000017.1:19760-21074 GCA_964530935.1 uncultured Oscillospiraceae bacterium
CCCAAACGCTCGGGCGTGTCCAGAAGCTGAGGCTGGCACATGGCGATCAGACACAGCTCGGCTTCGATTTTGGGGTCTCGTCCGTCTCGCAGCTTACCGATGCTGTTTTGAATCAGCTGCATATATTCCATTGCCTGTCCGGTGGACATACGGGGAGCAAGCTCCCGCAGAGCTTTGTCGTCAAAGCCTCCGGAGAGAAGCTGTCCCCCGTTTTGCGGGGCAACCTTTACCATGGCAATATCCCGCAGCAAGGTACACAGCTCGTTAAGAATGGTAACGGGGGCTTTCCCCTCTTGCCACAGGTTTTCGAAAAGTTCAATTGCCGCTGTCATTTGACTGCTGCAAATATGTCCAAGCAGTGCCGCCGTGTGGTAGCTTCCCGCAAGACCCAGGGCCGCAAGAACGCTTTGACCGGTAACCACATCGTTTCCTGAACATTGGTCCAATAAAGAAAGGCCGTCGCGCATGGAACCGTCCGCAAGGCGGGCGAGAAGCAGAGCCGCATCATGGTCAAGAGCAATATTCTCCTGTCCCGCAACAAACTCCAGCCTTCCCGCGATGGCTTCCGGCGCAATGCGCTTGAAGCTGTACCGCTGGCAGCGAGACAAAATCGTGGGCAAAACCTTGTGTATTTCAGTAGTTGCGAGAATGAACACCAGATGTTCGGGAGGTTCTTCCAGAATCTTCAGCAGGGCGTTAAAAGCCGAGGTCGTGAGCATATGCACCTCGTCAATGATATACACGCGCTTTTTAACGCTGGCGGGAGAATAGACCGCCTCGTCCCGCAGGGCACGGACATTTTCAACGCCGTTATTGGAGGCGGCGTCAATTTCAACCACATCCATAACCGTGCCGTTTTCGATTCCGAGGCAGCTGGGGCATTTATTGCATGGATTCCCGTTTTCCGGCTGCTCGCAGTTGAGCGCCCGGGCAAGAATCTTTGCGCAGGTGGTTTTACCCGTTCCTCTGACACCGATCATAAGGTAGGCGTGGCTGGTGCGGTTATTTTGAATTTGGTTTTTGAGGGTTTCGGTAACCTGCTGCTGACCGATAACATCGTCAAAGGTGCGCGGGCGCCATTTTCTGTATAGTGCCTGATACACGAAATCCCTCCTTTTCGTCGTCGCGGACTACATATCCTTCGTGCGGTCAATGACAAGACTGCACACCCACCTTTGAATAAACATATACATCCGTTACCGGAGCAGTTAGCTCGAATCCGGCTACCTTGCGGCACACGGAGATACCCGCTTAATGCTGCTCGGTTCCCCGCCTGACATGATTCACGGGTCTGCGTTGCGCAAGACCGGACTG
>CAZHCB010000018.1:0-11907 GCA_964530935.1 uncultured Oscillospiraceae bacterium
GCCGCTTAACGGCGGAAAAGGCCAAGTCTCCTATTTGGCAGGCAAAACTGCCGAAAAATCCGTAAAGAGCCAGATAAGTGTAGTTAACCTCATACTTGAACAGGGACAGAATTAGTCCGTAAAGCAGCATAAGGGCAATTGCCGAAACAAAGCCGCCAATTACACCCTCAAGGGTTTTGTTGGGCGACAGATGAGGGAAAATCTTGCGCTTTCCCAGAAAATTGCCCGCGAAATATCCTCCACTGTCGCTTGAGAACGCCGCAATGAAGGGCAGAAGCAAATATACCGAAGACTGCTCGCGATTACCCAGTCTAACAAGGGCAGCCAAAAGTAAGGGCATAATAGCGCCCGCAAAAAACACCTGAAGCATAGTTTCAAGCTTGATCTGCTCTTTTCTGCGAAAAGAGAGCATCAGTTCTGCGAACATCACCAGCACCAAAACATAGGCAGCAGTATTGGTAACAACGCCGCTGTCTTCAAAGGCGCAGGCAATAGGTGTTGCAAGTCCAACCACTGATGCGTAAATCATAAACCGCTTTGGCATTTCAGGGTCAACACAGCGCAGCAGCTCATAGGCCGCTCCGGCGGAGATAATTCCCACCAGAATCGCAAACGCCCAGACAGGCGCAAAAAAGATAAGGGCAAGAAGCAGCGGAATAGCTATAGCCGCAACGATTATTCGAGTTTTCATTCTTATATCACTCCTAAATTCCACCGAAACGCCTGTTGCGCTTCTGGAACCACGCAATAGCAGCATTGAGCTGCTTTATTCCGAAGTCCGGCCATAATGTTTCTGTAAAATAAAGCTCGGAATAGGCCGCCTGCCACAGCAGGAAATTTGAAAGCCGCAGCTCTCCTCCCGGGCGGATAATCAGTTCCGGATCAGGCACTCCGGCTGAATACAGCCTGTCGCCGAAGTTGTCCTCCGTAAGCTGACCGGCTGTGCCTTCCGCGTACTCTTTGGCGTAGGCGTTCACCGCACGGAGAATCTCGTCCCTCGAACCATAGTTGAGACAGATATTAACCTGACAGCCCTCATAATGAGTGCTGATTTCAACTGTGCGACTAATGAGCTTGCGCAGTTTGGGCGAAAGAATTGAGATGTCACCGAAAAAGCGCATCTTGACCCTGTCCCGCTCCATCTTTTCAATGGCTTCGTACAAGTACTTCTCAAGCAGCTCCATGATAGCGTCCACCTCTTCCTGAGGACGCTTCCAGTTCTCTGTTGAAAAGGCATACACAGTCAGGTATTCAATGCCAATATCCTTGCAATAGGTTGCAATCGTGCGGAAGTTTTCAGCACCCGAGGCATGTCCGGCAGTTCTGGGCAGCAGACGCTTTTTCGCCCAACGGCCGTTCCCGTCCATAATAATGGCAATATGGCGGGGGAGATTTTGCAAATCCAACTCCCCCGCCTTAAAATTTTTATTCAAATTTTTCTGAAACAGCCTCATCAGATAGCCAAAAGCTCCTTTTCCTTCTTAGCGGCAATTTCGTCAATTTCCTTGATATAGTCGTCTGTCAGCTTCTGCAGGTCCTTTTCCACGATCTTCAGATCATCTTCGGTGATCTCGGACTTCTTCTTCTGATCTTTTGCCTTTTCAATGGCGTCACGGCGAATATTGCGGATGGCGACCTTGGACTCCTCGGCATATTTCTTGACCTGCTTAATAAGGTCTTTTCTGCGTTCCTCAGTCAGTTGGGGGAAAAGCAAACGAATTATTTTACCGTCGTTCTGCGGGTTGATACCCAGATCAGACTCTAAAATAGCCTTTTCGATGAGTTTTAGAGATGAGCTGTCGTAAGGCTGGATCGACAGAGAGCGGGGGTCGGGGGTAGCAATGGTCGCTATCTGGTTAATGGGCGTGGGTGTGCCGTAATATTCAACCTTTATCTGGTCAAGAACCGCTGCGTTTGCACGGCCGGCACGAACGGAATCAAACTGTGCGCTGAGAACTTCCGTTGTTTTTTTCATCTTCGCGGTAAATTCAGGGTAACTGTCCATGATAATATCCTCCGTAAAAATGTTTTTTAATATTTATTGCACAACCGTGCCGATTTTTTCGCCCATAACTACGCGAACTATGTTCTCCGGATCTTTAAGGGCAAAAAGTATAACAGGGATTTTATTGTCCATTGAAAGGCTGGTTGCGGTTGAGTCCATAACTTCCAGATGCTGGGCTAAAACATCATCATATGAAATAGCGTCGTACTTAACTGCATGGGGATCTTTTTTCGGGTCTGCGGAGTAAACCCCGTCCACATTCTTGGCAAGAAGTATTGCCTCCGCCTCGATCTCGGCTGCGCGCAGAACCGCCGCCGTATCCGTTGAGAAGAAGGGGCTGCCCGTTCCGCAGCCAAAGATAACTACTCTGCCCTTACCCAGATGGCGCATAGCACGCAGTCTGATATACGGCTCCGCTATGGCACGCATCTCGATTGCTGTTTCCACGCGGACATCAACATCCATCTGTTCAAGAACATCCGCAAGAGCAAGGCTGTTCATAACCGTTGCCATCATGCCCATGTGGTCGGCCCGGGTGCGCTCCATTTTTCCGCCGCCGTCCTTAACACCGCGCCAAAAGTTTCCGCCGCCCACAACGATGCCTATTTCCACGCCCAGCTCCACACACTTTTTTACGGCAGCGCAAACACTGCGCATAACATCAAAGTCAAGGCCGAAGCCTTTTTCACCGGCGAGAGCTTCACCGCTTATTTTTAACAGAACTCGTTTGAATGCAGGCTTGTTATCTGACATATCCGTTCCTCATTCCAATTTAGTTGCTAAGGCTACGGGGACATTTTAATACATTTGCCCTCATATTAAAAGAGCTTTTCATATAATAGCAAAATTTTTACTTTTTGTCCATATTCCGGTGCCCATCCGGGCACTATTGCTCCAACTCTTCTTTACGCTCAATGCTGCGTATGTTGCGCTCAAATTTTCCCCGTGTACCCATTACCTCGTGACCGCAGCCGAGACACTTGAGCTTAAAATCCATCCCTACCCGGAGAACCTGCCAGCGTTTTTCGCCGCAGGGGTGCTCTTTTTTCATGGTGAGTATATCTCCAACTCTGATATCCACTACTTATTCTCCCCCTTTATTGCGTCCCAGTAGGCCTTTGCCGCCTGTTCGGTTTTGTTATCGCCATACTCGTAGTATTTAACATTTTTAAGAACATCGGGCAGGTACTGCTGCTTAACATAGTGACCGGGAAAGTTGTGAGGATATTTGTAGTTTTGCTCACGCCGGTGTTCCGTAGAGTCGGCATGTACATTTTGCAGCTGTCTGGGAATCGGACCGGACTTTCCCGCCCGCACATCCGCAAGGGCTGAATCAATAGCAATAACCGCGGTGTTGGATTTCGGTGCGGTAGCCAGCAGGATAACTGCTTGCGCAAGGGGCAGCTTCGCCTCCGGAAGTCCCAATTGCATCGCGCTGTCTACGCATGACTTCACAATCGACACAGCCTGTGGGTACGCCATGCCGATATCCTCGGAGGCGGAACAGAGTATTCTTCGGCATGCGCCGATTAAATCTCCCGCCTCCAAAAGTCTGGCAAGATAGTGCAGCGCGGCATTGGTATCAGAACCACGCAGAGACTTCATAAGAGCCGAGACAATGTCAAAGTGGTCGTCGCCCTGCCTGTCGTACCGCATGGCACTTTTCTGGGAAACACTTCTGGCGTCTTCTAAGCTGAGCTTCACAGTGCTCTTTGCGCCGTGACAGGCGACATAGAGCAGCTCAATGGCATTAATAGCCTTGCGGACGTCACCTCCACAGCTTTGCGCAATGTGGGCTACAACGCCGTCTTCCGCTTTGATCTTAACCTTATCCCGCTTTTCTAAAAACTCAATGGCACGCAAAACTGCCCGCTCGGTCTCCGCTGCCTCAACCTGCTTAAACTCAAAAATCGTAGAGCGGGAGAGTATGGCGTTGAAAACGTAGAAATACGGGTTTTCCGTTGTGGATGCAATCAGGGTGATTTTCCCGTTTTCAATGAACTCCAACAGAGACTGCTGCTGTTTTTTGTTAAAGTACTGGATCTCATCCAGATACAGCAGAACACCGTTGGGGGTGAGCAGGGTGTCCAGCTCGTCAATTATCGCTTTTATATCAGCAATACCGGCGGTGGTTGCGTTCAAACGGCGCAGACTTCGGTTGGTCTGCTGGGCAATGATACGGGCAACTGTGGTTTTCCCCGTGCCTGATGGCCCGTAAAAGATCATATTGGGAATCTGCCCTGAGGCCACAATGCGCCGAAGCATGGAATCTTCACCCAATATGTGGTTTTGCCCCACAATCTCATCCAGACTCTGGGGGCGCAGTTCATCCGCAAGGGGTCTGTAATCCATAAAAAATCCCTCCCGAAGGGCTTTTATTGTTGCCGTTTATTATAAACTAATTTCATTCATTATGCAAAGAAAAAGCCGAAGGCTTGTACTCCTTCGGCTTTGATATTACAGATAAATCACATATACAGAGGATAAAGTGCGCAAAGTGCGGTTGCCCGGGCGGATATCTCATCCTTTTTTTCATCAAAGTCATTCAGAGCAAGAGCAATCAGCTCAGCGACCTCCTCCATATCTTTTTCAGTAAAGCCGCGGGTGGTAACTGCTGCCGTTCCCAAACGGATTCCGCTGGTTTCCTTTGCGCTTCTCGGGTCATTCGGTATCTTGTTCTTGTTGCAGGTGATATGAACCTCGTCCAGACGCTTTTCAAGCTCCGCACCGCAAACGTCGGTTTCACGCAGGTCCAGAAGAACAAGATGGTTGTCTGTTCCGCCCGTTACGAGCTTAAGGCCGCGCTTTAGAAGCTCATCGGCCAGAGCTGCGCAGTTTTTGACTATTCGCTCTTGGTAAGCCTTAAATTCAGGCCGGAGAGCCTCACCAAAGGCTACAGCCTTTGCGGCGATGATGTGCATCAAGGGTCCACCTTGTGCTCCGGGAAAAACCGCACTGTTAATCTTTTTTGCCAGTTCCTCGCTGTCTGTCATAATAATGCCGCCACGAGGTCCGCGCAGAGTCTTATGGGTGGTGGAGGTCACAACATCGGCATAGCCGAAGGGGCTGGGGTGAATGCCCGCCGCCACAAGTCCTCCGATGTGTGCCATGTCAACAACCAGATATGATCCGGCTTCTTTGGCAATTTCGGAAAACTTTTTAAAATCTATAATACGGGGATATGCGGAAGCGCCCGCAATAATCATTTTCGGTTTGTGCTCCAGAGCCTGAGAGCGAACTTGGTCATAGTCGATAAGTCCGGTATCCTCACAAACGCCGTAGGATACCATGTGGTAGTTCTTTCCGGAGAAGTTCACTTTGCTGCCGTGGGTCAAGTGACCGCCGGCGTCCAGGTCCATGCCCATAACGGTGTCTCCGGGTGAGCACAGAGCCAGATATACCGCATAGTTTGCCTGAGCGCCGCTGTGGGGCTGAACATTGGCAAACTTGCAGCCGTAAACTTCTTTCAAACGCTCAATGGCAAGGTTCTCAACCATATCCACATACTGACAACCGCCGTAGTATCTCCGTCCGGGATAACCCTCGGCATACTTGTTTGTAAGCGGGCTTCCCGCTGCGGCCAGAACCGCCTCACTAACGAAGTTTTCCGAAGCGATCAGTTCAATGTTATTCCTCTGTCTGGAAAGCTCAAGGCCCATCGCCTTGGCAACTTCCTCATCCTGCTTTGAGATCAGTTCCAACTGTGTGTCAACCATTGCGCACCCTCCATTGTAAAACATGTACTATACGTTTGTATTATATCTAATACTTATCGCTAATACAACCGTCTATTTACCAAAATTCTTTCAATTTCTTTTATAAAATGTTATACTTAATTACATTATCATACATAAAGGAAAATAACAGTATGAAAAAATCAGAAAAGATCGACAAGATCATTGCGGCATTTGAAGCGGAATATCCCGACGCCCTCTGTTCTCTACAATATGCAAAAGACTACGAATTGCTCTTTGCAACCCGTTTGGCCGCCCAATGCACAGACGAGCGGGTCAACAAGATAACTCCCGCTTTATATGGGCGCTTTCCCACACTTGAAGCGATTGCCGGAGCTGACATTGCAGAGGTTGAGGAGATAATTCACTCCTGTGGTTTTTACCACTCAAAAGCGCGGGACATAGTTATGTGTGCAAACGCCATAATTGACCGCCACAACGGAAAAGTGCCCGACACCATGGAAGAGCTCATCGCTCTGCCCGGCGTGGGCAGAAAAACCGCAAATCTCATCCTTGGTGATGTATTTAAAAAGCCCGCCGTCGTTGTAGACACCCACTGCATCCGGCTGGCGAACAGGATGGGCTTGGTGTCCGGAACAAAAGACCCCGGGAAAATCGAACAGCAGCTTAAAAAAATACTGCCTCCCCACAAATCCTCCGACTTCTGCCACCGAATCGTGCTTCACGGCAGAGCGGTTTGTCCGGCTCGCTCTCCCCGGTGCAGCGAGTGCTGTATAAAAGATTACTGCGCAAAGAACATATAAGAAAGCGGCAGCCTTTTGTCCATAGGCTGCCGCTTGATTTTTACCTGTTTCTCAGGATTTAACTTTTATCCACATGGAGTCGTAGTAGTCGAGAATGTCCTTAGGCAGATTGGTGTATGCCTCGCATTTTGCCAGTACCCCATCGGGGGGATACATGACCGACATTGACAAATCGTCCAGCTCCAGCATTGCCTGAACTTCCCGGTTGGGACTTGTATAGCCGATGAACTCGGCATTTGCCGCCGAAACCGAAGTACTTGTCATAAAGTTAATGAACTTCTCGGCATTTTCCTTGTTCGCCGCTCCCTTGAGAATGCACATGGCGTCAACAAAGACGTTCGAGCCCTCGTCGGGAATGCAGAACTTGAGATCCGGATTGTTTTCCAGCATAACCAGATAGTCCCCTGCATAGTACGGGCCTATTGCCGCTTCACCGCTCTCCAGCTTGTCAAAAATCTGGTCCATAACGTAGCCCTGCAAAATGGGCTTTTGCTCCTTGAGCAGCTCATAGGCCTCTTCCAGCTCCGCCTTATCCGTGGTGTTCAATGAATATCCCAGATACTTCAAAGCAATGCCCATGGCGTCTCTGGAGTTGTCGAACATAAGGATCTCTCCGGAAAATTCACTGTTAAACAGTGCGCTCCAGCTTGTGACTTCACCGACGACGTTGGGGTCATAGATAATGCCCACCGTGCCCCACATATAAGGCACACTGTATGCATTGTCAGGGTCATATTCCATGTTTTTCAGATTATCTTCGATCAGGTCGTAGTTGGGAATGTTGTCAAAATTGAGAGTTTCCAGCATATCCTCATCGATCATACGGGAAATCATATAATCGGAGGGGATAACAAGGTCATAGCTAACGCCGCCCTGACGCAAAACGGAGTACATCTGCTCGTTAGACTCGTAGGTCTTATAGTTAACTTTTATTCCGGTCTCGGCCTCAAACTGCTTTATAAGACCGGTGTCGATATATTCGCCCCAGTTGTAAACATTAACAACGCCGTTGGAACCGGCTTTAACTTTTCCTCCGTCGCTGCCACCGCAGCCTGCAAAGAGGCTAACAATAATTATAACGGCAATAACCGCCGCCAGTGTCTTTTTCACATTCATACTTCTGCCACTGCTCCTTTCAAGACTTTATCTTTCTTTTCGACAGCCTTCATCTGCCGCGCCTCACGCACGTTGACGATAATCAGAAGAACCAAAACAACAACGAATAACAGCGTTGAAATTGCGTTGATCTTCGGACTGATCCGCCGGCGGGTCATGGCGTAAATCGCCATGGACAGGGTCTGCACGTTGCCGGCCGTAAAGTAACTGATAACAAAGTCGTCAACTGACATTGTAAAGGCAATGAGCATCCCGTTTATGATCCCGGGCATTATCTCCGGAATTATTACTTTGTAAATCGTTTTAAACCACGTGCAGCCTAAATCCTGCGCCGCCTCAAACAGGTTGCGGTCCAGCTGGTACAGCTTTGGCATGACCGAGAGGATAACATAGGGAATATTAAAGCTGATATGGGCTATAAGCAGTGTTCCGAAGCCCAATTCAAAACCCAGTATTGCGCCCGCTGAAACAAACAGCAGCGACAGGGCAACGCCGGTAATAATGTCGGCATTGACCATGGGTATGCTGTTAACTGTCAAAATCGGACTGCGCCACTTCTTTTTCATGTTGTAGAGCCCGATTGCAGTGAGCGTTCCAGCGACGGTTGCGATAACTGCCGCCAGAACCGAAACCAACAAGGTAACTTCCAGAGAGGAAATAATTGTGCTGTCGGAAAACAGCTCCTTATACCAATCCAGAGTGAAGCCCGACCAGATAGTTCTGCTCTTGGTTGAGTTAAAGGAAAAAACAATCAGTACTAAGATCGGCAGATACAGAAACACGAAGGTGACAAAGGTGAGAATACTCCCGCCGGTGTTCTTTTTCTTCATATGAGCACCGCCTGTTCCTCGCCCTCGCCGAAGCGATTCATAACGGTCATGCAAATTACCACAATAACCATCATAATCAGTGAAATAGCAGAGCCGAGGTGCGGATTATAGGCTGCGCCGAGAAATTGCATTTCGATCAAATCACCCAGCAGCAGCTCTGTTCCGCCACCCAGAAGCTTTGAAATTACAAAGGTGGACACTGAGGGCACAAAAACCATGGTTATGCCGCTGATTACTCCCGATAGACTCAAGGGGAAAATCACCTTGCGGAAAACCCTGTGCCTGTTTGCGCCCAAATCCTCAGCCGCCTCGATAACGAAGGGGTCAATCTTTATAATAACGCTATGAATGGGCAGGATCATAAAGGGCAGATAATTGTAAACCATGCCCAGAATCACCGCACCATTGGTGTTGATAAGCTGAAAATGATCGATGGGCATATATGCGGCATCACCGGCATGCAAGGAATTGATCAGGTCAAAAATGCCGAGTGCTCCCAGCGCCCGGTTAATCAGTCCCGTGTTCTCCAAAAGAGACATCCAGGCGTAGGTGCGCAGAAGAAAGTTGATCCACATTGGCAGCATGAGAAGCAGCATAATAACCCTCTGCCTTGAAGGGCTCATGCGGCTGATTGCCAGTGCCACGGGATAGCCGATTAACAGGCAAATCACCGTTGCAACGATCGCCAGCCAGAGGCTGCGTACAAACACACCCGTATATTCAGGGATATTACGGAAATTATCAAAAGTGAAGCCGCCGCTTGATTTTGTAAACGCATATACGCCGATTAGGACAATGGGGACAACCACAAAAAGAGCCATCCAGAGAATATATGGATAGGCAATGGATTTTTTGCGGTTGCGGTTCCAGAAAGAACAGAGGCTTCCGTTCAGTGCGGAGGAAAACTTACTCATTCTCCTCCTCCTCTTCCTTCTCCCCTTTTTCTCCCTCGGGGTCAACGGAGAGCTCGTCATACTCCTGGCTGTAGGAACTATAGTCGCCGTACAGACCGGAATACTCGCTCTTTTTCATAATATGAAAACCGTCCGGATCGATCTTAACGCCGATTTTTTCTCCCACAGGACAGTGGTCGGTTGTTTGAATAAGCCACTTAAAGCCTTGGAAATCAACAATTATATCGTACTGCATACCCTTGAAGGCGACATCTGTTACGGTTCCGGAAATCTGGCCCTGTTCAACGGGCACAATGTCAATATCCTCGGGACGCACAACAACGTCCACCGACTCATTCTTGGCAAAACCCTTGTCAAGGCAGGGAAAGCGCCTGCCGTACATTTTTACGACTTTGTCTTCCACCATTACGGCGTTTATAATATTACTCTCGCCGATAAAATCCGCGACAAAGGCGTTTTTCGGCTCGTTGTATATATCCACAGGGGAGCCTATCTGCTGGATCTGACCGTTATTCATAACAACAACGGTGTCCGACATGGTAAGGGCCTCCTCCTGGTCGTGGGTAACGTAAATAAAAGTAATACCCACCTGCTGCTGGATTTGCTTCAACTCTCTTTGCATGTCCTTGCGGAGCTTAAGATCAAGCGCGCCAAGCGGCTCGTCCAAAAGCAGGACCTGGGGTCTGTTCACAATAGCTCTGGCAATGGCGATGCGCTGCTGCTGTCCGCCGGACAGCTGGCTGACGCTTCGCTTTTCAAAGCCCCTGAGCGCAACCAGCTCCAAGGCCTCATAAACTCGCCGTGAAATTTCCTTCTCGGTAAGTCTGGGACGCTGAACCCGTAGCCCAAAAGCTATGTTTTCAAATACATTGAGATGTGTGAACAGAGCGTATTTTTGGAAAACCGTGTTTATCTTCCGCTTGTGGGGCGGAACGTCGTTGATTTCAGCGCCGTCAAATAACAGTTCTCCGGAATCCGGCTTTAAAAAGCCCCCGATAATTCGCAAAGTAGTTGTTTTCCCGCAGCCCGATGGGCCTAACAATGTGAGAAACTCTTTGTCCTTTATTCCTAAATTAATAGAGTCCAGTACGACCTCTCCATCGAATTCCTTGCGGCAGTCGACTAGCCGTATCAGTTCTTTGGCCATTGGCGTCCCCCTTCTGTGCAACACACGATGAACCGGTATCAAACCCGTTTCATTTGCCCCGTGTATCTTCCCCGATTTTTTTTATTTCTAATATATAACGCGCTAAATGCGCCCCTATTTGACCGCTAAAATTTTAACGGAAAAAATATGTGCGCAAAACACAATATAACTATAAATATGTCAAATGTCAACGGAAAATTTCAAATCAAAATACTTTTCAACAAAATCCACCTGAGCCACAGAAAAGGACTGGCCCTTCAAGTAGTTTAGGGCTCCCGCGTCAGTAGAAAAATCAAAGCTGACTCGATAGGAATACAGAGCTTGGCCCTTCTCGTCAAAATTCTTATTGTCCCGCTCTCTGCCATATTTCCCATCGCCCAGCAGGGGTGTGCCCAACTTGGCCATTTGGGCGCGTATTTGATGGGTTCGTCCGGTGTGCAGCAGGCACTCAACCAGAGAAACACCATTTTTTGTCTGCAGGGTCTTATACTCTGTAACCGCCTCTTTGGCCCCCGGGCAAGGTGTCTGGCGCACAAAAACCTGATTCTTTGTTGCATCTTTAAAAATATAGTCACGGAGAGTACCGCTTTTAGGTTTTGGCGTTCCGGTAACTGCACAGAGGTAGTATTTGCTTATTTCTCTGTCCTTAATCTTCTCGTTTACTATCCGCAGGGCCTCGGCGTTTTTTGCGGCAATCACTATTCCCCCGGTGTTGCGGTCGATCCGGTTGCACAGAGCCGGGGCAAAGGCATTCTCCTCCCGAGGTCTCCACTCGTTCTTCTGGTATAAATAAGCCTGAACGTTGGCAATAAGGGTGTCGTAGCTCCAGCCTTCGGCACTGTGACAAAGCACTCCGGGTTTTTTGTCCACCAGCATGATGTTCTCGTCCTCATAGACAATGGTTAGTTTGGGCATATTAACCTTTAGAAAGGCGTTCTCCTCCGAGGGTTCCTCGAAAAACTCATCATTTATATATAACTGCAAAACATCACCGACTTTCAGCCGGTCATCCCGCTTTGCACCCTTGCCGTTTACCTTTATGCGTTTAATGCGAATGTATTTTTGTAAAAGGGCATCCGGCAATAAGGGAACAGCCTTGCCCACAAAGCGGTCAAGGCGCTGGTTTGCGTCGTTTTTTAACACCGTCAGCTCTTTCATGTATGCTCCTAAACAATAAGGTAAGCAAAGTATAGCACAGGTATAACAGACAAGTACAATAATTTTTTGAAGAAACATGCAAATTTCAGATGAAAATACAGTAAAATAGGTGCCATATGTCTATTGACGGCTTGGCGTTTTTAGAATTATAATAAAGTGGTTAGTTTGCCATAAACAGGCGGCGGGAAACCACTTCTCGCCGTTATTTTTTGTCTAGGGCAACGGGAGACGAACCCGTG
>CAZHCB010000018.1:12007-17915 GCA_964530935.1 uncultured Oscillospiraceae bacterium
ATGGATATTAGTTTTTCTTCGTTCCTGAGTCAGATAACAACAAACCCCATGCTGGCAATAACAGCGCTGCTTACGCTGGGCGTTATTCTCGTTAACGGCTGGACAGATGCGCCAAACGCAATTGCAACCTGTGTTTCCACCCGGGCGATAAAGGCAGGCCCTGCGATTATAATGGCGGCTGTTTGCAACTTCTTCGGCGTTTTAGTAATGACGCTGATCAGCTCAAAAGTCGCAATGACCATTTACAACATGGTCGACTTCGGCGCAAATGCCCACGAGGCAACTGCGGCACTCTGTGCTGCACTCTTTGCAATAGTAGTTTGGGCAACCGCCGCGTGGCGTTTCGGCATTCCGACCAGTGAGAGCCATGCGCTCATCGCCGGACTTTCCGGCGCCGCGATCGCTCTGCACGGCAGCATTGATGGTATAAACGGCAGCGAATGGATAAAGGTCATTTATGGTCTTGTTCTCTCTTCACTGCTTGGCTTTGCTGCAGGCTTTCTCTGCACGAGAGGCGTCGAGTCCGTCTTCCGCCGCACCGACCGGCGCAAATCCGGGGGCTTTTTCAAAGGCGCTCAGATTTTTGGCGGCGGCACGATGGCGTTCATGCACGGTGCCCAGGACGGTCAGAAGTTTATGAGCGTTTTCCTGCTGGGGATCTTCCTTGCCTCCGGAAACGCCAATGTTCATGAGTTCACCATCCCCATCTGGCTGATGATTCTATGCTCGGTCGTAATGGGTCTGGGAACTTCTATCGGCGGTTACCGAATAATTAAGTCAGTCGGTATGGATATGGTAAAGCTTGAACCTTATCAGGGTCTCTCCGCTGACCTGGGTGCGGCGGCCTGCCTGCTGCTGTCTTCCCTCACGGGGATCCCTGTGAGCACTACCCACACAAAGACAACTGCCATCATGGGCGTCGGCGCATCAAAGCGCATGTCAGCCGTCAACTGGGGTGTTGTCCGCGAAATGGGTTTGGCATGGGTTCTAACCTTCCCCGGCTGCGGACTGCTGGGCTATGCAATGGCAAAACTGTTTATGCTTATCTTTTAGGAGGATATAAATATGGCCAGAAACAGAAAAGATACCGATTATTTTGATTTTTTCCGCATCAGCGCGCAGTGCGCCAGCGATGCAGCGAAGTTACTACACAAAATCTTGACAAATTTCGAAAAAGAGTCGTTTCCCGAACAGGCTCAGAAACTGCACGAAATCGAACACGCGGCGGACGATAACCGTCATGAGATGATTTCCCGCCTTGCAAAGGAGTTCATCCCCCCCATCGAGCGCGAAGACATTGTTGCCCTTGCTCAGGAACTCGACAATGTTGTGGACATGATCGATGAGTGCGCTCAGTGCCTCTATATGTTCGATATCTCAGAAATCCGCACCGAAGCCTTAGCCTTCTCCGAGCTGATGATTCGCTGCACCTACGCGCTTTTAGAAGCCGTCACCGAGTTTCGCAGCTTCCGCAACTCTAAGACGCTGAAAACAAAGCTCATTGCTGTTAACACCCTTGAGAGTGAAGGTGACACGCTTTACATGGATAGCGTTCGCAAGCTTTTTCTGGAAAATACCGACTACAGAACAACCTTTGTTTGGATAAAGCTCTATGATCGCTTTGAATCCTGCTTTGACGCCTGCGAGGACGCTGTTGATATCATAGAAGGCGTTGTTATGAAAAACAGTTAAGGCAATATAATTTGTGTTGACAATAGAAATTATATAATTTATAATGCTTAAGCAACTGTGTGAGGGTATGTAATGAGAATTAATCTCTGCGAAATCATCGAAATGCCCGGCTCAAGCCTGCCTTTTTCCTGTCAACTGGAAACGAAAAGACTTGCAGATCCGTCCATCGCTGAGTTCGTATCTCCTCCCCAAGCGGAGGGAAAAATATCAAATACTGCCGGTGCGCTAACCCTTATCGGGGAAATCGTTTCCCGGATGGTCTGTCTCTGCGACAGATGCGGTGCGGAGTTTAACCACACGATGGTTCTACCCCTGAATGTTAAGCTGGCGGCAGACCTTGAAGACGGGGAAAACCCCGACATCTTCCCACTGGACGGAAACTTCCTTGATTTGGACGATGTTTTGGAAACCTGCTTCATTTTAAACACAGACGCGAAATTCCTCTGCAACGAGGACTGCGCGGGGCTCTGCTCCCGGTGCGGAAAAAACCTTAACGACGGTCCATGCACCTGCGGTAAGGAAATTGATCCAAGATTGGCTGTATTGCAGCAGCTTTTGGATAAACAGGAAGAAAAAAGCTGACAATCAGCTGAATTAGGAGGTGTCACCATGGCGGTTCCAAAGAGGAAAACATCAAAAGCTAGAAGAGATAAGAGACGTAACTCTCACTGGAAACTCGAAACTCCCGGCATCGTTGCGTGCCCTAACTGCGGCGCGTATCGTCTGCCCCACCGTGTCTGCAAAGCCTGCGGATATTACAACGGTCGTAAGGTTCTCGAGATTAAAAAGTAGTTTTGATTTGCTTGAGGAGAGGAGGCATTTGCCCCCTCTCTTTTTGCTTTACCCGAAACACAGATGGTATGGACGGTTAAATGGATAATGTAATCAAAAAAATTGAAAAGCACAGCCCCCTGCTCCGCAAGGCACACTTGGGAGAAAAGCTCATCTCCATTAACGGCAACGAAATTGTTGACGTGCTGGATTACAAGTACTTCTCCTACGACACACGTTTGTCTGTGGAGCTGGAATCGATCAACGGTAACCGGCGCATGGTTAAGGTCAAGAAAGACCCAGGCGGAGACTTGGGTCTGGAGTTTGAGACCTACCTGATGGACCGGGCGAGAGCCTGCTCCAACCGCTGTGTATTCTGCTTTGTTGACCAGCTGCCCCGGGGTATGCGTAAAACCCTGTATTTTAAGGATGACGACGCGCGCCTAAGCTTTTTAACCGGCAATTACATTACATTAACAAATGTTTCAGAGCGGGAATTACAGCGTATAATTGACTTAAAGATCAGCCCGATTAACGTGTCGGTTCACGCCACCGACCCCGGGCTTCGAGCAAAGCTATTAGGTAATCCCGAAGCTGCAAAGGGCATGGAGATTATGACCCGGCTGGCCGAGGGCAACATAACCATGAACTGTCAGATCGTGTGCTGCCCCGGCTTAAACGACGGCGACGCCCTTTCTCAATCCATGGAGGATCTGGCAGAGCTTTATCCGGGTGTAAACACGGTTTCTATAGTACCCGTCGGTCTTACAAAACACCGTGAGCACCTGTTCCCCCTCGAGCCCTTTACCCCTGAGAGTGCGGCAGAGACAATAGACCGCATTGAAGCTTTCTCGGCTAAGTGCCTTGAAAAACACGGCAGCCGGATCTTCTTTCCCTCGGACGAGTTTTTCCTGAAAGCCGGACGTGAACTGCCCGAGGACGAATACTACGAGGACTACACCCAGCTGGAAAACGGCGTTGGCATGCTGCGTTTGATGGAGACGGAATTCATGTCGGAGCTTGAAAACACCGAGCTTGCTGCGGACGGTGTGCCCTTTACCATAGCCACAGGCGTTTCAGCGGCACCTTTTTTCTCAAAGCTTTTAGTGACAGCAACAGAAAAATATGATAATATAGACGGTAAAGTCTTCCACATAATGAATGACTTTTTTGGTCACAGTATAAATGTTGCCGGTCTCATAACCGGCACAGACCTAATCGCCCAACTGAAGGGCAAGGAGCTTGGCAAACGACTTCTGATACCTGTCAACATGCTGCGTGACGGTGAGGGTGTTTTTCTGGACGACGTTACTGTGGACGAAGTTCGCTCTAGTTTGAATGTTGAGATTGTTCCCGTTGAGCAGGACGGCGGCGCTTTTTTACGCGCCATAACCGGAAATTTTTAATCCCGGTGTGATACATTTAGTATGTTATTTTTAAGGAGAGTGTTATGAAACCGCTCGTAGCCATTGTCGGCAGACCCAACGTGGGAAAGTCGCATCTTTTCAACAGAATAGTGGGTCAGCGTTTGTCGATCGTAGAGGACACTCCCGGCGTCACCCGCGACAGGCTCTATGCCGAATGTGAGTGGAACGGCGTCACCTTCGACGTTGTTGACACCGGCGGAATTGAGCCGTCCACCGACAACGAGATTCTCCTGTTCATACGTGAGCAGGCGCAAATAGCCATTGACACTGCCGATGTAATAGTTTTGGTAACGGAAATCGGCACAGGCGTAACCGCTGCGGACAAGGACGTTTCGAATATGCTCCTGCGCTCCCGCAAGCCTGTCGTTCTGGCTGTTAACAAGATGGACAAGACCGGTTCTACGGATCCCGCATTGTACGAATTTTACTCCCTCGGCCTGGGAGATCCCATTGCTGTGTCCGCGGTTCACGGTCACGGTACCGGAGACTTGCTTGACGCCTGCGTTGACGCTTTCCCCGAAGTGACAGGCGAGGATGAGGAGGAAGACCGCATAAAGGTAGCCGTTATCGGCAAGCCCAATGTTGGCAAATCCTCACTGATAAATCTCATTCTCGGCGAAAACCGCTGCATCGTTTCAGACGTTGCGGGGACAACGAGAGATGCCGTTGACAGTCGGGTTGACAACGATTTCGGTAAGTACGTTTTCATTGACACTGCCGGGATCCGCCGCAAATCAAGAGTTGACGACAGAATTGAAAAGTTCTCCGTAATGCGCGCCCAACTGGCTATTGAACGCTGCGACGTTTGCCTGATTATGCTGGATGCCCGGGAGGGTGTAACCGAGCAGGACACGAAAATTGCCGGCATGGCCCACGAGGCCGGAAAGGCCAGCATAGTTATTGTCAACAAGTGGGACTTAATTGAAAAAGAAACCAAAACAATGGATATTATGCGCAAGGATATTATGCGCGACCTGTCCTTTATGTCGTATGCGCCGATTCTGTTTATTTCTGCCCTTACCGGTCAACGCACTCAGCGTATTTTTGAGCTGGTAAATTATGTGGACGATCAGAGCGCAATGCGCATTACCACCGGAATGCTCAACAATGTCCTCGAGGATGCTCAGGCAAGAGTTCAGCCCCCCTCCGACAGAGGTAAGCGGCTAAAGATTTACTATATGACCCAAACCGGCATTCGCCCGCCGCATTTTGTTATTTTTGCAAATAGTCGGGAGCTTTTTCATTTCTCATACCAGCGTTATATCGAAAACCAAATTCGCGCAGTTTTTGGACTTGAAGGCACACCAATCCGCATGACGATCCGTCAGAAGGGAGATAAAGAGTAATGCTCATCTTTTATCTGGTTCTTACCGCTATCGTCGCTTACCTTTTGGGCGGTCTTAACGGTGCTATTATCACCTCACTGAACTTTTTCCGCAAGGATGTTCGGAGATTTGGCAGCGGTAATGCAGGTTTGACAAACTTTACTCGTGTTTTCGGAACAAACGGCATAGCCCTGGTTCTACTTGTGGACGTTTTGAAAACTATAGTCTCGGTTATGTTCGGCAAATGGCTGCTGGGCTTTCTGGGCTACCCCATGATAGGAGCACTGTTTGCCGGTTTCTGCGCCATGCTGGGGCATGTTTTCCCCGTCTATTACCGCTTTCACGGTGGTAAGGCCATCCTGTGCGGGGGTGTTCTTGTATGGATGATTGACTGGCGCGTGGGACTCGTTTGCTGGCTGGTATTCTTAATAATTGTGGTATTCACCAAATATGTCTCCCTCGGTTCACTCATTGGGGGAATCGTAGTTCCTGCCGCAATTTGGGCCTTTGGTTACAAACCGCTGGACATCCTTCTGGGACTGCTATGCGCACTGCTTATTATCGTTGCTCATCGCGAAAACGTTGTTCGTCTGATTAAGGGCACTGAAACAAAACTCTCCATAGGCGGCACTCCGCCAAAACAATAGCTTTTATAAACACAAAAAAACAGACCCGAAAATTCGGGTCTGTTTT
>CAZHCB010000018.1:18015-19629 GCA_964530935.1 uncultured Oscillospiraceae bacterium
TATCCGATAATGTTTGAGTTAATAGCACCGGTGAGCGCGTTGTTATAGTTACAGATAAAGGTGCCTGCAATGAGAATCATCATCGCTTCCGCTTCCTTTGCTCCCACTTCGTCACCATAGATAACTTTAAGACAGGCCTCCATAGTTCTGCGCCACTGGCGGAATTCCTCCGCAACGAGCACGGCCACATCTGCGTCATAGTGCGCCAAAACATAGGTTTGGGTTGTGCCATTGGGTCTGTTTTCGCCGGTTTTTCCGGTTGCAACATACTCCATAAAGGCGTTTAGATAGGCATGGTTAGAGTTATAGTCCTTGCGCTGGTGTTCCATGAACCATTCAATGCACTTTTCGGACATATAGTCACTGGTGTATCTCACATATGAGATGATAAGCTCTTTCTTGCTTTTGAAATAGTAAAGCAGCTTAGTATGTGGCATTTTGGCTCTCTGGGCAATGTCGCGAAGGGTGACATTGGTCAGAGGTTTTTCATTTATACACTCCTGTAAGGCCATAAGAATTTCCAGCTTTACAGCATCGTGGTCAACAATAAGCGGCATAACACATCTCCTTTGTTCTATATCTTAAAACTGCCATAGCTTTGGCGTAATGTCAAGTAAACCCCATAAACTTTGGCTCTTTACCACTATACTCCTATAGCTGACATAAATCAATTGATGACACTATATAATTTATTTTGAACATTTGGTCAATATTATTTTGAAAGTCTATTGACAAGGTCTTTCTCCTATGACGCCTTAAGTTTACCAATTGGTTAACTTAAATTTTACAATATATGAAGGAAAGAAAATGTCTAACCAAACAAAAATCAAACTTCTGGATTTGAAATTGAACAAACGCTCGGGCAAAGAGCTAATGATAATCAACATCATCCTTCTGATTTCCATACTGATTCACGACGGCGGCCATATTCGTCAGGCGTCTGACCTCCTACACCGTAATGGATGGGTGCACTGTTCGGTGTTTTGGGAACGGTGATAACATACACCATGGCCTTCAAATCAATCCTGTTTATGCTGACTGGGATCGTGGTGGCGATAATTGGAATACAAATGCTGGGCATCATCCCGGGACTGCGCCGGCTTTCCCCAAAGTTGCCCTCATTTTGCTCACTGCCTGCTAAAGGGCGAAATAAGGTAGCCGGCAGACCCCTTATTATCGGACTGCTGACCGGATGTATGCCCTGCGGTTCACTCTATGCCATGTGGATTTACGCTATGAGCACCTGCACTCTCGCAAAAGGTGCGCTCGCTATGTTTGCTTTTGCTCTTGGTACGACTCCTCTAATGTTTATCTTCGGAGCAATAAACTCCTTCAGCCCAAGCAAATGGCTAAAATATATGATAAAGGTCAGCTCCGTCTTCATCCTTGCCTTGGGTATGTCAACGCTTTTAAAGGGCATTTCCATGGCATGACACTTTAGTCTAAAAGTAAAAAACCGCTCGCTTCAGGCTTGACAGTTGTCTACAGCTGTGCTATATTTACTAGGCTAAAATTAATTTGAAGTAGCAGTTATCTGCTCCTCCGAATTACTATTATCCGGGGGTATAGCTCAGCTGGGAGAGCGCTTGAATGGCATTCAAGAGGTCAGCGGTT
>CAZHCB010000019.1:0-3916 GCA_964530935.1 uncultured Oscillospiraceae bacterium
GCGTCATCTGCTCTCCTCTGGTTAAAACCGCAATGTTTGGCTCTGACGCCAACTGGGGTAGAGTCTTGTGCGCAATCGGCTATGCTCAGGCACAGGTCGATGTGAGCAAAATTTCCCTGAGCTTCATTTCAGAGGCCGGCGAAATTGAAGTTTGCGCTAAAGGCGCAGGCATTGATTTTAGCGAAGAGAAAGCAAAGGAAATTCTCTCCTGCGATCAAATTATAATATCCGTCACTCTGGGCGACGGGGACGCAAAAGCCACTGCATACGGCTGCGACCTAACTTACGATTACGTTAAGATAAATGGCGACTACCGCACTTAGTAAGTTAACATAACTACTTGGAGGCTTAGTCTAATGGACGAAAACATCTCAAATGCACAGCGGGCAACGGTGCTCATTGAGGCCCTGCCTTATATCCAGAACTACACTAACAAGATAGTCGTTGTAAAGTACGGCGGAAACGCAATGGTCAGCGATGAGCTAAGAAGCGCAGTCATGGGCGACATTGTTCTGTTATCGCTTATCGGTGTTAAGGTTGTTCTTGTTCACGGCGGTGGTCCGGAGATTAGCGAAACACTTGGCAAACTGGGTAAAGAGACCCGGTTCATCAACGGCTTACGCGTTACAGACAAGGAGACCGCTGAAGTTGTTCAGATGGTTCTCGCAGGCAAGATCTCCAAGAACCTTGTTACCCTTATCGGTAATATCGGCGGACGAGCAATGGGCATTTCGGGTATGGACGGGCAGATGCTTGAGGCTGAGAAAATCAGTGATGAGCTGGGTTTTACCGGGGAAATCACGAAAGTTGACCCCACCCCCATTCTGGACGTTTTGGACAAAGGCTATATCCCCGTCGTTTCAACCGTAGGCTTTGATAAGGACGGAAACTGCTACAACATTAATGCCGACACCGCAGCAAGCGCAATCGCCGGTATGCTCAAGGCGGAGAGTCTTATTTCCATGACCGACATTGCAGGCGTTCTTCGTGACAGAGATGATCCCTCTTCACTGATTCCGGTTATCCACGTAAGCGAAGCGCCTAAGCTCATCCAGGAAGGCGTAATCTCCGGCGGCATGATTCCCAAGGTTGAGTGCTGCATTGAGGCCATTCGCCGGGGAGTAAAAAAGGTGTTTATCTTAGACGGACGTGTGCCCCACTCCATTCTAATAGAAACTTTGACAAACGAAGGCAGCGGCACAATGTTTATCTAATAGGTTAACATAATTCGGAGGTTTTGAAATGGATATTAAGGCGCTTGACACGGAATTTATTGCCGGCACATACAAAAGAAATCCCTTGATTGCGGTTAGCGGCAAGGGCGCTGCCATTTACGACGAAAACGGCCGTGAGTACATTGATCTGGGCAGCGGTATTGCGGTTAACAGCTTCGGCGTAAACGATGAGGTGTGGGTTGCGGCTGTTGAAGAACAGCTTCACAAGCTCCAGCATATTTCAAACCTGTATTACACTCAACCTCAAGCGGAGCTTGCGCAAATGTTGTGCGGTGCAACGGGTATGAATAAAGTCTTTTTCGGTAACTCGGGCGCTGAGGCTAACGAATGTGCAATAAAGTGCGCCAGAAAATATTCAAACGATAAATACGGCATGGGCAGAAGTACTATCATCACCCTTAAAAACAGCTTTCACGGCAGAACGCTTGCAACCCTGTCCGCCACCGGTCAGGAGGCTATGCACGTTCACTTCGCTCCGTTTTTAGACGGCTTTCGCAATGCCGAGGCCAACGACTATCCGGCCATGGAAGCGCTGTGCGACGATAGTGTCTGCGCCGTTATGCTGGAGCTGGTTCAGGGTGAGAGCGGTGTCAATGTTCTGGACAAGGACTATGTTGCAGCCGTTGCAAAGCTCTGCAATGAGCGCGACATCCTACTTATCATAGACGAAGTTCAAACCGGAAACGGAAGAACCGGCAGCCTGTATGCCTTCTCGCAGTTTGGCATAGTGCCGGACATCGTTACAACCGCAAAGGGCCTTGGCGGTGGGCTTCCTCTGGGCGCTTGTCTGATCGGTGAAAAAGCCCAAAATACTCTAAGCGCCGGGACACATGGCTCAACCTTTGGCGGAAATCCAATATGCACAGCCGGGGCGGTCAGCATCATTCAGCGACTGGATGAAGCTTTCTTGGCCGGTGTCCGTGAAAAGAGCGAATTTATTCGGTCCAAGTTAGAGGGCGCAAATGGCGTAAAATCTATTTCCGGTCTTGGTCTGATGCTTGGTATAGAAACAGAAAAACCCGCAAGTGAAATAGTGACTCAGTGCATGGAGCAAGGTGTTTTGGTGCTTACTGCCAAAAACAAGATTCGTCTCCTGCCGCCACTGAATATCGAGTTTGAATTGCTTGAAAAAGCTATCAATATATTGAAAGGGGTAATTGCGATATGAACCATTTGCTCAAGCTCTCCGACCTAAGGGCGGAGGAAATCACCGACATTCTCAATCTTGCCGACCAGCTCAAGTATGAGAAGAAAAATGGCATCGACCACCCAATTCTCAAGGGCAAAACTCTGGGTATGATTTTTCAAAAGAGTTCTACCCGTACCCGCGTCAGCTTTGAAGCCGGAATGTACCAGCTGGGCGGAAGCGCACTGTTTCTCTCCTCCAACGACCTTCAAATCGGACGTGGTGAGCCTGTTCAGGACACCGCACGTGTTCTCTCCCGTTATTTGGACGGTATCATGATCCGTACATATAAGCAGAGTGAAGTTGAAGACCTCGCAAAATACGGAAGCATTCCCATTATTAACGGACTGACCGACTATGCTCACCCCTGCCAAGTGCTGGCTGATTTGATGACCATCCGTGAGTATAAGCACAGCTTCAAGGGCCTTAAATTATGCTACATCGGTGACGGTAACAACATGGCTAACAGTCTTATTGTCGGCTGCATTAAAATGGGCATGAGCGTTGCAATTGCCTGCCCCGAGCAGTACCGGCCAGATGCTGATATTATGAAGTGGGCCGCTGAAAACGGCGAGTTCGTATGCACCTGCGACGTCCTTGAAGCTGCGAAAGATGCAGATGTTCTCTACACCGACGTTTGGGCTTCCATGGGCATGGAGGGAGAAGCGGCACAGCGTAAAGAAGTATTTGCAAATTTCCAGATTAATGATGCTGTAATGGCCATTGCCAATAGCGCCGCAATGGTTCAGCACTGCCTCCCCGCTCACCGTGGCGAGGAAATTACCGAGGAAGTTTTTGAAGCGCACGCTGACGAGTTGTTTGACGAAGCCGAGAACAGGCTGCATGCACAGAAGGCCGTTCTGGTCAAGCTAATGGCGGATAGGTAAGTCATGGGAAAGAAATATATTATTTTGGAGAATGGCAGAGTTTTCGAGGGTGAAGGCTTTGGCGCTGCCGGTGAAGCTTTGGGCGAGCTTGTTTTTACCACCGGTGTTGTCGGCTATGTCGAAACACTCACCGACCCGAGCTATGCCGGGCAAATCATTATGCACACCTTCCCTCAAATTGGGAACTACGGTATTATTCCCGAAGACTTTGAAAGCAATAAGTGCCACGCCAAAGGCGTGGTCGTCCGTGATTTTTGTAAATCCCCCTCGAACTTCCGTTCAGAGGGGGATTTAAACGAATTCCTTAAAAAACAAGGAATCGTTGGAATCTGTGGTGTAGACACGCGAGAGCTGACGCAAATAATCCGTGAGGCGGGAGTCATGAACGCCAAAATCTGCGAGAGCTTACCTGAGGGTGTTCCTCAGGAAGTGATTGACTATACCGTAACCGGAGTCGTCAACGAAACCTCCACAAAAGAGATTTACACTTCAGAAGCTAAGGGTGATAAAAAGTATTCTGTCGCGCTTATTGATTACGGTGCAAAGGAAAATATTATCCGGGAACTAAACGCACGCAACTGTTCTGTTACGGTTTTTCCTTACAATAC
>CAZHCB010000019.1:4016-19237 GCA_964530935.1 uncultured Oscillospiraceae bacterium
GCCGAATTTGACTATGCCGGAAACCAAGCCTGCCGTGTTTTGAAGGATGCCGGCATCAACGTCGTTCTGGTAAACTCAAACCCGGCGACTATTATGACAGACATAGCCCTTGCTGACGAGATCTATCTGGAACAGCTCACCGCTGCAACTGTTAAGCGCATTATCGAGAAAGAAAAACCTGACAGCATTTTGGCCTCTCTCGGAGGACAAACCGGGCTCACCATCGCCATGCAGCTGTCAAAGGACGGCTATTTGGAAAAGCACGGTGTCCGTCTGCTTGGAACCAGTGCCGAGGCGATCGATAAAGCGGAAGACCGCCAGCTTTTCCGTGACACCATGCTAAAAATCGGCCAGCCCTGCATCCCTTCTGACATTGCAACAGATTTGGAGCGTTCTCTGGAGATCGCCGAAGAAATCGGATATCCGGTTATCGTTCGTCCGGCCTTCACCTTGGGTGGCGGAGGCGGCGGCGTTGCCTATGACGAGGCAGAGCTGAAAACCATTGCAAAAACCGGGCTAATGCTCTCCCCTATTACCCAAATACTCGTGGAGCGCTACATTGCCGGTTGGAAGGAGATTGAGTTTGAGGTAATGCGGGATGCTGCCGGCAACGCAATCTCCATTTGCAGCATGGAAAATTTCGACCCGGTGGGTGTTCACACCGGCGATAGCATCGTGGTGGCTCCTGCCATGACAATGTCCGACAAAGAGTTTCAAATGCTGCGAACCGCCTCTCTCGACATTATCGAGGAACTTAAAATCGAAGGCGGCTGCAACTGTCAATTTGCTCTCAACCCCAAGAGTTTCGAATACAGCGTTATTGAGGTGAACCCCCGGGTTTCCCGCTCCTCCGCCTTGGCCTCCAAGGCAACCGGCTACCCCATAGCGAAGGTAACGGCGAAAATCGCTCTTGGCTACACTCTGGATGAAATCCGAAACGACGTCACCGGAAAAACCAGCGCCTGTTTCGAACCCACCGTTGACTATGTGGTTTGCAAGCTGCCCAAATGGCCCTTTGACAAATTTGTGGGCGCCGACCGCACTCTGGGCACTCAGATGAAGGCAACCGGCGAAGTGATGTCCATTGCGCCTTGCTTTGAAGCCGCCATTATGAAGGCCGTGAGAGGAGCAGAGCTGGGGCTGGACACACTCAATCCAAAGAGCGATACTACGGTTGGCATAATTTCTGAATTATCCCTTATTGACGATAGGCGTTTGTTCACTGTTTTCTCCGCCCTCAAGCAAGGAATTTTGCCTGAAACTATAAATGATATAACGAAAATCGACCTGTGGTTTTTGTATAAGCTAAAAAACCTTGCGGACTTTGAACTGGGACTTTCCAAAAATGGTCTGTCTCCCGAGAGCTACCGTTTAGGCAAGTATTACGGCTACACCGATGCCGCGCTGGCTCGAATTTCAGGAAACAAGGTCGACTCCCCTGCCCGCTGCGTTTACAAGATGGTAGACACCTGCGCCGCAGAGTTCGCGGCAGAGACCCCCTATTTCTATGCTACATTCGATGAGCACTGCGAGGCGCGCCCCCTCATTAAAAACGAGAAACAGCGCATAATAGTTTTGGGTTCAGGTCCTATCCGTATCGGTCAGGGAATTGAATTTGACTACAGCAGTGTCCACTGCGTAAAAACCTTGAAAGAACTGGATTTTGAGGTTGCGATTATCAACAACAATCCCGAGACGGTTTCAACAGACTTTGACACTGCCGACAGACTTTATTTTGAACCGCTCACCTATGAAGACGTGATGCACGTTATTGAAGTTGAGCAACCCTACGGTGTTGTTGTAGCCTTCGGCGGGCAAACTGCAATCAACCTCACCCACTCCCTGTCAAACGCCGGTATACGCATTCTAGGCACTTCAGCGGAGAGCATTGACCTTGCCGAAGACAGATTGCGCTTTGATGCCCTGCTTGAGAGCTTTAACATCCGAAGACCCAAGGGCATGTCGGCAACCACCATGGACGAAGCCTTATCGGCCGCTACAACGCTGGGCTACCCCGTTCTTCTGCGCCCGTCCTATGTCATTGGCGGGCAGAATATGACCATTGCCCACTCGGATGACAATGTGCGTCAATACATGAAAATTATCCTTTCCCAGGGCATAGAAAACCCTGTTTTAGTGGATAAATACATGATGGGAACCGAGCTTGAGGTTGACATAATATGCGATGGTGAGGACGTTCTGATCCCGGGAATCATGCAGCATATTGAGCGCGCCGGAGTGCACAGCGGCGACAGCATCGCTGTGTACCCGCCATACAGTATAGGTGACAAAATGCTCACCAATATCATTGACATTTCCACAAAGCTTGCTCTGGCAATGGACACGCGGGGTCTTGTGAACATTCAGTATCTTATTTTTGAGGGCGAGCTCTATGTTATAGAGGTGAACCCCCGGGCATCCCGTACTATTCCTTATATAAGCAAGGTCACGGGGCTGCCCATGGTTGATATTGCAACGCGACTCATGGTCGGAGAAACCCTTAAAAACCTACCCTATGGCACCGGGCTTTACAAGCAGCCCCCTTATGTGACCGTGAAAGTTCCGGTGTTCTCCTTTGAGAAGCTCCGCGGCGTCGACTCCTCGCTCAGCCCTGAGATGAAATCTACGGGTGAGGTTTTGGGAGTTGGAAAAACACTTGAGGAAGCGCTGTTTAAGGGTCTTATATCCGCCGGATTTAAGCTGACTGCGCCACCCAAGAACGGTGACACCGGCGTTCTGATAAGCGTTAATAAGAGAGACCGCTTTGAGATAATCGACCTTGCCAGGAAATTTGATGAGCTGGGCTTTAAGCTCTACGCCACAGACGGCAATGCAAAAGAAATTTCCCGCCTGGGTGTGGATGTTGAGGTGGTTGGCAAGCTCAGTCACGACAGCCACGTTATGGAGCTGCTGGAGAGCGGAAAAATCTCCTACCTGATTGTCACCGGCGAGGCACGTCCTCAGGATATTGAAGATTTCATCCGCCTAAACCGACGCGCCATTCAGTTGTCTATACCCTGCCTTACATCATTGGATACAGCGAATGCATTGGTGGACATGCTGGCAAGCCGGTTCTCGGAATGGAACACGGAGCTTGTTGACATTGCTCACATGCGCACCGAACGCGAAACTCTCAAGTTCTCAAAAATGCAAGGCACCGGCGATGACTACATATTCTTTGAAAACTTTGATGGCAGCATAAATTCCCCGGAATCCCTCGCAACCACACTCACTGACAGAAGCCGGGGCATTGGCGGTGACGGGATAGTGCTCATAGAAAGCTCAAGCATAGCCGACGCTAAGATGCGAATCTTTAATCGAGACGGCTCCGAGGGCAAGATAGGCGGAAGCTGTATCTGTTGTTTGGGCAAATACCTCTTTGACAAGGGTATTGTTCCGAAAATGGAGATGACGATCGAAACTGCCAGCGGCATTCGTGAGCTAACGCTTTATTCCTTTGGCGGTGTTGTTCGCTCGGTTCGGGTTAATATGGGCAAGGCAGTCTTGACGCCCCAATCCATTCCCGTACTGCTTGACGGTGATAAAGTTATAAACCGTTCTGTAAAGATTGCCGACGGTGAGTATTCAATTAACTGCGTTAACTTGGGCAATCCACATTGTGTCGTATTTGTTGATCGTGTTGACCGGATCGACCTTGAAAATGTGGGGCCGTTGTTTGAACACGATCCCCTCTTCCCCCAGCGTGTTAACACGGAATTTGTCCGCTTCGTTAACCACAGCACTTTAAAAATGCGTGTGTGGGAACGTGGTAACGGAGAGACCCAGGCCTGTGGCACCGGTGCTTGCGCCGCTGTTGTTGCCGCCTGCGAAAACGGACTGTGTGATAAGGGCGAAGACATAACCGTTAAGGTCAAAGGCGGACAGCTTGTTGTTAACTATATAGACGATGCGGTTTTCCTCACCGGAAACGCCAGTCTGGTCTACGAAGGCACCGTAACAATTTAACTGAGACCCCCTTGCAGAACATGCAAGGGGGTCTTTACATATATAAGACCTAATTAATGGGGTTTGTTCATAATCAAAACTCTTCTTTTGAGCATAATGTGTATCGAAAGCTAGCCTTATCGAAGGGACTGATTTAATGAACGACCAACAAAGCAAGTATTTTTTCCTCGGTGGGAACACTGCCGACGGTTTCTATTCTCTATACGACAGTCTTGTTTCCTACAACGAGGGTGATTTTCTCTGGGTAATCAAAGGTGGCGCGGGCTGTGGCAAATCCAGCCTTATGCGTAAAATCGGTATAGCGGCACAAAAGGCAGGTTATGGCGTTGAGTACGTCGTTTGCTCCGGAGATCCCAATTCTCTGGACGGAATATACATCCCCGGGTTAAAAACCGCCTATATGGATGGTACTGCCCCTCATGTTGCCGATGTGAACATGGCGGCGGCAGACTCTGCCTATCTCGATCTGGGTCAATTTTACGATCACGGCAGCATTTCAGCTCACCGTCAGGAGCTGATTGAGCTGCAAAACTCTATCTCTCCACAATATAAAAAGGCATATTCTCTCCTATTATCCGCAGGAGTTCTACGCCGCGGATGGCAGAAAAACTTCCCAACGGACGATGATATCCAGCGGGCAAAGCAGCGTATTGACGGTATAATAAAGAGGGAAATAGGCACAAAACACCGCACCGGCGGCAGAATTACCAGACGGTTTTTATCCGCTCACACCTGCAAGGGAATATGTTGCTTTAAGGACACTGCCTTATTATATTGCGATAGCATTATTTCTCTTGAAAGCAAACTTGGTTTAGCTCCTGCCCAGCTGGGACGAATAGCTGATGCGGCAGCAAGTGCCGGGCACAAGGTAATTTTATGTCTTGATCCCCTGACACCGGAAATGCCTGAGGGCGTGCTGATTCCCGGACTTTCTCTTGGCTTTGTCAGCTCCGGCTCCGCTTTGGCTGCCTTAACCCCCAGCAGACGGATCCATTTAGATCCTAAAGGAGACTGCGCAACGCAAAAAAAGCTCAAAGGCGAGCTACAGCGTTTCGAAAAAATGAGTTCTACTCTCAAAAACGAGGCTATCACCGCTCTGGCAAGCGCCAAAAACTTTCATGACCGCATTGAGGGCATTTATAATCCACATGTGGATTTTTCAGCTGTCCACAGCGTTGCCGATGAACACATCCACCGTCTTGGTTTGAAATAATATGTAAGCCCCTTTTTAGGGGCTTTACATTTAACCGGTTCAGCTTAATTAAATCTGCCTTCAGCAATTCCGCTGACAAAGGCCTGCATCTCCTGTTTTGAGGTCACGTTTCTCGCACCTTCAAGCACCGCGCTCTTCTGTCCGTCGGAGAGCAGTGCATACTGATCAAGCGCCTTTGAGTTCTGGGCTATTGCCATTCCCAAACCCAGAGGAATATTCCCGCTTATATGATTATTCACGGCCGCCTCCTATGCCTGGGGCATCTTTGCCTGAGAAAACTCTTCATCCGGCATATCTATGAGGCTTACGGGCACACCCATTAGTTCGCTATACATATCCATATATTCGCCCTTGGTGTCTTTGTCTGCAAAGGGAATCATGCCGGTCATATCTGTTGCGGAAGCCGCTGCGCCAAGAGTATGGGGCATATCATTAAAGTCTAACTTACGTTTATATTTCTTATTGTCTTTCTTATTGTCCTTCATAAATACCAACCTTTCGTTTTGGTCCTCATTGTTTGACTACAAAAATAGTATTTATCAAAGTCATATCAGTTATTTATCAAATCCAAAAGAGTTTTGACCAAAAAAAGTAAAAAAGAAGGCTGAGATTTCTCAGCCTTCTTCACATATATCTTAGCTTGTGGCATCTTATCCCACTTGTCGGTATACATCCTAAAACCCAGCCCTTGCCCAAAAATCTAAAACCATTTTCTGCGTTTAAAGAACAGGGTAAGCAATCCGATGATGAGAATACTCAGTCCAATGACATACATATAGCCGTGTTCCCATTTGAATTCCGGCATAATAATGTTCATCCCATACCAACCCGTAATCAGGTTGATCGGCAGGGTAATCGTTGTGACGACAGTGAAAATCTTAATCAAGTTGTTCTGCTGATAAGCAATCTGCGACTGATAGGCATCGCGAATTTGCATGATGTAATCCCGCAAATTTGTGATATGCTCGAGGAGCTTGTCAATGCGCTTGGTGAGAATATCAAAGCTATTTTGAAGTTCGTCGCTAATCATGCCGTTTCCGTTTTCATCTATACCGTCAAAGATGAGGTCAATTTGATCGTAATAACGCTTCAATGTGAGCAGATGCTTGCGATACTGGCTAATTTGCGCTATGCAGTTGCTCCTTTTTCCCATAGCGATGGCGTCGTCCAGTTCAGTGAGCTCGTCCTCAAAATCTTCCAAACGCTCGGCGTCGCCTGCCAAAAGCAACGAAAAAAACGAATACAGCGCATGAGGCGAATCGGTGTCGGACTCGTTTACAAGTCCTTTTACAAGCGCAAGCTGCTCACTGTCACAACAGATAAATATCAGCTTGTCCGGATAAAGACAAATAATCAGCTTTGATTTTTTATGGGGAATTTTTGAGGTGTCAAGCATGTCAAATGACATAAGGCTGAAGTCTTTGTAGGATTCAAAGCGATTGATCTGTCCGGATAGAATATGGGAAAATATTTTTTCGCCAAAATCTGCTTTTCCTTTTCCCTTTTCAAAATCACTGTGTAAAAACACTTCGGTTATAGCAATCCCCACCCTATCTCATTAATTAGCAAGCGTTTTATTGGTTGTCTTGCATCATTTCCCGGACTATGCTTTCAACGTCTTGTGCTATCGACTGCTCGTCAAATGGTTTAGGCTCTTCACCGGGAGTTTCTTTGTCCTGTCCACGCTTACGGCGACCACGCTTTTCCGCTCTCGCCTCACGTTTATCACGAATCTTCTCCATTCTGGCATAGCGGTCATCCCAAGCTTCTCTGGAGTATGCCCAGCCCTGCTTTATCTTTTTTATAATAAATATAATAAGCAATACTATTGCCCAAATGGCACAAATCAGCGGAATAAAACCCAGCGCCGCAATAAGAACATACAGTCTGGCAATATAAACCTCTGAAACCCGCGCGGCATTCTCCCAGTAGGGATAGGCAACACCGTCGTCTACAACGGAGCGCTCGCCGAAGTTGACAAAAATATCAAAAACCTTTCCAAAACTGTAGCGGGTAGAGTTTTGTACAACAACATACTTTTCCTTAGCGTTTTCATCGCCGCCGCTCTCACGTATGCCGCCGTTAAAGCCCTCTTTAACGGTATTTTCAACAAAGTTTGTTATGGGGTTTGGCATCGCCAGCTCATAGCAGCTGATTCCGCTAACTATTGAGGTCCCGTATCCCCCCTCAGTCTGAGTGGCTGCGGTATATGACATAAAAATTATGGGCTCGGCGTCCAGTGCCTTGTCCGTAAATTTATCGTCTTCACGCTTAAACACACCGGCAACGTAATAGCTCCTGCCGTTGATTTCTACGCTCATTCCTTCAAGGTCGCCGCTGCCGAACAGCGACCAAGCCAGCTCGTAATCCAGAACCACGCGGTCCTGCATCAGGTCGGCTTCCGAAATATAGCTGCCGGAGAGCAGCTCCAGGGGGTGGAAATTAAAGAAGCTGCCGCCCACTGCAATTACCTGAGCTTTTGCCTCGCCCTTTTCACTTTCCACAGTTACGCTGCCCTTGCCCGAATATGCATCTACCCAGAGATAGCCCTGCTCGGGAAGCTCAATACCGGTATCGGCTATTTTCCCGTCAAGGGTCGAACGAAAGCTCATCACCGAAGAAAGCTGTGCCAAATTGGACTCCGGCATGAAGGCCGACACCTGAGCAAAGCGCTCCTGCCTATCCCCTGCCCAATATTTCGCAGCCTGTTGACTGAGAAGAGTATGGCTGTACTTATTAATTGAGAGCAAGCACGCTGTAACCAGCAAGAGCAAAACTGTGTTCACCGCGGCCAGTATTATTATTCTTTTTTTATTCTTCAAGCCCAGCCACCGTCTTTCACTAAAGTTTTCCGCTTAAGCAATATAATTAGTCCGGCAAACGTACCTGCATACCCGTCTCAATGGGCTTTGAAGATTGCGTTATCACGATATCTCCGTATGTGAGTGCGCCGGAGATTGCGCTGTTAACATCGTCTGTTGCCAGCACGTTAATATCAATGCGGGTGGCAACATAGCGGTTGCCTAATGCACTGTTTTTCGCCATAACCGCCAGAACGAACTTGCCGTTACTGTCGCTTCTGATCGCGCTGTTTGGAACGATCGTATCGTAATTCTTACCGCGCTCTCCGATGCTGAGTGTAACTTGTGAACCGCTTGTAACATCACCGTTTATTTTGAAGCTTAAAATCTTGTTGGTTGCAGGATTTTGGGTGTCAGTCTTTATGGCTGTGAGGTTTGCTGTAATTGTTGCACCCCAGTAGTACCCACTTTGAATCGTTGCCTCGTCACCCATACGCAGCTTTTCGGCCTGCTCCTTGGTAACGGAAAAGCTGACCATATAGCCAAGGTCGGGAACTTCAACCACCATAAGCGGAACATCGGGAGTTGCCTGATTGCCCGCGGACACGCTGATTGACGCAACAACACCGTTGACCTGACTCTTGACCTCAGCGCCAACGCTGCCGGATTTCAGGTCGTCAACGACCTTCTGCTGCTCGGCAATGCCCTTTTTCATATCGGTCAAATCAAGGTTTTCAAGTTTAACTGCCTTTTCCAACGCAAGTTCTGCCTCTTTATAGGCTCTTTGCGCCTGTGTAACAGTATTTTTTGCATCTGTGAGGGCAGTATTTTTCTCTGCTAACGTTGCCATAGCCGAATCAAGGGTTCCATTGGCAATGTCTAATGCCTCTTTCTTTGCGGCTATATCGTCATCATCTCCGCCGACTTTAGCATCATCATAGGCTTTTTGGGCTGCTGCCACGGAGGCTTCCGCATTACTCACAGCGGTTGTTGCGGTTGCCACAGCAGTAGTTGCAATAGCTTGGGCATTATTTGCATCCGTAACGGCATAACCTGCAGAAGTAAGCGCACTCTTTTCAGCAGAATATTTACCCGAGCTTGAGTTTATCAAAGCCTTTTGATAATTCAGCTGCAGATCATCCAGCGCGTCCTGTGCTGCCTTGAGCTCCGTGGCGTCTGCCTCAGAGTAGATAACAAGGGTATCACCAACGGCAACCGTATCCCCTACTTTGACAGGTACGGACAATATCTTCCGGCTCTGGTCCGAAACCACCTCAAAGTTCTCCGTCGCTGTCACAGTTCCGCTGCCGCGAATCTGCGCGGAAATTGAGCCGGACTGCACATACATTGTTGCAACCTCCGGCAGAGTGCGGTTTCTGAACGTATTTGAAAAGAGAGTAAGAACCAGCAATACCGCTAAAAAGATTATGGCTGCATTTTTTACCCACGCCCTCTTTTTTACCTCATTTCCCATTGCTTGTCCGTCCTTTCAATTGTTTCTATTATCAGATGGTTGTTTTTAATAAATTACCCTTTGACTGAGCCGGAGTGGGTTATCCCCTCTACCAGCGCTTCCTCACCGTGGAGGAAGAGAAGCAGTGACGGAATCATATAAAGTGTTGCAACGGCAAATGCGATTCCGATCTCCGCTGTGTTTATCTTTGACAAGAACACGGACAAAGGCTGCTTTGTCTCATCCGGCAAAAGGATGAGAGGCTGCTCCACCATGTTCCAGTAGTCAATAAACACCAGAATTACTATTGAATACAGTGCGCTGCGGCACTGGGGAATACAAACCTTGGAGAAAATTTGCCACTCACTTGCCCCGTCCAGTCTCGCCGCTTCGATTAGAGACGCGGGGATTCTGCGCATAAATTTTGTAAGCAGAAACACAGAGAAGGGAGCAAACGCACCCGGCAGGATAATTGACCAGCGTGTATTTAAAACACCCAGCCAGTCCGAAACCAGATAGTTTGGAACTAGTGTTACCTGATATGGCATTAACATTAGTATAACATAAAAGAAAAACAGGAACGACTTAATTTTCCCTCGGTATCGGGTGAAGCTGTAGGCCGCCAGTGAGGCAATTGCCACCTGCAGCAGAACAATAGGCACAACCAGAATAACCGAGTTCCAGAACTTCAACAGGTAATCAGGAGTTTTTACAAACGCAGTGAGATACTGGGAAAAAGTGACCTTGTCCGGAATGAACTTAAGGTTAACTTTTTCGGAAATGTAGGTTTTGCCCTCTTTTGCCGTGACATTTTCAAAAACCGCACCGTAGTTGGCTGAAATCTCACTTTCCGACATTAGGGAGTTTGTAAACGTAAGTATCGTCGGAAGCAGAAAGATAATTGCAAAAGCCGCCGCGATCAGCGTTAGAACCCCGCGTCCAAAATAGTGTTTTTTCTTCATCCTTCCACGTCCTTTCCAAGCTTGTCCTCGAAGATGAAGAGCAAGGCAATGATGATAACCATAACAATGGCCATTAGAATTGCCGCGGCAGACAGCTTTTGATAATCCAGTGAGCGGAAGGTGTTGTTCATAAAGTGCTGGAGTGTATATAAGCTCTCAACAGGATAGTCGCCGGAAAGCAGATATACCTCCCGGAATATCTTGAAGGAGTTAATTAGCGAAAGAATGGTGACAAACAAAATTGTCGGTGATAGGTAGCGAACAGTAATATGCTTAAATTTGAACCATGTGTTTGCTCCTTCAATGTCCGCCACTTCAATCAGTTCTTTTGGAATATTATTCAGTGCAGCCATAAAGAGAATCATGTTGTACCCCAGGTTCTTCCAGAGGAAAAGCAGGATAACAACCACCAGCGCATATTCGGATTTCAGCCAATCAACTTTGTCAGCGCCGAACAAGGCGAGAAACTCGTTTACCGTACCGTTGCTGGTAAAGAGAACTTGCCAAATCAAAACGACTGATGCCACCGGAACCATCATAGGGCTGAGGAAAAATGTTCTAAACTGACTCTTCAGGGGTATCCTCGCCTCCAGCATCTGGGCAAGAAAATATGAAAAGACAACTGCTGTAGGAACGGCAATAGCGGAAAAAATGGCCGTGTTCTTGGCGGCTGTTTTGAATGCGGAGTTTTTGATTAAATTAATAAAGTTATTCAGAAATACAAAGTCCTTCTGAATGGGGTTGTTTATAAGGGAATAGTAAACAATAACAAAGAACGGTACGATGAAAAAAACGGACATACCCAGAATACTGGGGGAAATAAACGCTAAATCACGAAGTCTTTCACGTCTTATTTCACTTAGGCTGTTCCATCTTTTCTTCATCGTACCACCCGCTCTTATCGGGAGCCGGATAAACCGGCTCCCTTATTCTTGGTTCGTATTCTATCTTTGTTCGTTGATGTAAATCGACATACGGCTCTGGATTATCGAGGCGACCTCATCCACAGATTTTGCGCCGTCAAAGTAAGCCGAAGCTTCTTCGGAAATCAGCGAATAAACAGAATCATCATAGTTTGCAACATATTTTACGGAGTTAATCAGCGCCATGATCATGTCGGCTTCTTCCTGAGTGATCGCATAGAACTCAACGGTTTCACCGTCGCCCACTGACATTCCGCCAGTGGATTGCGGCTGCTTTACGCCGTTTTCATCGATGTAGTATTCCTGCTTCATGGCTTCCTTAAGCTTTGCGTCAAAGGCAGCCTGATTGGTGGGCAGATTCCAGCTATTGGTGGCCTGATATTTCTCGGTTAGCAGAATGCGCATGAATTCCCAGGCAGCGTCTTTATTTTTGCAGGAGGTTGTCATTGCAAGGCCGGATTGCAGATTGGCAACGCTACCGCCACCGTCAAGACCGGGCAGGCCCTTAAACACAATATCATCACCATAAGCGGCCTTGTAATACTGGAAGCTGTTGAAATCATAGAGACTGAAGAAGGAGGCCAGCTGACGTCCGTCTTTTACAAGAGTTGCATCGTCTTTCCAATCCATGTTTTCATAGTCGATTTCATTGGGGAAGCTGTTTGCGAACTCGAGCAGACTCTTAAAATTAGCGGTATCAAAGCTGCACTTACCTGTGCTCCAGTCAATATAGTCATCCATACTGAACATCAGAAGCATGTTCAAGATATCTGCTCTGGACATTCCCTGTCCCAGAGGATAGTCCGCTTCCGGATGAGCGTCAATGATCTGTTTAAGATCACTCACCGTCCAGCCGGGTTCACTGCCAAGAATACTTGAATGACCCGCCATTGTGACCAGTCCGAAGCTGGAGCAGACGGAGTAGAGCTTTCCGTTAGTTTCCATTACCTTCATAATGGCCTGAACAAAATCGGTTCTGTTAAATTCGGAGTCACCGTCAATGAAGGGATACAAATCCTCAAGCAGGCCCTTGGAAACGTACTGCTTAACCGGCAGATTGCCCAGCGCGATAATGTCGGGCACCTTACCGGAAATAATCTCGGTGTTGAGCTTGGTCATGCCCGCACTGTAATCTTCTTCCGTATTGAACTCGGAATAGTCAATTACTTCAATGCGGTAATCCTGGTTTGTCTTATTAAAATCAAGTATAGCACTCCGTAGGTCGTAGTCAAGATAAACGGTTGCAAGGGTTATTGCCTCTTTTTGTTCAACGTCCTTTGCAAGCTTCTTTACAAGGTTGACTACCTCATAGCCGGAAGTATTGTTGTCGTAGTAATAGTAGATTGCGAAAACGTCTCCGTTTGCTTTAAGCTGACAGAGATTTATATTGTTTCCGTCAACATCGCTGTTGATCCAGTTGAGAATCTTAGTTTCGGTTTCTTTCTTAACATCGTATCCGTAGAGTGTATTGCCGTTGTTGTAGCAGAAATCGTACTCATCTCCGCCGGAAGAGAAGTTCCAGGCGTTCATTGGCGCCTTAAATGTTTCACCCCAGTCCTTCTTATTTGTATCGACCATCTTTATAACTTGACCGGCGTCTTCATAAATGCAAACGCCTACAGAGCCATCCTTCATGTTAACAAGTCCGTTATACGATCCGTCAATTTGCAACTTGCACACTATTGCACCTGCCGTAGTAATAACATATAAGCTCTGGTCATTATCATTTATGAAATAAATGTTATTGTCTTTGTCTATCGCAAAAGTCCCCAGATAGAAATAATCCATCTGGTCAGTTCCCTCAATAAGGTCGTTGATTCGTGTCTCGGACAGTGTAGCGCCATTACTATCAATTGCCCGCAGATAAAAATTGTTTTCATCCTTGACGTAATACTGCCACCTGTCGCCGGTGGTTTCATCAAAGTCGGCAGGGAGATTGAAAACAGTACTCGAAACATTCTCAACAAGATATAGATTGCCGTCAGCATCTGCAAAGATTCTGTTTATGTTATAGTAAGCGTAGTCACTATCAGGAATCTCCTTGGGTGTAAATGCATCCAGACGGCGATATTCAGTGCCGTCCATTTTTATAGAGAATAAACGGTATTCATATGTAAAGGGCGGATCTTCAATTGTATCAGGCTCAGTTGCAGCTAAACTGTCGGCAGCAGCCAATTTCTCTTTCGAGTTACCATAAAGATTATCATAGTATGCGTCAACATCGTCCTGGGAAACAACATTGCCGTCCTTGTCCAGAGCAACATTGCTCGAGAAATATATGGTGTCTCCGACGCAGACCGTGGAATCCATACCGGAAATATCCTTCGGCAGCGTCACATACTCAGGCACATATACATATTCTGACGATGTATTGTTATTCTTCTTTCCGCAACCGGATAGGGGTACCAGCGCCATAACCAGTATCAGCACAGCGGCTATTACCCGTATAAAACCGTTCTTCATCGTTTCATCCTCTTTCCTTTGGTTGTGTACCATTTGTATTAGTACACTGATAATTTATCATTGACAGATAATTTTGTCAATGTATTTCTGCCATAACATTAAAAGAAAACATATTATGTCTTTGACGCGCTGTATAGCGAAAGGTTTCCTTTCTCGCGCAGAAACTCGTTGATTATCGAAAACTGTAATCTTCTGTTAACTTCGATACCGAATTGCAAATATTTCATAGTCTTTTAACAGTTTTCGTCTTGACACAAAAGATCACACCTGTTAAACTTACACAGTGCATATACGATTTTGTTGTATAATTTGTCTATAACTGGCAATTTGCTTGATATTTAGGAGAAGTAATGAAATCTACATCCCACTTTGCCATGGCTCACCTTGTTCAGGCTTCCCTGCAAAACCGAGGTGTTGTCCTTAACAGCAGCGCTTTTGCTTACGGCAACATTGCCCCGGATTACATTCCGTCAATGGTACTTACACCTCATTTTAGCAAAGTCTGCGAGAGGAAAATCCGTGAAATCTCACGTGAACTGTCCATGACCCCTCTCAACGAGTCCGGTCGGGTAAATGCCGAATATTCTAAAATGCTCGGTATGCTCTGTCATTATATCTGTGATTATTTCTGTTTTGCCCACAGCAAGGATTTTATCAGCGGCATAAAGGGTCATGTGGAGTTTGAAAATGCTCTGGACACCTTTATTAATCAGAATTGCATGCAACTGCTGGATGTCAACGGCGGCGATACCGTAATTCCGTCACGATATGTTGACGGGCTTATTTCCCGGGTTGACCGGCAGAAGAAGCTTTATTGCGAGGGCGGATACACCTTTGAAAACGACATGTGTTTCGCTTTTGAAACTTGCATTGCAGCCGTGCTGAGTCTTGTTGCCATGTCTCAAGACTTTGCAGCAATAAACGGAGCAACAGCATATGATGATACTTTCCCCTCTCTTCGGGGTTACGCCACGGGGGAAGGCTATGTCTTCAGAATGTTCTTCTTCAAACACCGCAACGATGATCTTTTCTTCCTGCCCGAAATAATGCCGCAGGATGCCGTATAAGCCGAAAAACAGCTTCCCTTATAACTGTTATATTTTGGCCTTGTATCATAAATGCATTGTAAGCCACAATATATTGAATAAAAGCAACAGCGGAGAACCTTTCTCTTCAGGTTCTCCGCTGTTGCTTTTTACTTGATGTTATTATGCGTTCTCAACACCGTAGACGTGGCAGATGAGATCAATAAGCTTAGTATAGCATAAGTGCTCAATCTCTAAAATCGAATATTTCTTTTGGAGTGATATCTAATACTTCACACATCTTAAAAATCACATCAAAAGATACGCCGACATTACCCAACTCAATAGCGCTTATATGGCTTCGGTCCACATCGATTAGTTCAGCCAGTTGTAATTGAGTTAGTTTTTTTCTTTT
>CAZHCB010000020.1:0-2548 GCA_964530935.1 uncultured Oscillospiraceae bacterium
CCCAGAACGTCGCCCACGCAGGTTGCCGACTTCTTAAAGGGTTTGTCGTTGGTGAGATTGTCTTCGTACATTGCGTATAATATACGCCTGTGCACGGGCTTGAGCCCGTCGCGAACGTCCGGCAGCGCTCGACCTACAATAACGCTCATGGCGTAGTCGATGTAGGAGTTCTGCATCTCGGTGACCAGCTCTGTGGTGACTATCTTCTGCTCAGGGTACATTATATCTTCGGGTGCGTAGTCTTTTTTATTACCTGCCATTAGATCTCACCTCCTTATATATCCAGATTAACGACGTATTCGGCGTTTTTCTCAATGAATTCCTTCCGCGGCTCAACCTTTTCACCCATGAGTATGGTGAAAATCTCGTCGGCGCGAACGGCGTCCTCCAGCGTGATACGCTTGAGGGTTCTTTTTTCAGGGTTCATAGTGGTTTCCCAAAGCTCGTGGGGATCCATTTCACCAAGACCCTTGTTTCGGCTGATGTCGATTTTTGCGTTGGGGTTGTCTCCGCGCATTTCGGCGGAAATCTGGTCACGCTCCTCATCGGAAAAAGCGTAACGGGTGGTCTTGCCGCGAACCAGCTTATACAGCGGTGGCATGGCGGCATAAACATAGCCGTGGTCGATAAGCGGCCGCATAAAGCGGAAGAAGAAGGTCAGAAGCAGTGTGCGGATGTGGCTGCCGTCAACGTCGGCGTCCGCCATGATAACGACCTTGTGGTAGCGCAGCTTGGAAACGGCAAAATCCTCTCCGATTCCCGCGCCCAAGGCGGTTATGACCGGCTCGAGCTTGTCGTTGCCGTAAACCCGGTCTTCACGGGCCTTTTCCACGTTGAGCATCTTTCCCCAAAGGGGCAATATCGCCTGAAAACGGCTGTCCCGGCCCTGGGTCGCGGAGCCGCCCGCAGAGTCGCCCTCAACGATATAAATCTCCGTCAGTGAGGGGTCGGATTCGTTGCAATCCCGGAGCTTGTCAGGCATTGCCGCGCCGCCCAGTGCGGTTTTCCGGCGGATGCTCTCTCTGGCTTTTCTGGCAGCCTCACGGGCACGGCTTGCGGTTAGGGCTTTGTCGAGAATAGTCTTGCCCACCGATGGATTTTCCTCAAAGAACTGATCCAGCTTTTCCTGAACAACGGAATCAACCAGGGTTCTCATGTCGGAGTTACCCAGCTTTGCCTTAGTCTGTCCCTCAAACTGGGGGTTTGTCAGCTTAACGGAAATTATGGCAGTCAGGCCCTCGCGGCAGTCTTCGCCGGAGAGGCTCTCCCCGTCCTTCAGAATGCCGGTCTTCTTTCCGTAGGCATTCAAAACTCTTGTGAGAGCAGCCTTGAAGCCCGTTTCGTGCATACCGCCTTCCGGAGTGTGGATGTTGTTGGCGAAGGACACCAGAATCTCGTTGTAGCTGTCGCTATACTGCAGAGCAATCTCTGCCTCCGAGTCCTCTCTTTCGCCGCGCACGTAGATCACCTCTTCGTGGAGAGGAGTTTTGTTGCGGTTGATATAGCTTACGAACTCACGGATTCCGCCCTCGTAATACATGTCGGCACGCTGTTCTTTCCCCGGACGCTGATCTTCCGTTGAAATGTGCAGACCGGCGTTCAAAAACGCCTGCTCACGCATGCGGATGTGAAGAGTTTCATAGTCAAAAACCGTTTCGTCAAAAATCGTTGGATCGGGCTTGAAACGAACGGTAGTGCCTGTTCTGTCCGTTTCGCCGATAACCTTCAGTTCTCTTGTAATATTGCCTCTGGAGAAAGCGATCTGGTGGATTTTGCCGTCCTTGTGAACTTCAACCTCCAGCCACTCCGAAAGGGCATTAACAACAGAGGCTCCAACGCCGTGCAGCCCGCCGGAGACCTTGTATCCTCCGCCTCCGAACTTTCCGCCGGCATGGAGGACCGTATACACCGTTTCAACTGCCGGACGGCCGGTCTGTCCCTGAATGTCAATGGGGATCCCCCGGCCGTTATCCGTTACACAGATGACGTCGCCGCTCTCGATAACAACCTCTATCTTGGAGCAGTAGCCCGCCAACGCCTCGTCGATGGAGTTGTCAACGGTTTCATAAACCAAGTGGTGCAAACCACTGGCCGATGTAGAACCGATATACATTCCCGGACGCATTCTTACGGCCTCTAAGCCCTCCAGCACCTGGATTTGCGAAGCGTCATATTCTTCTGTTATCTTTTCCGTAATTTCAGACATTTGATTTTTCCTTCCGATTTTTCGCTCTTTTTCCTTTATTCAAGACTGATGGTCTCCGCTCTCTTGAGCAGAGTTGATGAGGCCAGCTGCGACAGATACAGCGCCTGACCTCCCTGAGCCGTTTGGCACACAACAAAGGACTTGGGTAAGTCGTCGCACACGTTCATGACCTGCCCGGCCTTTTCCGCTGCCCCTAAATAGGCTCGTGTAATATGTGAATAGGAGGCGTTGTCCAGATCGCAAACCATTATTACGTCCTTCTTCGCCACCACAACATTTTTTCCCAAATGCAGATACATCTTTTCCTCCTGGGCTGGTGGTTAAATTGGTGCAAGCGTACGT
>CAZHCB010000020.1:2648-6938 GCA_964530935.1 uncultured Oscillospiraceae bacterium
CCGCCCTCAACCACGAGCACTCTTCCGCCGGTGCGCTCCTTTATCTGTCCGTCCTCACAGCAGGTGATAAGCGTCTGTCCGCCACCCATCCGGTTCAGGACATATTCCTGCCGGTGAGCGTCTAATTCGCTTAAAACATCGTCCAGCAGGAGAACCGGATTCTCGCCGGTATCCTCACAGGATATTTCCCGCTCCGCCATCTTCAAAGACAAGGCGGCTGTTCTGGTTTGCCCCTGAGAGGCAAACATACGGGCATTGACTCCGTTTATTTCGATTTCAAGGTCGTCCTTGTGTATGCCGGTGAGTACGCTTCCGCCGGCAAGCTCGGCCTGCCTGTGGGCCGCCTGATGTTCACAGATCTCCCGGTAAATCTCCTCGGCCTCAGCAAAGGGGTCTGTTACCGTGCTCACAGTTTTATAGTTCATGCACAGGCTCTCTCCGCTGCCGGAAAACTCACCGTGAATAGGGGCGGCTGTCTGAGCCAGACGCTTGATATACGCGGCCCGATAACGGATGATCTGGGCTGAGCGGATATTCAGGCTGTCTGAAAACTCATCCAGCGCGTCCAGCAGGGAGGGCTTGTCCCGCCAGTCGTTCAAAATGCGGCGTTTATGCTCGTGGAGCTTTGCGTATTCGCTGATCAGCTTGGCATAGTTTGGGCGCAATTGGGATATCGCAATGTCCAAAAAACGGCGGCGCTCTTTTGCCCCGTCCTTAATCATGTTAAGGTCATCCGGACAAAAGAGAACCACTTTAAGTGTTTCTGACAGCTCCGAGGCGTTTATGCGAACACTGTTGCAGCTGATCTGCTTCTTGGTTCCTCTCCCGAAAGAAATATCCAGTGTCTGCTGACGCCCACGGGAGAAGACCTCTCCCGTGATGCGCGCACGCTCCGCCCCAAAGGACACCAGCTCCCCGTCGCTGCGGGTTCGAAAGCCGTGTCCGCTGCTCAGAAGGAAAATGCTCTCCAGCAGATTGGTTTTTCCTTGGGCGTTTTTTCCGGTAATTACGTTTATATCGGGGGAGAACAACACTTCTTGACTGTCGTAATTACGAAAGCCCTCAAGACGAACGCTGTCAATTCTCATTTTATCTTTTCTGCTTTTCCCGCCTGACGCACAAGAAGAACACCTCCGTTGAAGGAGACCTTATCTCCGTCCCGAAGTTTCCTCCCGCGCATTGTGCACACTTGGCCGTTAACCTCTACCAGACCTTCCTGTATAACGCCCTTGGCCGCTCCGCCGGTTTCCACCGCTGCTGCGAACTTCAAAAAAGCGTCCAGCTTCACGAAGTCTGTATAGATCTCTATTTCCTCAATTGCCGGTTTTTGTGTCATTCTCGTTTTTTCCTTTTTTCCGTTTATTCCGTTTGGGTGTTACGTCTATATCAGATAAAGCAGATTATGCCTTCAGACGAACAGGGAGGATCATATACAGGAACTTATCCGTTCCGTCATCGGGAATAATAACGCAGGGAGATGAGCCCGTATTCAGGCAAAACAGCAGATCCTCCGCAGGAGCGGCTTTCAAGGCATCCTGCAAATAGCGGTTATTAAAGCCGATCTCAATGTTTCCGCCGTCTCCCGTATACCTGCAAACATCCTCACCTTTACCAAGGGCGGTTATGCAGTACATGCTCAGCTTACCATCGCCGAAAACACAGCGCAGGGGGTTTTTTATCCTGTCGTCAATAATAAGGGAAACTCGATCAACCGCGCGGTGCAGCTCGCCTCTCTTGATCTTTAATTTATGGTTAAAGTCTGTGGGTATAGCTTTCTTATAGTCAAGGAACTCACCCTCCAGACGGCGGGTAATGAGAACATAGTTACCAACTGAGAAGGAGATGTGTTTGGCCCCTAAAACTATTGTAACCGCTTCATCGGAGTCTCCACACATTTTTTCCAAATCCTGCAGGGCAGAGCCCGGTACTATAAAGCTGCAATCCGGCATATCGGAAGCCTCCAGCTTTTCACGGCGCATTGCCAAACGGTATCCGTCAACGGAAACCACTGTCAGCCGGTTGCTGTTGATTTCAAACAGCGCACCTGTGTACACCGGTCTTGCCTCATTGTCCGAAACTGCAAATATGGTCTGGTTTATCATTTCCTTCATTATGTTCTGAGGGATTGAAACAGATTTCTGGTGCTCGACAGAGGGCAGCTCGGGATAGTTTTCAGAATCTGTACCCATGATTGAAAAATCCGCATTTCCGCAGACGATTCTTGTCATGTTGTTAGAGTCGCTGGAGATGGTGACTATCTCCTCCGGCAGACTGCGAATAATGCTGTCAAACAGTCTTGCGGAGAGAACTACTGTTCCGGGTTCTGCAACATCAGCGGCAAAACTGGTGTATATGCCTTTAACAAGGTCATATCCCGATATCTTTACGCCGTTTGCAGCCTCAATAAGCAGTCCCTCAAGGGCGGGGTTCGGGCTTTTGGAAGCCGCTGCGCGTGAGGTTGTCGCAACTGCTGCTTGAAGCAGATACTTTTCACAGGTGAATTTCATTGTTTTTTCCTCCTCTATTTTTATGGGAATCTGTTAAGATAGACAGAAAGATAGATAGTATATAAGATAGTAGCGGTAGTATTAGTAAAAAAAGATGTTGAAAAGTGGTTTTAGCCCTTGAAAACACTGGGCTGAGGCTGTTATCAAAAATGTTGAGACACAGTTGAAAAATAAAGGGCTGCTGTGGAGTAAAAAATAAAGGCAAAGTTTTGAACAGTAATCAACAAACAGCTTTGAAAGGGGTTTGCTTAAATGTTCAAAACTTATTTTCCATGGGTGGTGTTAATGTTGCTTGTGATATCTCGAATGGTGATGCCCGTTTGAGGGTCCTTTTCCAGCTGCTCTTCGATTTTGCGGATAGAGTTGAGAACGGTTGAGTGATTTCTATCCTCATACTGTTCGCCGATATCCTTCAGAGAGAGATTTGTCAGGCTCCGCATAAGGTACATTGAGACCTGTCTTGCCAGAGCCGTGTTCTTGGAACGGCGCTGACCCCGGAGATCCTCAGTTGGAAGGGAGTAGTAGCGGGCAGTTTCTTCAATGATAACGTCAGGTGTGGGCACGTATGCGCCGATGCGGATAATATCCTTAACGGCTCGTTTTGCAGCGCCTACGTTTACCTCGTCATTAAGAATAGAGTTATATGCGGTCAGCCGCTTTACAACGCCCTCGATCTGCCGTATGTTGGACTTGATCTCGTCAGCAATATATTCCACCACTTCGTCCGGCAAAGTCATACCCAGCTGAGCCGCCTTCTTTCGGATGATGGCCATTCTCGTCTCCCCGTCGGGAGGCTGAATATCTGCCATGAGACCGCCTTCGAATCGGGTGCGCAGGCGGTCTTCCAGCTTGACCATGTCCATTGGCGGGCGGTCAGAGGTGATGACGATCTGCTTTTCCCCTTCGTAAAGAGTGTTGAAGGTGTGGAAAAACTCCTCCTGAGTTTGAATCTTTCCGGCGATGAACTGTATATCGTCCACCAGAAAAAGGTCTACATTCCGGTATTTCCTGCGAAATTCCTCGGCCGTACCGGCTTGAATAGACTGAACCATCTGGTTTGTAAATTCGTCACCCTTAACGTAAACCACCTTAGTCGTGGGGTCGATCTCGTGGATCTTCTGCCCTATTGCCAAAAGAAGGTGGGTTTTGCCCAAACCGGAGTTTCCGTAGATAAACAGCGGGTTGTAGGCCTTTCCGGGGTTTTCCGCAACGGCAACGGCTGCTGCGTGAGCAAACTTATTGGAGTTACCCACAACGAAGCGATCAAAGGTGTACCCCGCCATCTCGGGAGGAGAGTCGTCCGCCTCGGTAGTTACTTCATAATCGTCAATCTCGTCTCCGGCTAAGATAAGCAGCTCGAAGGGGCAGGAAAAAATTTCTGAAAGGGTGTCTGTAATGGTGGCTGAAAAGCGCTGGAGGATAATGTTGCGTTTAAAATCGGAGGGGGTGTGGATAACCAAACGGTTCCGCGCGATCTCCACGGGACGACAGTCGGAAAACCAAGTGCTTATGGAGGTGCTGGTCAATTCGTCCGATAAACTATCCATTACTGCCTGCCAAATATCTTGCAGTGAATTCATATTTAATATCTCCTTTAGGGAAGATGTTTTCACAATGGCCTTAATTAATAAATTATATCAAATTTTAAGAAAAAGTACAATAGTAATTTCCATATAATATTAATAATGAATAGCTGTATTTCTGGCGGTTTTACTTGATTTCGACAGAACAATGCAGTAGTATAAGTCGGAAGGGAATAATACGCTTTCCTTTCTTCAAAAGC
>CAZHCB010000020.1:7038-18823 GCA_964530935.1 uncultured Oscillospiraceae bacterium
ATTCGGAATGAGAGAAATATGCAAACCTTAACAAAGGCGATTTTTAATGATAAGAACCTTGGCCTCCTCCCCCGTCACGTGGAAGGGGGCACTTTGCCTGCCCTGATAGTCGGACCCAGCGAAACCTGCCGCTCAAATCTCGCCGCGGCAATGCAGCTGGAAACCTCAAGGCCGATTTTTGTTATTTGCCCGGATGAAGCTGCGGCAGGCAGAATAAGACGGGACCTGGAGCTTTTTCTGGAAAAACCGGTTCAAACGCTTTGTGCCAGAGACTTTAACTTTTACGGCGCCGAGGGTGTCTCCCGAGAAAGCGAACAGCGTCGGATCCGCACCCTTTGTGAACTTATCTCCGGGCACGCCCCGATTGTTGTTTGTACGGTTACAGGGCTTATGCAGCGCACAATGCCCCCCGGCGCCCTTAAGAAGGCCTCTGTTGAACTTCATGACGGACAGGCCTTCTCCCTGGAAAAAGCCGAGCAGGCGCTAATAAACTGCGGCTACACGCGCACGGCCCAAGTTGAAGGCCCCGGGCAATTTTCAAGGCGTGGTGGCATTTTAGACTTTTTCTCCCCGGCGTATGACAGCCCCATCCGCTGTGAATTTTGGGGTGACGACATTGACTCCATGGGCTTTTTCGATATTGACAGCCAGCGGCGCACAGACGCGCTGGAGCACTGCGAGATCCTGCCCTCAAGGGAGATTTTGCCCACCTTGGGTGAGGGCGAAATTCTCCCCGACAAGCTTTGGGCGCTCATTAAAAACGCCGAGAAGCGGGGGCAAACGAAACTTGCCCAGACCCTGAGGGAGGATGCGGAGAAGCTTTCGGAAAACGTGTCTATCGCGGCCTCTGACAGATATGCCGATTTGATTTTCCCGGAATTTTGCACAGCTATTGATTACATACCCGGGGATGCTCTTGTTTTTCTGGATTCCCCGGGAAAGCTTATGGATACCGCCGGCAGCTTTTTTAAGCAGCATGCCGAGGATTTGAGCCTGCTTATTGAGGGAGGGCTGCTCTACGGCAAAACCGCCCGCTTCTACCTGCCTTGGGAAATGGCGGCGAAAAACCTTGAAAGCTTCGCCCTGATAATGGGCGATAGCTTTACGGCGGGCAGATATACCCCTGAGCCGAGAAGCATTATTTCCGCGCTTGTAAAGCAGCTGCCGTCCTACGGCGGAAGCGTTGAAACCGCTATTGACGACGTGCGCCACTATGTGGGAAGAAAGTTTTCAACCGTGGTCCTCGCCGCCGACAAACGGCGGGCGGAAATGCTCTGCGACAGACTCCTTTCCGCGGGCATAAGCACGAGTCTTGACACCCGGCTAAAGGAGCTCCCGCCCAAGGGCAGCTGCGTTGTGGCTGTGGGCGCGCTGACGACAGGGTTCGAGTATCCCGATGCCGAACTGGCAGTCTTGACAGACACGCAGATCCTCGCCGGTGGCCTGCGGAAAGCAAAAAAGAAAAAGGCCATGAAAGACAGGCTGGGGATAGAGAGCTATTCCGACCTGTCCGTCGGTGATTTGGTGGTGCATGAGCACCACGGCATAGGGCGCTTTGCGGGTATTTTCAAAATGCCCGTTGACGGTGTTGACAAGGACTATATAAAAATCTGCTATGCGGGAACGGACAGTCTATATGTACCTGCAACTCAGCTTGATCTGGTGTCTAAATACATCGGCGGCGGGGAAGACAGACCTGTAAAACTCTCAAAGCTCGGGGGAACAGACTGGACACGGGCGAAATCCAGAGCCAAGGCCGCCGCCAAGGATCTGGCAAAGGGACTCATTAATTTATATGCCGAGCGGCAGCGACAAAAAGGTCACGCTTTTGCTCCGGACAGTCCGTGGCAGCTTGAGTTTGAGGAGAACTTCGGCTACAGGGAGACGGACGATCAGCTGCGCAGCATAAGTGAAATAAAAGCGGATATGGAAAAAGAGCTGCCCATGGACCGCCTGCTTTGCGGGGACGTGGGCTATGGAAAAACCGAGGTCGCGCTGCGGGCCGTTATGAAATGCATTCTGGACGGAAAGCAGGCGGCGATCCTGGTTCCCACAACGGTTCTGGCGCAGCAGCACTATCAAACCGCCATGCAGCGGTTTTATGGCTTCCCCGTTGAGATCGAGATCCTCAACCGCTATCGCACACCCGCCCAGATCCGCCAAACCCTTTCCAATCTGAAAAGCGGCAAGACAGACCTTGTTATAGGCACTCACCGCTTGCTGCAAAAGGATATTGCATTTAAGGATTTGGGAATTTTGGTTGTTGATGAGGAGCAGCGCTTCGGAGTTTCCCACAAGGAACGCTTAAAGGAAATGAGCCGTCAGGTGGATTGTCTGACGCTCTCGGCAACTCCCATTCCCAGAACCCTGAACATGGCGCTCTCGGGACTTCGGGACATGTCAACCATCGAAGAGCCGCCTTGTGACAGGCAGCCCGTTCAAACCTATGTTATGGAGCACGACCCGTCAATTGTTTGCGATGCCATCCGCAGAGAGGTTCTTCGCGGCGGGCAGGTCTACTATATCCACAACAGGATTGAGAGCATTGACGCAGCCGCCTCCAAGCTCTCCAAAATGCTGGAGGACATCGCTGTGTCCGTTGCCCACGGACAGATGGACGAGGAGGGACTCTCCGGCGTAATGGAGAGCGTTGTCTCCGGAGAAGTTCAGGTTCTGGTGTGTACAACCATCATAGAAACCGGCATTGACATACCCAATGTCAACACCCTGATAATTGAGGATGCCGATAAGCTGGGGCTGGCCCAGCTGCACCAGCTCCGCGGACGTGTGGGGCGCTCCTCACGCCGGGCCAGCGCATACCTGACCTTTAAAAAGGACAAGGCGCTCACGGAGATCGCGGAAAAACGCCTATCAGCCATACGGGAGTTTGCGGAGTTTAACTCCGGTTTTAAAATCGCAATGCGCGACCTTGAGATCCGCGGCGCGGGAAACGTACTGGGCGCGGAGCAGAGCGGGCATCTCATAGATGTGGGCTACGATATGTATCTCAAGCTTTTAGAGGAAGCCGTGCTGGAGGAAAAGGGCGAAAAGCCCCGGGTACACACCGAGTGCAGTGCGGATCTGTCCGTTTCCGCCAACATACCGGACAGCTATGTGGAAAGCAGCGAGCAGCGCATGGACTTGTACCGGCGCATAGCCATGATCCGCACCGAGGAAGAGGCGGACGACCTCACAGACGAGCTCATCGACCGTTTTGGAGACCCGCCCCCGCCGGTCAACTCACTTATCCACGTTGCCCTTTTGCGGGGTGAGGCTCAGAGCGCCGGAATCAGCGAGATCGAGCAGAAGTCGGGGTCTCTCCGTTTTACTTTAACCGACTTTGACATGGAGGTTGTCTCCGCGCTGTACGGACAGCCGGAATACAAGGGCAGGGTCAAAATAGAACCCCAGCAAAAACCGTGCATCAGCTTTAGACTCAGGTCAAACAAGCAAGTTATTGAGAGTGCGCGGGGCTTCGTCCGGGACTACAAGGCGGTTCTGGATGAAAAGGAAGCCCGGGAAAAAGCTTAAATGTTCACAAAATATCCCTTGTTCTAAGGTTAATTTAATGTTAGCATCCTAGGTTAGAATGACCACAGTGTGTCAAAAATGGAAAAATGAGAAGAACGAAAGCGTTAGGAGAACTGAATGAAAAAAGCTATTGCAATTATTCTGGCTATGATAATGTGTCTGAGCTTGTTCGCGGGATGCAAAAGCAGCGAGCTTCGCAGCTATTCCGCGGATGCGGACACGGAAGAAACCACGATAAAGGATTACACAAAAGCCTACGAGTCATATAAGCCGGACCAGGTTATGTTCACGGTCAACGGCATTGATGTTACATGGAGCACTCTGTTTTATTGGTATTATTATGATGTGAGCCAGATTGAGTCAAATTACGGCGACATTGATGACTGGAACAGCGCAGCGGCCTTTGACGAGACCAAGACTTACAGCGAATACCTCACGGAGGCAGTCTACAACACCGTTGTTCAGTACAGTGTCATTTTAAGCAAGGCTGCCGAACTGGGCGTTACCCTCTCCGAGGAGGAAATTGCGGAGATGAACGAGCGCTGGCAGGCAAATGTTGACAGCTATGGCGGCGGAGACGAAGAGGCCTTTATCGAATATCTTGAAAGTGTTTTCCTGACCAAAGACCTGTATGACACTCTAAACAATACCAGCTCGCTATACAATGCGATTTTTACAGAGACCTACGGTGCTCAGGGCGAAAAGCTCTCCGACGCGGATGTTCTCGCAAAGGCAGAGGATATGGGGTATTACCGCACAAAGAATCTGCTCCTGTCTACGGTTGATCAGACCGGTGCAGCACTTTCCGAGGAAGAAATTGCCCAACAGAAACTGACGGCAGAGACGCTTTACGCACAGCTCAAGGCAATAAGCGATCCCACGGCTCTGGAAACCCGCTTCGATGAGCTGATGGCGGAGTACAGCAGCGACAAAACGGCAGTCACCTATTACCCCGACGGGTACACGGAGCTTCCGGGCGCGTTTATGGAGGCTTATGAGACGGCGGCTCTTGCCCTTGGCGACTACCAGATATCCGAGGTCGTTGAAACCAGCTACGGGTATCATATAATCCTCAAGCTGCCTCTTTCCGCAAGCGCAATTGTTGAAATTGCAAGCGAAACCGAGCAACACACGCTGGCATACTTTATTGCTCAGGAGCTCTTTGCCGTGCAAACGGAAAACTGGGCGAAAGAGGCGGATGTTGAGCTGAGCTCTAAATATGAAAAAATTAATCTTGCCAAAGTCCTTGCAAAAGCAGAACACGTTCCGGTAGCCTCAGCGGAACCCCAAGGATAAAAAACAAAAAAGACCGCAGGCGCTCTTTTTCAAAAAAAGCGCCTGCGGCTTTTTTTATATCCTACCGGCAGTCACAGGACAGAAAAAAATAATAAGACTGTATGTCCCGGGGGATCCTTGGGAACAATGAGAATATCAACAGACAAAGGAGCAATACTGTGGATTATCTCAAAAACGCAAAAACAATAATTTCGGACGGCAGAGCGCTGTCCTTTATCCGCTGCGACAAGGACGGGAACGAAATACCCCCTGAGCAACTTGCCCGAATGAACTTCTCAAACGCCACTATTGCGGAGCTTGTAAACGGCACAGCTATGCGTATCGGCATGAATGCCGATGAGGATGGAGCATATTCTCAGGGCTTCACCACCATGTAGCCCGGACAACAGGCCGGAGTAACACGCCATGGCAAAATCCAAAATGCTCAAGGTAAACGAGAGTGAAAAACGTGTGCATATAGCCCTCTATATCCGTGTGTCTACCGACAGACAGGCGGAGGAGGGCTATTCAATTGAGGTGCAAAAAGAGCGTCTGGAGGCCTTCACCAAAACCCTAGACGGTCAGGTGAGCTACGAGTTTTATATTGACGACGGTTTTTCGGGAGCGTCCTTGGAGAGACCGGCTATGCACCGTCTGATAGAGGATACGAAAAAAGGCAACCTGACCCACGTTTGTGTTTACAAGCTGGACCGTTTAAGCCGCTCACAAAAAGACACCCTGCATCTCATTGAGGACATTTTTCTGCCCAATAATATTGCCTTCGTTTCCATACAGGAGAGCTTTAACACCGCAACTGCCTTCGGGCGTGCGGTGGTTGGCATTTTATCCGTTTTTGCCCAGCTGGAGAGGGAAAACATCTACGAGCGCACCCGCAGCGGAATGCAAAAACGCGTAGAGGCGGGATATTGGCCCGGAGGCGGGGGAACGCCCTTTGGCTATGACTACGATGCGGAGCAGGGAATTTTGGTGCCGAATAAGGATGCCGAAACCGTGAGGCAGGTTTACGACTTGTACTTGCAGGGCTATTCTCTTCAAAGCATTGCGGATCTGTTGGGGCTGAAATATGAAAAACTGGCCTCCCAAATTCTCAACAGAAAAACCAATATCGGCATAATAGAATATAACGGCGTTGAGTACCGGGGCTTGCACGAGCCCATTGTTTCGCCGGAGATTTTTGAGCGTGCAATGGCGCAAAAGGCGCTGCGTTCGGAAAGACGTCTGGTCACAACAACGCCACACCTGCTCTCGGGGCTCATCTACTGCGGCGTGTGCGGGGCAAAAATGCGTTATCAGAAGTGGGGCAAGGCGGGGTATAAGCTGGTTTGCTATTCACGGCAGATATCCAAGCCCTATCTGGTTCGCGACCCCAACTGCGACAACGAAGCCATCTGGGCGAAGGATGTGGAGGCGGCCGTTGTTTCCGACTTGTTCTCCTTTACCGCCCAGGAGATTGCCCCGGAGGGCACAACCGTAAGGGAGAGCGTTTCGCCTCTGGAGCTGCTTGAAAAGGGAAAGCAGGAGGCTCAAATTCGCCTTCGCAGATTGTATGATCTATATGCAAAGCAGGACAACGATGTGTTGCTGACCGCCATTAAAGAGCAGACTCAGGAGCTGGCAGACATAGAAGAAAAGCTGAAGCTGGAGCAGGAAAAGGGCGCAGGAGCAAAGAACGTAAAGCTTGCAAAGCAGAAGCTCAACAACGTGCGCAGCACATGGCAGTTCATGGACGACAGGGAAAAAAGAGTTCTCATCTGCTCCGTTATTAGGAAAATAACCGTTACCCACTACTCCGTCAGAATCGAATACAAACTCTAAACCCCTTTTATTCCTAAGGGGTTTTACGTTTTAATACATTAGCGGCGTTTTATTTTTCAACACCGGACATCCATCCCGATGATAGTGGGAGAGATACGCAGGTATCTGCGAGACAACAGCTCTGTGCGTGTTAGCCGGAGTCTGCGTGATACCGCTTATCGCGCCCTGCAGGCGAAAGAGAAGTTAACAGCTGAAACTCAGCGCGAACCCGATGCTCAGGAGATTGCAAACGCCTTGGGTATCTCCAGACAAGAGGTCTTCTTTGCCCTAGACTCAATATCAGAGCCGATTTCAATATACGAACCGATTTTTTCGGATGGGGGCGAGAGCATCTGCGTTATGGACCAAATCGGTGACAGCCGCAATACAGACGATGAGTGGATAGAGCAAATAGTGCTTGCTGAGGCGGTGTCTTCCTTAGAGGACAGGGAAAAACGAATACTTGCCTTGAGATTTTTTGACGGCAAAACTCAAATGGAGGTCGCCTCGGAAGTGGGCATAAGCCAAGCTCAGGTATCACGCCTTGAAAAGAATGCACTATGCCACATTAAAAAGAGAATTAGTGCGGAATAAGACAAGCAACACCCCCCATAGTATTATCTAAATGGGGGGTGTTATTTTGATGGAGTGCAGAGTAGAAGATTTTCGGTTTAAAGAGGTTGTGAACGTCTGTACAGGACAGAGGCTGGGCTTTGTGGGCGACGTTCTGTTTGACATTGCCTGTGGAAAAATTTTAGCAATTATTATACCCGGCCGCTGCAAATTTCTAGGTTTGTTCTGGCGAGAGGACGACTACATCATACCCTGGGAATGCATCAGAAGAATTGGTGGAGACATCATCATTGTTGAGGTAGAGGGCGATTACAGACGGGGAAAACGTGAAAAAAAGCCCTGGTTTACTTGGCAATTTAACGAAAACAGAAATTAAAACAAAAATAGGGTATACGGCTGGAATTATGGGAAAACGCCGGACTTTTTACATGTTTTCTGAGAAATGCATCAAACGTCCGAACATTTTGAGATGTTTAAATTATTAGTTTTGACGATTTTGTACACTAACATTCCGCTTTCTTTGTCTGGTCTGGCGAATTGCTGACAAGAAGAGAAAAGACACTTGTATTTGTGCGCGGGTATTAGTATAATTAAATGACCAAAATGCAATTTTAATTTTCAAGACTTGCAAAATGACACTTTTTGATAAAGGAAGGTTACATATTATGCCCCTTAGCCAATTTGACAAAGTGCTAGTCGCCAACAGAGGCGAAATTGCCATTCGAGTTTTTCGCGCTTGCAAAGAGCTGGACTTACATACTGTTGCGATGTATTCAAATGAGGACACCCTAAGCCGTTTCCGCACCAAAGCGGATGAGGCTTACTTAAGCGGCGAGAATCAAAGCCCCTTGGGTGCATATCTGGATATTCCCAGCATTATTGCCCTTGCAAAGCACCGGGGGGTTGATGCCATTCACCCGGGCTATGGCTTTTTATCCGAAAATGCGGATTTTGCCAGAGCTTGTGAGGCGGAAGGCATTAAATTTATCGGCCCGTCTTCCGTAGTATTGGACAAAATGGGCGACAAACTCAGCGCCAAGGGCATAGCCCTTGCCTGCGGCGTGCCCATAATTCCGGGCACAACCGAGCCCCTTAAGGATGGGGATGAAGCCCTGGAGCGCGCAATTAGTTACGGATTTCCGGTAATTCTGAAGGCGGCTGCCGGAGGCGGGGGCCGGGGTATGCGCCGGTGCAACAACCCGGAGGAGGTTAAGCCCGCGTTTGAGCTGGTTAAGGGTGAAGCCAAAAAGGCCTTTGGCAACGATGATATTTTTATAGAGAAGTTCCTTGTCCAGCCCAAGCACATTGAAGTTCAAATTTTAGCGGACGAGCACGGCAACGTAATGCATCTTGGTGAGCGCGACTGCTCTCTTCAGCGCCGTTATCAGAAGGTGGTTGAGTTTGCTCCGGCCTTTTCCGTTGACAAGGCGATTCTGGAAAAGCTTCACGAAGACGCCGTGAAGATTGCAAAGAGTGTGGGTTACACCAACGCCGGAACTATTGAGTTTTTGGTTGATACGGAGGGTAACCATTACTTTATTGAAATGAATCCCCGCATTCAGGTTGAACACACGGTGACCGAGGTCGTCACAGGTGTTGACCTTGTCCGTGCCCAGCTTCTTATTGCTGAGGGCGCGTCGCTGTCCCACCCTCTCATCGGACTGGAAAAGCAGGAGGATGTGACCATAAACGGCTATGCGATCCAGTGCCGTGTTACAACGGAAGATCCGTCCAACAACTTTGCGCCGGACTGCGGCAAAATTACCAGCTACAGCTCCCCCGGCGGCTACGGCATCCGTCTTGACGGCGGCTGCGCGGCTACCGGCACGGAGATCTCTCCTTATTACGACTCGCTGCTGGTTAAGGTGACCAGCTGGGACAAAACCTTCGAGGGGGCTTGCCGCCGTTCCAGCCGCGCCATTAACGAGATGGATATCAGGGGTGTTAAGACCAACATTCCGTTTATAACCAATATTCTCAACCACCGGGATTTCCACGAGGGCAAGTGCCACACCAAATTTATTGACGATGCGCCGGAGCTGTTTGAGTTCTTCCTGCACAGGGACAGAGCCACGCGGGTTTTGAAATACATAGGCAATATTCAGGTTGAAAATCCCGATGCTGAGCGCAAGCAGTATAACGCCCCCCGCTTCCCCGTGGCGTCGCAGCCACCCCATGACGGAATCAAGCAGATCCTCGACAGGGAGGGACCGGACGCTGTCAAAAAGTGGGTTCTGGCTCAGAAAAAGCTTCTGATATCAGACACCACCATGCGTGACGCCCACCAGTCTCTGCTCTCCACCAGAGTGAGAACCAGAGATATGGTCAAGGGTGCAGAGGGAACCGCGTCTATACTAAACGACTGCTTCTCCCTTGAGATGTGGGGCGGCGCAACCTTTGACGTGGCCTACCGCTATCTGCACGAGTCACCTTGGGAGCGCTTGGTTCTGCTTAGGGAAAAAATTCCCAACATACCCTTCCAAATGCTTTTGCGCGGAGCAAACGCGGTTGGCTATGCCAACTATCCCGATAATGTGATCCGTGAGTTTGTAAAGGAATCTGCCAGAAGCGGCATCGACGTTTTCCGTGTTTTCGACTCTCTCAACTGGATCCCCGGCATGGAGATCGCCATGGACGAGGTTATTAAGCAGGGTAAGATCTGTGAGGCGACCATATGCTACACAGGGGACGTTTTGGACGAGAACAAGGATAAATACACCCTGCAATACTATGTAAACATGGCCAAGGAGCTGGAGCGCAGAGGCGCGCACCTGATTTGCATTAAGGACATGTCCGGCCTTCTCAAGCCCTATGCCGCAAAGAAGCTGATAAGTGCTCTTAAAAATGAGATCAGCGTGCCCATCCACCTGCACACCCATGACATCAGCGGCAATCAGGTGGCAACGCTGCTCATGGCAGCAGAGGCGGGTGTTGACATTGTCGATACGGCGATTTCGTCCATGAGCTCTCTCACCAGTCAGCCGTCAATGAACGCCCTTGTTGCGGCTCTTGAGGGCAACGAAAGAGACACGGGCCTTAAGCTTGATGAGCTGCAAAAGCTCACCGACTACTGGTCTGACGTGCGCCTGCGTTACGGCGGCTTCGACGGCGGACTCAAGGCTCCTGTAACGGATATTTATAAATATGAGATTCCCGGCGGTCAGTACACCAATCTCCAGCCTCAGGTGGTTTCCCTGGGTCTTGGTCAGCGGTTTGAAGAGGTCAAGGAAATGTACGCAACCGTTAACCGGATGGTGGGTGACATAGTTAAGGTCACGCCCTCTTCAAAAATGGTGGGTGACCTGGCCATATTCATGGTTCAAAACGACCTGACCCCGGAGAACATTGTTGAGCGCGGCGAATCTCTTACCTTCCCGGACTCCGTTGTGTCTTACTTCAAGGGCATGATGGGTCAGCCGGCCTGGGGCTTCCCCGAGGATTTGCAGAAGGTCGTTCTCAAGGGAGAAGAGCCCATTACCTGCCGTCCCGGCGAAATTTTGCCTCCCGTTGATTTTGAAGCGGTCAAGGAAGATATGAAAAGGTTCATGCCGGAAGACGAGATCGATATGCGCAGCCGGCTGTCGTATTGCATGTATCCCAAGGTTTATGAGGAATACCGCAAACACCGCAAGGAGTACGGTTACCTCATGCGCATGGGAAGCCACGTGTTCTTCAACGGTATGGCCTTGGGTGAAACTAACAAGATTAATATTGAAGACGGCAAGACTCTGGTCATCAAGTATATCGGTCTGGGCGATAATAACGATGACGGCACAAGAAATGTTGTGTTCGAGCTAAACGGTATGCGCCGTGAAGTGGCGGTTCCGGATAAGAACGCGGTTATCACCAAGAAGCTGGTTCCTCTGGCAGACCCCGAGGACAAGAGTCAGATCGGAGCATCTATTCCGGGCGCTGTAACCAAGGTTGAGATAAAACCCGGCGACAAGGTGGTTGAAAACCAGGTCATCGCCGTAGTGGAAGCCATGAAGATGGAAACCAGCGTTGTTGCACGAATGGACGGAACCGTAAGCGAAGTGCTTGTAAAGGCGGGTCAAACCGTTGCTGCGGGCGAGCTGCTGGCAACAATTAAATAAACAAAAAAAACACCGGTTGAAAAGAGCATTTTCAGCTGGTGTTTTTATATATTTAATGTATAAGTGCCGGTGGATCCGCTATTGCGGCACTCGCGGGAAATAAAAAGAGACAACTAAAGCGCACATAAAAAGACAATAACGGAAAAGTCAAGGACTTTTCCGTTATTGTCTTTTACACAGTATCTCCAATTTTTTTATAATATAACTGCTATAACTTGAGTAAAACTAAGCGTAAAGTACCACATTTTGTGTTCCGGGAAATGATGTAGAAATTGCGAAAAAAAAGCCGGAAATAAGGCGAGAAAATGATTGACAAGCCTCAGGTGAGATGTTATTATAACGGAGCACCCGCAAGACGGGGGCTTTCAAAAGGTGCTTTTTACTGAAAGAGTTAAGAAAAAGTTCTTGACAGGTTGAGGTGAAATGTGCTAGTATGAACTTCCGCGATTCGCGCGGATCTGGGATGTAAGATGACATCCGGTGTACCTTGTAAATTA
>CAZHCB010000021.1:0-18678 GCA_964530935.1 uncultured Oscillospiraceae bacterium
CGCACGATTGCTCCTGGGCAACATAACCCCCGCAATACTCAGTATTGCGGGGGTTTCTTAGTATAATTGCACAAGTTATAGGGTTATGAAGAATATGGGAATCCCTCCCATTTATTTTGATGCCGCATCGTATATAATATATCATATGCAAACCCCTCTCCATTGTCGATGATTTCCATGAGTAACTTGTTTCCGGTTGACAAGAACGGTAACTAAGCCTACAATCTCGGTAAAACAAACTGTTGAAATACTAGGAGGACTCCAACATGGAACAGAAAAAACTGGGCTTTGGATTTATGCGCCTTCCTCTGACAGACCCAAATGATCAGCAAAGCATAGATATGGAGCAGGTCCGCACCATGGTTGACATGTTTATTGAAAGAGGCTTTACCTATTTTGACACTGCTTATATTTATCATGACGCTCAAAGCGAAAGTTCGCTGCGGGAGGTGCTTGTTAAGCGTTATCCCCGGGATAGCTTCACCATCGCAACAAAAATGCCGCTCTTTATTTTGAGAAGTAAGGAGCAGAGGGACAGCATTTTTCAGGAGCAGCTTGAAAACTGCGGTGTTGATTATTTCGATTATTATATGCTCCATGATATCAACCGCATAACTTATCCCATTGCCAATAAATATGATGGTTTTGCGTTCCTGACAGAACAAAAACACTCCGGCAAAATTCGGAATATCGGCTTTTCTTTCCATGAGGATGCCAAGCTTTTAGATGAAATATTGACTCTTCATCCCGAGATGGATTTTGTTCAGCTGCAAATCAATTATCTGGATTGGGACAATGCCTCCATTCAATCAGGAAAGTGCTATGAGGTAGCAGTAAAGCACGGCAAAAAGGTCATTGTAATGGAATCGATCAAGGGCGGAACTCTTGCCAATGTCCCAGAGGCTGCAGAGAAGCTATTCAAAGCCCATAATCCCCAGCTATCCGTTGCGTCTTGGGCGATTCGCTTCGTAGCAAGCCTTGATAATGTGATTACGGCGCTCTCAGGCATGTCCAATATGGCGCAGTTGGAGGACAACACCGGCTATATGCAAGATTTCAAGCCCCTGACGCAAGAGGAACAGGGTATCGTAAAGCAAGCTGTCTCGATCATAAATTCATCTGTTGCCATTGCCTGCACTGCTTGCCGTTATTGCACTGCCGGCTGCCCGCAAAACATTGCTATACCGGAATACTTTGCCTTGTATAATGCACATTTGAATGATGCAAATCGATACAATTATAGTCCCCAGCGCGCCTATTTTGAAAGCTTGGTGCGGGAGCGGGGAAAACCGTCTGAATGTATCGAATGCAAACAATGCGAAGAAGCCTGCCCCCAGCATTTACATATTGTAGACTATTTGAAGGATGTTGCCAAGGAGTTTGAGGGCAGCCCCGAGTGATAGACGGCAACAATCTCAAGGAGACAAAACACATGCAATCGTCAAAAACACACAGGCTTGTTTTGGCCAGCCTTTTCGTGGCCATAGGGATACTGCTGCCCTACTTTACCTCCCACATGTTCGGGATTCCGGGAACGGTATTTCTGCCCATGCATATTCCCGTTTTCCTTACAGGCTTGATTTGCGGACCGGGTTACGGCGCTATGAGCGGTATGCTCATTCCGGTGCTGTCATCACTTTTGACAGGTATGCCCCCCGTCTTTCCAATGCTGCCAATTATGGTTGGAGAGCTTATAACCTATGGACTTGTCAGCGGACTTATTCACAAAAAAACAGGAAAAATCTATATATCCATGCTTCCGGCAATGGTGTGCGGCAGGCTTGTGTACGGCTTAATCTTTTGGGCACTGACACTTGCGGGCGGGGAGGCCTTAAAAGCGCTTTCGGTTTCCGCCGCCTTTGTGCAGGGCCTGCCAGGCATTGCGATTGAGCTTGTTGTTGTGCCGCTCATTGTAAAAGCGGTTTTACGGGGAAAGCGTTCCGCAAAAAAAGAAGCGGTAACGCCGGTCTCCGAGCTTGCTGAGGCACAGAGAAGGATTAGAGCCGGGCAGTGTACCTGCATTGTAATGCAAGACGGCAAAATTGTGCGCGAAGCCAGTGGCAACGGAATAAAACCCATTCTTGGCTTTCTGGAAAAAGAGCCGGAAATTTTGTCCGGGGCTGAGGTTATTGACAAGGTGATTGGCAAAGCTGCCGCGATGCTGCTTGTTCTAGCCGGTGCGAGGTATGTTTATGGCGAGATGATGAGCGTATCAGGGCGGGAGTTCCTGTTGGCACACGGCATTGAATGCGCGTATGGCAGGTGCATTGACGTTATCAGTAATCGCGGGGGAAATGGAATTTGCCCGCTTGAAAAATCTGTCATGGATATCAGCGACCCGGTAACAGGATACGAAGTACTAAAGAGCACTGTGGCTACATTAATGAAAGCTATGTAATAAAGAGCCTAAAGCAAATGCAGTGGCTCTGAATCGGGATACAGCGCGGCAAGGTTCCTGTGAAAAAGGAACCTTGCCGCAGCTTTTTTATGACCCTGTAATAAATTTTTCGGAAATACTTGACAAGCGTCTTAAATATAAGTATATTAGTAATAGCTAAATTACTTATACAGAGAGGAGGTTCCAATGGAAGAAAGAGCGAAAAAAATTGCGCAATTGCTTAAGGTGCTTGCAAACGAGAAGCGGCTCTTGATTGTTTGTGCTTTGATGGAGCAACCTATGACTGTGGGCGAAATTGCAAAACATGTGCCCAATATAACGCAATCTGCCTTATCCCAGCACTTGGCCTTGCTCAAAGCCCACGGGATTTTGGATTTTGAGAAAACAGGGCTTAACATCACTTATTCCATGGCCGATAATAAGGTGGCGGATATTATTCTTACTCTCAAGAAGAATTACTGTAACAAAGGGGACGGACAATGAAGAAAAAAGTATTAATTTTGGGGCTGTTAGGCGCTCTCGGCATTTTCACAGGCTGCGCGGCTGACCGCACAATAGGCAATTCAGGCGAGGCGGCCTATGAGAAAATAAACCCGGAGCAGGCGAAAAACATGATGGATGACGGTCAGCTGTATATTTTGATCGATGTTCGTACTGACGAAGAGTTTAAAGAAAATCATATTGACGGGGCAATATTGATTCCTGACTATGATATAGGCACACTCGTCGAAGAGAAAGTTCCGGACAAAGATGCCCGAATACTCGTGTATTGCCGCAGCGGACGCAGAAGTGCGTCGGCCGCAATGAAAATGGTCAGCTTGGGTTACACAAACGTTTACGATTTTGGCGGTATTATTGATTGGCCCTATGAAACTGTAGGGAAATAAGGAGAGAAGCTATATGAAAAAAGTATTAATTATCGGCGGTGTGGCAGGCGGAGCTTCCGCTGCTGCAAGACTAAGACGCTTAGATGAAGACGCAGAAATCATTATGTTCGAGCGCGGTGAGTATATTTCCTTTGCCAACTGTGGTCTACCGTACTATATCGGTGGTGAAATTAAAGACAAGTCGGCGCTGACCTTGCAAACACCCCAGAGCTTTAACGCCCGTTTCCGTGTGGATGTGCGGGTACTACAGGAAGTAACTGCAATTAATAAAGACGAAAAAAGCGTTACTGTTAAGAACATAGCAACAGGTGAAGTTTACACCGAGAGTTACGATAAGATGATCCTTTCTCCCGGCGCAGCCCCTATCGTTCCCAAGATCGAGGGCTCAGATAACAGCAAGATTTTTATCCTGCGGAATATTCCCGACACCTATAAAATCAAGGAATATATTCAGACGCAGTCCCCGCGCACTGCCGTTGTTGTGGGCGGTGGCTATATCGGCATTGAAATGGCGGAAAACCTAAAGAATGCAGGGCTCGATGTCACCGTAGTTGAAATGGCAGACCATGTAATCGCTCCCTTGGATTATGACATGGCCTGTGATGTGCATAGCCATTTGGAGCAAAAGGGTGTGCATCTCATATTAGGTGATGCGGTTACGGCTGTTCGCGATGAGGGAGACGGACTGTCAGTCAAGCTCAATAACGGAGAAATCACCGCCGATATGATTATTATGGCAGTGGGTGTGCGTCCCGAGAGCGATATTGCAAAAGCAGCTGGCCTGAGTATTAATGAGCGGGGCTGTATAATTGTAAATGAGTTTATGCAGACCTCGGACGAAAATATATATGCGGCCGGTGACGCCGTAGAGGTAATCGACTTTGTTACAGGTCAAAAAAGCTTTATTCCCCTTGCAGGGCCCGCCAATAAACAGGGGCGTATTGCCGCGGATAACATATGCGGACTCAAATCCACATTCGGAGGCACACAGGGTTCTGCAATCTTAAAAGTGTTTGATATGACAGTGGCGACCACCGGAGTAAATGAGAAAACCGCCCAAAGACTGGGTCTTGATTATGATAAATCCTTTACATCTTCGGCAAGTCACGCAAGCTATTATCCCGGTGCGGTCAATATGTCGATCAAAACAGTTTTTGACAAAAACAGCGGCAAGATACTAGGCGCGCAAATAACAGGGTATGACGGAGTTGACAAACGCTGTGATGTCATTGCAACAGCCATCCGCGCCGGAATGACGGCGTATGACCTGGCGAAGCTTGAATTGTGCTACGCCCCGCCTTTCTCCTCCGCAAAAGACCCCGTTAATATGGCGGGTTTTACAATTGAAAACTTACTGACCGGCAAAGTGAAGAATTTCCATTGGCATGATGTGGCAGATCTCCCCCGTGACGGCAGCGTTACCTTGCTTGACACCCGCACACCAATTGAATATCAAAACGGACACATTGACGGGTTTATAAATATTCCCTTGGATGAGCTGCGAAGCAGATTCACAGAGCTTGATAAAACAAAAAAAGTGTATCTTACCTGTCAGATCGGTCTGCGCGGTTACATTGCGGCACGTATTTTATCTCAGAAGGGATTTGATGTGTATAATCTAAGCGGCGGTTATCGGCTCTATAACTCCATTTTGGGGAAAAAGGCGCCTGCCGATACCACTGGCGCACAGACTGTAACCATAAATCCTGAAACACAACGCATAGAACCGAAGGAGGAACCAGCTGTGATAAATCTAAAAATTGATGCCTGTGGACTTCAGTGTCCCGGACCGATTGTGAAGCTTTCCGCTGCTTTATGCGAAGCGCAGGAGGGTGAAATAATTGAAATTTCCACCACTGATCCTGCTTTTGCCAGTGATATTGAGGGCTTTTGCCGCAGAACTGGCAACGAGTTTATAGAGATGTCAAGTGACAAGGGCATTTCAACCGCCCGTATAAAAAAGGCTGCCGGTGAAGTTAGCGCCTGCTGTGGGGATACTGGCAACGGTAAGAATTTTATCGTGTTTTCCGGTGATTTAGATAAAGCTATCGCATCTTTCATCATGGCAAACGCGGCAGCGGCAATGGGCAGAAAAGTTAGTATGTTTTTCACCTTCTGGGGTCTTAACATCCTTCGCAGACCGGAAAATGTAAAGGTAAAAAAGGATTTCATGTCCAGAATGTTTGGCATGATGATGCCGAGAGGTTCTAAGAAACTGGGACTCTCCCGAATGAACATGGGCGGAATGGGCGCAAAAATGATTCGCTCCGTCATGAAAAATAAAAACGTCGACAGCCTTGAGGATTTGATCAGCCTTGCACAAAAAAGCGGTGTTGAGCTGGTTGCCTGCTCAATGAGCATGGACGTTATGGGAATTAAAGAAAGCGAACTCATAGACGGTGTTAAACTGGGCGGAGCGGCAGCCATGCTTGCCCATGCCGAAGAATCCGATATGTCGCTGTTTATTTAGCGTTCTGAATACAAACACAGCCAAATATAAATAAAGACAAAGCCTGTAGTTATTAAAACTACAGGCTTTATTTTACACTTTCCCTTATAAAGACAAGGGGAATTAAAGCAGCTCACTTCTGAAAATGATATATGATTATTTATGATAAACCAATTCTTTGAAAAATATATTTACTAATGACATTTTTTGTGTTGTGGTACATCCAAAGCCATGTTATACTGTATAAAACAAACTAAAATGATAAAATGATAAGTGTGCGCCATGTGCAAGGTGTCCAAAAAATACGTCGAAATAATGAGAATGCTCTTTGGAATTTGCAAATAAATTCCTGCAACCACCAGCATAGCTATAATAATCATATAGGACATTTAGTGCAAAAAAAGAACTTTTTAGTAGTAAATGCAAAAGAAGAGGCCTTATTAAAGAAAATAATCGATATGCTTTTTGCTTTTGTATTTTTGTACAGCCCTAAGACCCTGTAGCACGACTTGCTTTATGGAAAGCGATTCAACCCAGCTCGGAGTTCGGGCACATATTTAAAAAATGGAGGTATAGAAATGGCAGAGAAAATTATGCAAGGTTTGAAAGTAGTTGATATGTCCATTATGATCGCGGGACCCACCACCTCACGCACGCTTGGCGACTGGGGCGCTGATGTAATTAAGATTGAAAACTACAACGGCGACACCCTGCGCCCCCTTGGTATGAACCTGATGTCACCTATTGATGACGATGAAAACCCAACCTTCCATATCGCAAACGCTAACAAACGCCTGATTCCGGTCAACCTCAAAACACCAACCGGCTTGGAAATCGTACATAAGCTGCTCACTGAGGCGGATGTTTTCATTACCAGTTTCCGTCAGGAAGCACTGGTAAGATTAGGCCTCGACTATGATACCCTCAGCCTTAAATACCCCAAACTCATTTACGCGCATGTTCTTGGCTATGGTGAGAAGGGCGAGCTTAAAGACCGCGCGGCCTTCGACTTCTCCACATATTTTGGACGCTCGGGCTTTATGGATATAATTGCCGACAGAGAGGGCCCGCCTCCGTTCAATGCGCCTGCCTTTGGTGATAACCAACTGGCCCTGTCCTTACTTGCGGGTATCAACGCAGCGCTCTATAACAGGGAAAAGACCGGTAAGGGCGACTATGTCCATGCAAGTCTTTACCATGTTGGTATTTACGCTTTGGGCTTCGTACACGCGGCGGATTACTATGAACACACCTTACCGGGAACCCACACCGATCCCCAGTCTCCTTTGGTAACCGTGTACAAGTGCTCGGACGGCAAGTGGCTCTATATTGCATCCCCCGACTACATAACCTATTTCCCGAAGGTCTGCAACTTGCTGGGAATGCCGGAGTTCGGACAGGACGAGGAATACAACGATATTATGGGCATGCTTATGCACAAAATTGAAATCAGAGATAGGATACAGGAGAAGATTATTGAAAAGACTTCTCTGGAGTGGGCGGAGCTGTTCGCCGCAGAGAGCATCCCGGCAGAGAGAATTTTCTCGTCAAAGGACGTTCGCGAGGATCCTCAGGTATACGCAAACGACTTCATGAAGTGGGTCACCCACGGAAACGGAAATAAGAGTCCGATGGCCACCACCCCCACAAGGCTCAGGAGTATGGGCAACGGCTTCGACTATGAGTTCCTGCCCGGCGGTATTGGCGCGGAAGCCAAGGAGATTCTCGGGGAGATGGGCTATAGCGAAGATGACATGAAGAAACTGAAGGATGACGGCGTAATTAACTTCGGAGAATTTCTCTAATCTTTTTGTTACAGACATTAACAAGTTTGAAGGGGAGTAATAGGAATATTTTTGAAAAGAAGGGAGTGTTACTATGAATCAAAAAACCGGATACCACTGGGTTGTAGTAGGGGCGGCGTTTTTGCTGATGGCAGTCACTGTCGGAATCCTCGTTAACTGCTTTGCGGCGCTTGGCCCTGCTTTGGGTTCTCATTTCGTAGGCGGCGGAAGCGTTCAACTCGTCTTCACGATTGCGGTTCTGTCAAACCTCATCGGTGGTGCCCTCGCGGGAAGGATTTATGCAAATCGTCCTATGCAAAAGGTCATGCCGATTTTTGCGATTATCATGTCAGCCGGAATCTTCGGTTGGTCGCAGTTCTGGACTAGTGAACCTTCACTTGGACTGATGTACGCCTGCTCGGTTCTGGTGGGAATAGGAGCCAGCTTCTTGTCCATCGTGCCTATGAGCATAGTTATAAACAATTGGTTCCAGGAGAAAAAAGGCTTGGCAATGGGCATATACAGCGCGGGAAGCGTTGTAGCCGGCTTGGTTTTGGTACCGGTTGTCAACTCGATCGTGGCCAAGGGCAGCACTTTCTATCTGGGCTTCGGACCTGAAGCAACCTGGCAGCAGGCATACATACTCCTCGGCATCATCGCCGCTGTCATATCCATCCCAACAACTATCTTCATCATAAGGGGCACACCGCAGGAGAAGGGACTTCTGCCCTACGGGGCTACCGGGGCTCATGCCGATTCCGGCGGGGAAGAAGCAACCGGGATCTCACTGGGCAAGTTCATTAAGACCCCCTCCTTTATTCTGCTTGCAATCAGTGCCTTCCTTATCGGTTTTGTAAATCTGGGCATCCAAAACCACATTGTGATTTTCCTCACAGATGTGGCCAACATTACACAGGCGGCCGTGGTTTTCTCCGTAGCTATGGGAGTTATGATAGTCGGAAAGTATGTGCTCGGTCTTATTTATGACAAAAAAGGCATACTCTTCGGTCAAATCTACTGTCTGATTTGCGGACTGCTCACCATCGCGCTTATGATGATTGCCGGTGCCACCCAGAGTGTTGTAATTGCCTTTGCTTTCGGCGCATCTGTGGGTCTTGTCGGCGCTATGACCACGGTTACACCGCCCTATGTGACGGCAAGAATAGTTGGCGTGAAGCATTATTCAATAATTTTCGGTATACTCAGCCTTACCTATGGCCTTGGCGTTGCCATTGGGCCTATGATCGTCGAGTCGGTCATGTCCACCGACGGGAAATACAATACAGACCCCGGCGCATGGACTCCAATATTGATAGGCTTCATGGTTCTGGCGGTTATTATGGCGGTTACAACAGTATTCTCTTATATTAAAGGCATTGGCTTTGATTCGGAAACCGATTAATTATTTCTTATTCGGCAGACTCGCATTAGTCTGCAATTAAAAACAACAGAAGGAGGCAAATTATTTCATGGGAAAATTTGATGGTAAAATTGCAGTTATTACAGGCGGTGCCAGAGGCATTGGTGAGGCAATGGTAAAGCGTTTTGTTGAGGACGGAGCTACGGTCATTTCTCTGGATCTAAATCTGGAGCAGGTCAAAGCGGCGGCACAGGCAGTTGGCGCCGTCGGCATGAAATGTGACGTTGGCAACGAAGCCGAGGTTCAAGCGGTTTTCGGTGAAATTATTGAGAAGTACGGTACGATAGACATTCTCATTAATAACGCCGGTATTACCCGGGATGCTATACTGCATAAAATGTCGGATGAGTACTGGGATGCTGTTATCAATGTCAATCTCAACAGCTTGTTCTACTGCTGCAAAGCGGCTCTTCCCACCATGCGCAAGCAGGAATCCGGCAAAATCATCAACCTCAGTTCCTCCTCGGCCTGGGGTAATGCCGGACAGACGAACTACAGCGCTTCCAAAGGCGCCGTAATCGGCTTTACGAGGAGTCTTGCAAAGGAGTCGGGATTAAAGAACATCAACGTCAACTGCATTGCTCCTGCTATGATCGATACGGAAATGACAAGAGCCATGCCCGAGGACGTTGCAGACATGGCGGTTATGCTCACTCCTCTGGGCAGAAAAGGTCAGCCCTCGGAGGTCGCTTCCGTCGCTTCTTTCCTGGCCTCTGACGATGCGAGCTTTATTACCGGCGAGTGCATTCAAACAGGCGGCGGCTTCATAATGGCTTAAGCCACACCGCTGGCAAGCGTCTTTTCTTCGCTTGCCAGCTGCTTATCTACATCAATAAAGAAGCCCTGAAATCATATGATTTCAGGGCTTCTTTTGTTTTCTACGTCGCCTTATTTACTGCGCTTCAATCTCCTTGATGCTGACCTCATTTCCCGTTACAAGATAGGTCTTGTCGCTTTGGCAATTGGGACAGATTTTGCCTTGGGGTACGGTGGCATAGGTCTGCTGACAACCCTCGCAGAAGGTAACTGCGTCGATTTGCTCGATCTTCAGTTCAGAGCCTTTTAAAAGCTCTGATTTTTCTGTAGCCCATTTCCAACAGTCAGTTAGAAACATGGGAACAATGCCGGATACCTCACCGATATCCAGCGTTACAGACTCGACCTTGGTGAGGGCGTTTTCCGCCCCTACCTCCTCAACGGACTTTATAATACTGAAAATTATTCCCAATTCATGCATAGCTCATTTTTCCTTTGCTGAAATTAAGTTTGATTAAATCCAAAGAAGCCATATCAGTCCGATTAAATAATACCTAATCACGGGCGGCTCGCTTCTTAAGCTCAACACAAAGTTTTTGCTGATTCGGAAGACGTTGTTTTTTCGGATAATGGAGTTCATATTCATTCAGAATCCGGGCAGCACTTTCCGGAGTCAGGGCAGACACAAGAGACAAGGCCTGACCGTGGGCCGTATCGTAAACGATTTCGGCGTAAGAGGGGACATTTCTCTCCTTGCTTGGGTAGCAAATGTAGGCAAGAGCTGCCTGCGCTGCTTCCGGCGAAAGTGATTGAGATACAAGCTCTTTTGATACCTGCTCCAAACTTCTGAGAAACTCCATGTGACACGGATGTTTTGATGGAGAATTACCCAAACCGAACAGACTGATATACTGCTTATAGTTGGATCGAATCCCTTCTATCTGGGCGGCATAGTTTTTATAAATCTCTACAATTTGCTCCGGCACGTTCTCAATATCCAAAATAAAAACCCCCGTCAACAAAAAATCAATAAACTGTCATAACTTGCACTACACACCTGATAGTTTATTCTATTCTTCAATTTTTAATAAAGCGTTCCAAAAAGTCCTTTGTCTCCTGCTTTTTGGGGTTTACGAAAATCTGAGAGGGAGGTCCCTCCTCGCAAATAACGCCGTCGGACATGTAGACAACATGGCTGGAAACGTCGCGGGCAAAGGCCATCTCATGGGTCACAATAATCATGGTGTGGCCTTCGTTTGCCAGTGTGCGCATAACCTCCAGAACCTCACCCACCAGCTGCGGGTCAAGGGCGCTTGTCGGTTCGTCAAAAAGAAGGATCTCCGGCTCCATTGCCATTGCTCGGGCAATGGCGACGCGTTGCTTTTGTCCGCCGGAAATCTGCTTGGGTTTTGCGTTGACATAGGGGGACATACCCACCTTTTCAAGGTAGAATCTCGCCTTTTCCTCAGCGGCGGCCTTGCTCTCCTTTAGGACATGCTGGGGTCCGACTATGCAGTTGTCGAGTACCGTCATGTTGTTAAAGAGGTTAAAGCTCTGGAACACCATAACTACCTTGGTGCGGTATTCATTGGGCTTGAGGCCCTTGCGCAGAATGTTTTCCCCGTGGAACAAAATCTCCCCGCTGCTTGGAGTTTCAAGCAGGTTGATGCAGCGCAGAAGGGTAGATTTTCCGGAGCCGGAAGCGCCGATTACGCAGGTGACATCACCGGGGCGAACCGCAAAGTCAATGTCGCGCAAAACAAGGTTTTTACCAAAGGATTTGGAGAGGTGATTCACTTCAAGTATTGTTTTGTCTGACATATCAGCGTCCCCCCCTGCTATTCTGTTTTTCCCTGTGTCGCGCTTCCTCTGCAATCTGTTGCGCTTCGGGGTTGCGCTCATCATAGTTACTGCCTTTTCCCGGGTAGTTGTAAGTTCCGGTGGTATACGCAAGAGTGTCTTTTGTTGCAAGGTCAAAGGTGTCAGGCCCGTCGAGCTTGCGTTCCCACCATCTGAGCAGATAAGAGGAAATAAGCGTCATGGTCAGGTAGATAACCATAACGATGCACGCCGACTCAAAGTATCTGTAGGTGTTTCCGGCAACTGTTTTGTGATAATAAAACAAATCCGGGAAGCTGATTATGGACAGGACAGAGGTGTCCTTAATGTTGATTATGAAGTTGTTGCCGATTTGGGGAATGATGTTTCGGAGCGTCTGCGGCATGATGACATAGAGCATGGTCTGAAAGTGCGTCATACCAATGGACTTGCAGCCCTCAGTCTGCCCGGGGTCAATGGAGAGTATGCCGCCGCGGACAGTCTCCGCCATGTATGCGCCGGTATTGATGGAAACGATGATTATTGCGGCAGGCCATAGCTGTATGTTGAGGCCTGCATAGCGCAGACCATAGAAAATGAAAACCGCCTGAACAATCATGGGTGTGCCGCGGAAAACCTCAACATATATCCTCAATAGACCGTTCATAACTGTAAGCAAAAAACGTTTAAGCTTTGAGTCGTTCGAATTGATCGGAATCGTCTGCAAAACGCCGACTGCAAACCCGATTATGCAGCCAAGAACTGTTCCCACAAGCGCAAGAATAAGAGTATAGCCTGCGCCGCGCAAATAGGATGGGCCGTATTTTTCCAGTACACCCGCTAATGAAGTAATAAATTCCATTTGTACGCTCCTTAGAAAAGAATGCTGGGTGAGACGCAAGTGACTGCGTCTCACCCGGAAGTGATCCGATAAGTTATTCGGCGTTTAAGGGCTGCTTGGCAATGGCGCTATCCATCATTTTTGTGAAATCGTCCACAGTGTATTTTGCGAGGACTGCATTTACTTTGTCAAGAAGCTCGGCATTGCCCTTTTTAAGAGAAATACCAATGTTGATTTCTTCGGATGTAACCGAGAATTCTCCGGCTGTGCCGGTAAAGTCAAGCATTTTGAAGTTGGGATATGCAACGAGAGCGGCAAGACCGGTGGGCTGGTCGGTAACAACCAGGTCAATCGCACCGGAATCAAGAGCAGCCAGCATTGCCGGAGCGGACTCCTGAGCGGCAAGAATCTTTGCATCGGGAATCTGAGGCAGGCAATCCTCATACCAAATGGTGGAGATCTGTGAGGTGCAGGTTGCGCCGGCCAAATCAGCGATGCTTGTTGCGCTGGCATAGGGGCTGTCGTTTTTAACCAGAGTTACGATAGTGGCATAGTAGTAGGGCGTTGTGAAGTCAGCCATTTCCAGACGATCCGCTTTGATAGACTGACCTGCGATAGCAAGGTCAATGTCACCGGTCTGAACAGCGGGAATGAGGGAATCCCAGTCCAGCTTTACGATCTCCAAATCATATCCAAGCTCTTCGGCGATGATTATTGCCCACATAACGTCATAGCCATAGGCGTAATCCTTCGTTCCGGCAATTGGAACAGCACCGTTGGAGTCATCTGATTGCGTCCAGTTGTAGGGAGGGTATGTACACTCCATACCAACGCGCAGAACCTTTTTCGCGTCGCCGCCGTTTGCGGCGGGGTCTTTGTCCTTACTGCCGCAGGCTGTGATAGCCAGAAGCATCATTACAGCAAGGACAAGCGCAATAATTCTTTTCATTTTCATTTTCGTTTTCCTCTCTCAAAATATTGTCGCAACAAAAAAGCCATGGTCACCCGTAGGAGATGACCATGGCTGCTTTTTTAAGAACAGGCACGATAGCGCTCCACCAAGGTGACAGCCTACGAAATATTATCGCGCAGGCCAGCGAACGCTTCTTCGGCAAGAATCGTCCACTTCGGCAACTGTCCCTTTCTCCTGCTTCGGGCGCCGACCCAAAGACGCAAGATACTGATGACAGATGCACCTCTATCTGGAGCTATTATAAATACAACGGCGATAAAAGTCAATAGCCGAGCAGGTACAAGTTTAATTTCACTTCGAAAGGCCTATTTTTTGCAGACAGAGCGTTTATTGGAATGCTCTGTTGTCTGCCAGTAGCTCTTGTACCTCTTGATACGACGGCATTGCACAAATCCCGCCGAATTTTGTTGCACAAAGTGCACCAACTGCATTTGCAAATCGTGTTTTATCAAAAAGGCTCATTTCAGGCTCATACCGATTCAAATATAAAATTGCGCCGGTAAATGCGTCCCCGCATCCGGTGGTGTCTACGGCATCAACCTTAAAACCGTCTACAAAACCTGTTTGACCCGAAACTGCATAATATGCACCACGACTACCCGCAGTTATATACAGTTCTTTTATGCCAAGAGATAGTATCGTATTTATACCCTTGTCAAGGTCCTCCGGTCCAAAACCCGTGAGGAGCTCCAGTTCCTCTTCAGACATTTTCACAAGGTCTGCCTGAGTGATTCCCCAGAGCATTTGATCCTTCGCCTCAGCTTCGCTGTGCCATAGCGGCGCTCTGTAATTTGGGTCATAAGAAATCTTAATTCCGTGACTTTTGGCATATTCAACTGCAAATTGTGTAGCAGAGCGGGCGGGCTCGTCCGTAAGGGAAAGAGAACCAAAATGCAGATAATTTGCATTTTCAATAATCGTGGTATCAATTTTCTCTATTTCTATTCTAGTATCTGCGCCCGGTTCACGCACAAAGGCAAATTCCCGTTCGCCCTGCTCATCAATGTATACAAAAACCAGTGTAGTGCTTACGTCTGCCGTCTGAAGTCCGGCCACATCAACTCCGGCATTAGCAGCTTTTCTTTTTAGGTATTCACCAAAAAAATCATTTCCTACTGCACCTATTACAGCGCTGCTGCCGCCAAGTTTAGCACAGCTGGCAAGACAGTTGACCGGAGCACCGCCCGGGTTCATCTCATATGTTGGATTTCCCATTTTTCCCACTCCGTTTGGAGAAAAGTCAATAAGGTACTCTCCAATTGCCACAACATCATATTTTTCGCTCATATACGGATATCCTTTCCCACATTACAGAAAAGCGTTATTTAGCAGCCGTATGCTGCGCAATCAACAATAACGGTAACATTTTTATGTAAGTGAAGAATCGATGCCGGAAACTGCGGGTCAATATCACTGCAGTTAATCAGCTTTTTGAATGCTCCGGTTTTAGTTGCGCCACTTACAAGAAGCAAAATCTTTTTTGCAGACATAACAGCTTTCATACCAATTGTAACTGCATATTCCGGAATGGGTTCGTCCTGGCTAAAATGGCGTGCATTATCAGAAATAGTTTGTTTACTTAGTTTTTCCAGATGAGTTCCGCTGCTGAAGACAGAAGCAGGCATATTGAAGGCAATGTGCCCGTCTGCTCCGATGCCGAGTATAAGCAAATCAAAGCCGCCGATCTCGTTTATTGTTGCGTCATATGCCTCAAGCAATTCCACAGTCGCTCCTTCCGGATACTGCAATCTGTTGATCTGCTCTTTGCGCAAATTATACGGTTCGTATAGATTCCTGTCAAGAAAGTAATTGAAACTGTTTTTGTTGCTCTCGTCCAGCCTTGCGTATTCGTCCATATTAAAGAAATACGCTGAGCTCATATTTATGTCTTCGCGCTTGGCACACAGCGTCTCATATGTTCCAAGGGGGGTAGAGCCGGTTGGGCAACATATCGCCGAACCGGGCTTTTCTTGGAGCTGTTCCTGAAACAGCTGTGCAGCTAAACTGCTCATTTGCGAATAATCGCGTACTTTGATAATGTGCATAGTATCAGACCTTATTCTTTTTCTTGCCAGCCATATCCAGGAAGACGGCAACGATGATTATTGCTCCGGTAAGAACCTTTTGCCATTCTGTTGGAACACTCAGAAGTCTAAGGCCGTTAGTTAGTATACTCATGATAAATGCACCAAGTATGGCGCCTTTCATAGATCCCTTGCCGCCTGCAAGTGAGGCGCCGCCAATAACGCAAGCTGCAATGGCGTTCATCTCATAGCCGGAGCCCAACGAGGGATAGGCGGTGTTCATACGGGACGTCATTAAAACTGCGGCAACTGCGCTCATGCATCCTGCAACGATATATGCAAACAGCTCCCAGCGATCAACTCTTATACCGGAGAGCCTTGTTGCCTCCCGATTATTGCCGATAGCATACAGATATCTGCCGAAGGTGGTTTTTGCCAGAAGAATACCAAAGATAATTGCAAATGCGAACATAATAAGTACGCCTGTATTGACGGCATAGTCGGAGATGCCCAACTTTGCGAACCAAGTGGCCATGGGAGATCCGAGACTGATGCTCTGGTACCCTTTGATTGAAGTGAAGTAGACCGGGCTTCCGTTTGTAATAACGATTGCAAGTCCTGCGGTAACCATTTGCATTCCCAGTGTTGCAATAAAAGGGGTTATTTTCATCTTTGTGACCATGATGCCGTTCATGAGTCCGATTAGCCCGCCAAACACGAGACCTAAAATAATGCTTATCCATGCAGGAATTCCCCACCATGTCATAAATACGCTGAGCATAACACTTATAAGAGACATGCTGGTACCAATGGAAACATCAATGCCGCCCGTAACAATGACAAATATAGCACCACAGGCCAAGACACCGTTAATCATAGTTGAAAGAAGAATGTTGTTGATATTAGACGGAGTAAAGAAGCTGGAGGAAGCGAATGAAAAGAACACTATCATTGCGATAAGCCCTAGGATAATTGCCATTCTTTGAATCGGAAACTTCTTTATACCTCTAAGAGTGTTTTTCATTTTTGTGTCCTCCTATATTTTAGAAGCTAATTTGAGTATTTCTTCCTGAGTAGCCGTGCTGGCATCGAGCTCGCCTGTGATTTCGCCTTCGTGCATTACCAGAACTCTATCGCAAACCCTCAGTATTTCCTGCATTTCAGACGAGATCATGATGATTGCCTTACCCATATCGGCAAGCTGCAGCAACAGATTGCATATCTCGTCTTTTGCCCCGATATCAATGCCTCGGGTCGGTTCGTCAAAAATTAGGATATCGGTGTCTTTTAACAGCCATTTTGCGACTACTATTTTTTGCTGATTACCTCCGGAAAGAGACTTTACAAGAGTGCTCATGGACGGCGTTTTTATCTTAAGCAGTTCGGAATGCTTTTGGGCTTCGTCATGACATTTTTTTACATTGACAAACCCGAATTTTTTCTTCAGTTTATCCAAAGAAGCGATTGTAATATTATCCTCGACCATCATTTCTGTGATTAGCCCAAACTGCTTTCTATCCTCGGACAAGTAGCTTATTCCGCAGCGAACGGCATCGTGTGGAGATTTTATTGATGCTTTTTTACCGTTGACAAACACAGTGCCGTGTTCTGGCAATTCTGCGCCGAAGATTGTCCTTGCGGTCTCGGTGCGACCGGCACCTATAAGACCTGCAAATCCGAGGATCTCGCCTCGATGCAATGAAAAGCTGACGTTCTTTACGCGGTTTTCCCAGCATAATCCATCCACACGCAAAACTTCATCATCAGATATTTTTGCCTTGTCTCTATCTTTGCGTACATAGGCTATTTTTCGTCCGACCATCATTGAAACGATCTCTTCAAGGCTTGTGCTTTCAACATTTACTGTTGAAATGTACTCGCCATCTCGAAGTATTGTAGCCCTGTCACATATTCTCTTTATCTCATCCATGCGATGAGAAATATAAACTATGCTCATGCCATTATTTTTCATTTCGCGAATGAGGGTAAATAAACTGTCAATTTCGCTTGGGCTCAGCGGTGCTGTGGGCTCGTCCATAATAATGACTTTTGAATTATAGGAGATTGCTTTTGCTATCTCCACCATCTGCTGCTGCGCCACGGTTAAGTCGGATACCATAGTACTGGGATTTACGTGCAGATTCACCTTTTCCAACAGCTCTTCCGATAATTTATTGATTGCTTTTTCATCAAGAAAAATGCCGTTTTTCTTTACTTCTTTTCCTATAAAAATGTTTTGAGCAATCGTGAGATTGGTGAGCAGATTCAGCTCTTGATGGATCATAGTTATCCCAAGCGCTCTGGCATCCAGAACTGACTTGATTGAAACCGACTCTCCGTTGAAGTTCACATATCCATCATCGGCCTGATAAATTCCTGTCAGCACCTTCATCAAGGTTGACTTACCCGCGCCGTTTTCACCGAGCAAAGCATGCACCTCACCTTCGAGAATATCCAGATGGCAGTCTTTCAAGGCCTGAACACCTGGAAAGGCCTTGCTTATTCCTTTCATTTCAATAATGGATTTAGGCATATTATCTTCTCCAATCAAAGCTTGTAGAGTTTGGTTACATTCTTGCTGAATATGCGCTCTTTTGTATCGCCGGTCAGATTTGCAATCTCTATATCATCCGGCATAGTATACTCACCGCCGAAGAGAACTCTGTCCGGACCCAGATACCGGCACACGTGCTCTACCCACTGCTGCAGGGTTATCTGCGGCAGCTGATGGGAACCGTAGTGCTCCAGCCAGGCGGTATCTAAGAACACATTTTCAAAGCGTTGCGCAATACCAAGGCACTGAAAGTAGTGTTCTCCGCCCATATGGGCAAATATTACCTTGAGTTTGGGGTGTTCCTCCAAGACCGTTCCGAATTCCACAGGAAGTCCCACGCATGAATACTTGCACGTGTTCACGCCTGTTAAAGCTTCCGCCGGCATAATTGAGCCTGCGTTGTGCCAGCCAACATGGAACAGAACAGGAATGTCTAGATCAAGACAGCGCTTATATATTTTCATTTGGATTTGATCATCTACATGGAATCCGCCGGCATAAGAGAGTACCTTAATACCCTTATAGTATCCCCGCTCAACACCTTTTTCAAGGTCTGTCAAAGACTGCTCTAAGTTATTTCTATCAACATGAGCTATTCCGAAGAATTTGTCCGGATACGCGGTCACCAGTTCCCGAACCTTTTCGTTTTCGGCCGCATTGGCCGCTATGAGCGAGGTCTTGGCCAGTTTCAGATCCCGCATGTAGGTGAACAAAGGTTTGTTTTCATAATAATCTACACTGTCAAAGGACCAAACGTGCATATGTGAATCAATT
>CAZHCB010000022.1:0-18433 GCA_964530935.1 uncultured Oscillospiraceae bacterium
ACCATGCCGGAACGTGCATTTCTGTTTTCGGCAAACCGAACCCCCTCCAAAATGTGTGGAGGGGGTTCTTTATTATGACCCGCAAAAGAATTAACTGCAAAGTCACGCAACATCATCAAGGGAAACACTTCTAACATGTTCTATTGGTTTCCATACCTTTGTCGTATGGAAAACGGCCAGAATCTGGAGTGGCAGCCATGAGGCAAGGAATATGGGATATGTAAAAATCGACTTTGCTATACGCCTGTCCCATCCGCCTGTAAGAATTACTATGAGAACCGCCATTAGCAATCCCCCCGCATATCCTCCCGCGAGCATGAGCAAAATTGCTATTATTTGATCCCAAGACTTTTGCTTAATTATTATAGCAACGATATTTAGAACTGTAGGTATAAGAGCAGTTGCCAGAAAAAATGGATTTAACAAAAAAACCAGCATATCAAGTTTCAAAGCACGCTTGCCACTACGCAGTGACTTAAAAACAGCCGGCAGCTTTCTTTTGGAGACCTGAACCAGACCGCTGCACCAGCGTTTGCGCTGTGTCATCGAACTCTTTAGGGAATTGGGCTCTTCGTCATATGCAACGGCATTTGGAACCCACACAATTTTTATCCCTCTTGCTGCGCATGATGCAGAGAACTCGGCGTCCTCTGTCAGTGTTTGCGTGTTCCACCCGCCCAGTTCATACAAAACGCTGCGGTGGATCGCAAACCCTGTTCCAACGAGTCTTGCGGACAAACCTATATTGGAACGGGCACGATTGTAAAACAAATTGGACATGCGAAAATAAAGAGCATAACAACCGGAAATCCATGAGTCATAAGGGTTCTTGGCTTCATTGCGACCTTTTGCAATGCGAGCACCGGACACAAATGCATTGTTCATTTCAGCCAGATACTGAAGGTCTACAACATTATCAGCGTCAAACACGCAGAACGCATCATACCCGAAATCGGGAGATATTAAGTACTCTAAAGATTGCTTTAGAGCATCGCCCTTACAAGTAATATTCCCATAACACTCAAAAACCTCTGCTCCATGCAGCAATGCAATCTGACTGGTATTGTCAGTACAGTTATTTGCCACTACATAAATATCATAAAGGCTTTTGGGGTAGTTTTGCTTCTTTAAACTATCAACCAACTGACCTATGACACACGCCTCATTGCGCGCGGGTATCAGGACTGCAAACCGAGTTGAGGCTTCATGTTGTTTTAGCTTTTTGGAGCGAACAAAAGTGAAAACTCCAATAATAAAATAATAAGCACTAAATATCTTTAAAGCGAGGCTGATTATTAGTGCGATCTCAGAAATTACCATTTGCTCCCCTTTCGTTTAATAAGCGAAGCTTTGACAATTTTTTGCAAGCTTAGTTTAATAGATTTATTTTACATAAACAAGTATCAAAATAGCATCATAATATAAAAAATTTATAAGTTTTTGCAAAATAATATAAAAGATCTGCAGCCAATGCTTCAAGCTTGCAGTGCGTGTCGGCCTGAACAGATATATGGCTCGACAATACGGCATTGTTTTGTTAAAATCTGATAAAAGTATTATAGTTGGAGGACAACCATGAACTATGATAAATACAAATCAATGGCTGAAGCAGCTCTCGGTAGAAAAAGGGCAAGTCTCGTACTTAAAAATGCTAAAGTCATAAATGTTTTTTCGGAAGAAATTCTGATTCAGGATATCGCTATTGATGACGGCATGATCGTGGGTGTCGGTGACTACCACGGTGATGAGGAAATTGATTTGTGCGGAAAATACGCAGCTCCCGGCTTTATTGATGCACACCTGCATTTTGAAAGCACTCTGGTAACACCTTCGGAATTGGTACAGGCCGCATCCGGCTGGGGTACTACAACATTTATTGTTGACCCCCATGAAGTTGCAAATGTCGCGGGTACAGATGGAATCGATTATATTATCGATCAAATAAGTGAGCTGGACGCCAATGTCTTCATTATGCTGCCATCCTGCGTACCGGCGGCTCAACATGAAGAAAACGGATGCGTTTTTACGGCAGAGCAAATGAAAAAGTACTTGAACAATCCAAACGTGTTGGGGCTTGGGGAGCTTATGGATTACAGGTCCGTAACAGAGGCTGAGCCGGAAATGATAGCGAAGCTCAAGCTGTTTAGCAACAGACCCAAAGATGGTCATGCGCCCCGCCTGAGCGAAAAGCAGCTTGCGGCGTACGCCTTATCAAAAATCAAAACAGACCATGAATGTACTGAATATGATTACGCTTTGCAAGAAGTCCGTAACGGTATGCAGGTGCTGATTCGGGAGGGCTCGGGCTCAAAGAATCTGGAAGCTATCGTGGGCGGTATTGTAAAAAGCGGAATGGATACCACACGCTTTAGCTTCTGCACGGATGATAAGCATATCGAAGATATCCAAAGGCAAGGGCATATCAGCTACAACATTAAAAAGAGCATCGCATTAGGCATAGCTCCAATTAAGGCGATCAAAATGGCAACCATCAACACAGCCGTGTGCTATGGATTAAGCGAGTTAGGCGCTATTGCGCCGGGTTATCGGGCTGATATTGTTGTGTTAAATGATCTTGAGCTGATAGATATACACAGTGTATATTGCAAGGGGAGAAAACAGGATTTTGTGCACAAGATAAAAGCCGGACCCTGTCCTGAGTCCCTGAAAAACACGGTACACATAGCGCCCCTTAGTATAGAGGATATACAGATTAAAACAGACGACAGGTCCGAGGCATCCGTGATCGAGATAATTGGCGGAGAAATTGTTACCCGTCACATTAAGGCTAAGTTGCCTGCAAAAAACGGGGTGTTTGAAGCAGATTCCGCTTATAACAAAGCAATTGTGGTGGAGCGTCACAAGGCAACAGGCCATTGCGGAGTTGCGGCGGTGTCCGGGTTTAATATACATAAGGGTGCAATTGCCACAAGCGTTTCTCACGATTCTCATAATCTCATTGCAATCGGAGACAATGATACAAGCCTGCTGCTGGCAATAGAAGAACTGCATAGGATGCAGGGAGGCTATGTTGCCATTTCAGGAGATACGGTGTTGGAGGCTATGCCGCTGCCGATTATGGGTCTAATGAGCGATACAGACCCGGAATGTGTTGGACTGGCTATCAAGCGCATGATTGCACATGCCCACGAGCTGGGCGTTCCCAATAACGTGGAGCCCTTTGTTACCCTCTCGTTTTTGGCACTTCCGGTAATACCGGAATTACGTATAACAACCAGGGGACTGCTTGATCTCGTCAATTAACGGCCATTAAGATAAAACAAAAAGTCGCTACACCGGAACTGACACAGTTTTTACAATTATTCGTCCACAAGTCTATATCCGATCCCTACCTCGGTCATTATATAACGTGGATTTGAAGGGTTCTCTTCGGTTTTCCGCCGAAGTCCCGCCATTAGGGCTCGCAAAGCCTGCGTGTCGCTTCCGTAGTTAATCCCGTAAATCTCTTTCAGAATATATTGGGTAGTTAAAACCTTTCCCATGTTCCGAAACAGCAGGGATAGCAGACTATATTCCAGCGGAGTCAAATGGATTTGAGCTTCCTTCAGATAGACCATGTGCTTTTCCAAATCGATCTTCAAGTCTCCGACCTGTCGGGTGACTTGCTGAAGATCACTGCCGTGCCGGTCTAAGTGCCTGATTGCCACCCGGATCCGAGCCAGCAGTTCTGCAGAGGAGAAAGGCTTTGTAATATAATCGTCTGCCCCCATATCCAAGGCATTTACCTTCTCCTTATCCTGATCTCTGGCTGAAACCACAATAATTGGCAGCTGTGACCATTGCCGCACATTGTGTATTACCTCTGTGCCGTCAACATCAGGCAATCCGAGGTCTAAAACCATAAGGTCGATGGGCTCTGTCACAAGATAGTTTAGCGCTCCTTCTCCGGTTTCTGCAGCAACACAGGAGAAACCCGCATTGTTCAGCGCATAGCTGATAAAGTTCTGTATTTGCTTATCATCTTCAACAATGAGAATGCGGTTATTATGCTGGTGCATTCCGGCTCACCTCCAGTGGCAGTGTGAATGTAAACTCCGCACCCGAACAGTCTGTGCGGTTGCACGCCTGTATCGTTCCGCCGTGCGCCCTTATGATGGCGTCGCAAATCGCAAGGCCAAGTCCCGTCCCCAGTCGTATATCTGAGGAGTGCGCCTTTGCGCTGTAAAAAAGTTCAAAGAGGTGCGGCATATCATCAGCTTGTATACCGCAGCCCTTATCTTTCACCTTAAACACAGCGCAGTTATGCTGCAAATCCTCACTGACTGTAACGGCTATTTCGCCGGGAGGATCGGTGCTTTTGGCCGCGTTGTCCAATAGATTGATAAGTACCTGAATAATCAGCTTTGCGTCCATTGGAACCAGCATAAGCTGCTCCGGCGCATTAATGGATATCTCGTGCTGGGGATATCGGCGGGAGATCTGGTTAGCGGCGCTGCCAAGGATTTCCTCCACCGCCTCGGGCTGTTTATTCAGCGTCAGCTTCCCGTCTTGCAGCCTCGTGAGATTCAAAATGTTCTCTACCATGGCGTACAGCCAAGCGGCATCTTTTCCGATGCCTTCAATCAAAGAATATCGCATATCATCTTGCCCTGTCTGATCCAGGAGCATTTCAGTCGAGCCGAGTATTCCGGAAAGGGGAGTCCGTAAATCATGGGATATAGAGCGCAGGAGATTACTGCGATACCTCTCTTGGGCGCTTTCCTCCCTGAGATTCTGCCGCTGTAAGGATGATTGCAAGCTATCCATTGCCAGTGCAATGCTTTCGATTATGTAGTGCAGAAGACGGATTTGCGATTTACTTAGGGACTCCGCACTTTTTTGCGGTAGGCGAATGGTTCCGAGAATTGTTTCCCGGCCCTGTATCGGCAGGTCGTAAAACTCATCCTCCACGCAAAATCCCGAACTCATCTTTGCTGTTTGCCGCATCAGGGCTTCCGGGGCGCTTAGTTCACGCCACACCTGTTCTTGAGGGGATACTTGCTGAACAAAGGTCTTTTCCGGAACGCCCTTCTCATCAAAGCATAAACAACATGCCTGCTTGCAGATAACGGCGCTTATGGTTTCTGCGGCAATGCCGGCAATGTCTTTTATCGAGAAAGCGCCGGTCAAACGATTTGAAAGAGAATAGAGAGCCATTGTTTCCGTTTCGCGTTCCTTTGCCCGAAGCTCATTGAGCTTAGAGCGGGAAGTGAGCGCGCTAACCAGCACGGCAGTAATCGTCATGATAACAAAGGTAATAACATAGGTCGGCGCGTTTGCCGTGATAGAATAGTAGGGCGCTGTGAAAATAAAGTTGAAAGCAAAGGCGGAGAGTATCGACACAAAACAGCCATAAAAATATCCCGGAATAAGTAAGGCGGAAATCAGTACCGCCAGCAGATATATTATAGCTATGTTAGTTTCATGTAGACCAAAGTGACGCAGCCCGATACCGAGGATTGAGGCCGCAGTCAGAATAAGCAGTATTTTCCCGATTTGGAAAAGTACTTCGATGATCCGCTGTTTAGTTGTTTTTTGCTTATCCATATAAACCTTCGATCCTAACAGCGCTTTTTTTCTATTATACTTCCTTATTTTAAATACAACAACAGTTTCTCACAGGATTCTCACACGCAAAGCTCATAACTCACACTCTGCTCACAACGTTGCTGGTAGAATATTATGGAAAAAACCTACGCATGCTAATGATGGTTTTAGGTATTTTCTAGCAATAGGAGGAGAGTAAGAAGATTGCCATGAACAGTAAAGAAAACCAGTCTTCCCCACAAAAGGATAGTGTTGATATCCACAGATTATCCCTTGACGAGGTGTTTAGTTCGCTGAACACGGGAACGGGCGGGCTCACAGATAATGAAGCCAAGCTGCGGCTTGAGAAGTATGGAAAAAATGTTTTAAAAGAGCAAAAGGGAACTCCCTTGCTCATGAAATTCCTTTCAAATTTTACACACCTTATGGCAATTCTTTTATGGGGTGCCGGACTGATTGCGTTGATCGCCCAAATGCCGGAGTTGGCCGTTGCAATTTGGATGGTCAACATTATTAATGGTGTATTCAGCTTTTGGCAGGAATTTCGAGCGGGAAAAGCAACTGAAGCGCTCAGAAATATGCTGCCGAACCATGTTCGTGTGATACGAGATGGTCAGGAGCGTCAGCTTCTGGCAGAGGAATTGGTACCCGGAGATCTGATGCTTCTGGAAGAAGGCGACCGCATCTCCGCAGATGCGCGTCTTATAAGCGATAACGACCTGCGTGTAAACCAGTCCACCTTGACAGGAGAGTCACATCCTGTACTTAAGAGTAGTGATGCCGTTCTCAGGGACGATTTGACACGTGCCGAGCAGCCCGATATGGTGTTTGCCGGAACCACTGTCTCATCAGGTACTGCGCAGGCGGTGGTGTATTCTACAGGTATGCAGACCGAATTTGGAAAGATCGCGGGCTTGACGCAGAGTCTTAAGGAAGAACCTAGCCCACTGCAAAAAGAGTTGGGGAACTTAACAAAAAAAGTTTCCGCAATCGCCGTGAGCATTGGAGTTGTATTTTTCCTTTTGGCTATGTTTCTGGCAAAAACAGAGCCTGTTGCCGCGTTTATTTTTGCACTGGGCATGATTGTTGCCTTTGTTCCGGAGGGCCTTTTACCTACGGTTACACTGTCACTTGCCATAAGCGTACAGCGCATGGCAAAACGAAACGCTCTTATAAAGCGTCTTTCTGCAGTGGAAACATTGGGCTGTGCAACGGTTATCTGCACCGATAAAACGGGTACCCTAACGCAAAACGAAATGACGGTCAGCAGCGTGTGGCGTGACGGCAAAAACATGGATGTCAGCGGTGTTGGATATAACTCGGCAGATGGGAATATCACACTTGACGGAAAGATTGTCCCTGCCGGGGAACCGGATCTGACGGAGCTGCTTACGGCTGCCGCACTGTGCTGCAATGCCCGTCTGGTACCTCCAAGCGGGGAGTCGGCCCGCGTTACGGTTCTTGGCGACCCAACTGAAGCTGCGCTTATTGTGTTGGCTGAGAAATATGGTATCAATCTGACCGCAGCAGCTGCTCAAATACCCAGATTGCGGGAGCTGCCCTTTGATTCGGGACGCAAACGTATGAGCACTATCCATCAAGCGCGTGGGAAAATGCGCGTGGCCTACACAAAAGGTGCCCCTGCCGAAGTCTTGGAATTATGTACCGGCTGGAAAACAGACGGGAAAGTTTCCGATATGACTGAGCAGGATCGTAAAGACATCATGGCTGCAAACGACGAATATGCTCGTCGAGGTCTGCGGGTGCTTGCCGTTGCAATGCGAAGCATCATGCCCCAGGACGGGCCCGCTCCCAGTCTGAGTGCCTATACTCCGGAACTGGTGGAGCAGGAGCTCGTTTTCCTTGGCCTGATTGCCATGGTGGACCCACCGCGTCCCGAGGTTGCGCAAGCTGTTCATAAGTGCCATAATGCTGGTATCAGGATTATTATGATCACAGGCGACTATGGCTTAACTGCCGTGAGTATTGCCCGGAGAATCGGCATAGTCAAGGGAGAACAACCGCGAATTATTACCGGTATAGAACTTGAAAAACTAAGCCCTGAAGAGTTAAAAGAAGCGCTTAAGGACGAAGTCGTTTTTGCCCGCGTAGCATCTGAACAAAAGCTCCAGGTGGTAAGCGCCCTGCAGGAGATCAAGCACATTGTGGCTGTTACCGGAGACGGAGTAAACGACTCTCCGGCTCTTAAAAAGGCGGACATCGGTGTGGCAATGGGAATATCGGGAACTGATGTTGCCAAGGAAGCTGCCGACATGATTTTAACGGATGATAACTTTGCCTCAATCGTAAACGCAATTGAAGAAGGGCGCACCGTATATAAAAACATCCGCAAATTTGTTATTTATATCTTCAACAGCAATATGGCGGCCGCTGTGCCGATGGTTCTGTATCTCTTTTCCGGCGGGGCAATTCCGCTGCCTCTTACTATCATGCAGGTATTGGCCATCGACCTTGGCACTGACATGGTGCCGGCAATGGGACTTGGCGTAGAAAAGCCCGAAGAAGGGATTATGGAAGTTCCTCCGCGCTCTCAACAGGAGCCTCTGTTGAGCAGAGCCCTGATTTTTAAAGCATTTTTATGGTACGGCCTTCTTGAAGCGGCGCTTGGCATAGCAGCTTACTTCTTCTTCAATGCTTTAAACGGTTGGCCGGCAAATCCGCTTGCCGTCTCGGGCGACGCTTATATGAAAGCAACAACAATAACATTTGCAGCCATTGTTCTGGCACAGGTTGGCGCAGTCTTCGGCTGCCGCACAGAACGCATTTCAGTGTTCAAAATAGGGCTGTTCAGCAACAAGATGATTTTGCTCGGCATACTTGTAGAATTTTCACTGCTTGCGTTGCTGATATATCTTCCGCTTCCGTTTTTGCACAATCTTTTCAATACTGCACCACTTGGATGGCGTGAATGGTTGTTCTTGATTTTAATTCCTTTTATCATGGTGTTTATTGATGAGCTACGCAAGCTGTTGATGCGAAAGTGGGAAAAAAGTCGTTCAGTTAAGAGAAATACCGTAGAAAGGGTGAGTATTTAATCATGAGAATAATTATTGTAGGCTGCGGACGCAGCGGCTCCGGTCTTGCCCTGGCTTTGAGCAAATCCGGCCATACCGTTACTGTGATTGATTCTGATGCGGCAACATTTAGCAACTTAGGACCGGATTTCAAAGGAGAGACAATTGAAGGCATTGGTTTTGATCAGGAGATTCTGCTTAAAGCCCAAATTGATCGCTCCGATTCGTTGGGCGCCTTCACTTCCAGCGACGAGTCCAATGCTGTAATTGCCCGTATAGCCAGAGAGATTTATCATGTTCCAAAGGTTGTTGCGCGGCTGTACGACAGGGAAAAAGCCGAGATTTATAAGCAACTGGGAATACAGACGCTCTCGGCAACCACATGGGGCATCAAACGCGCAACAGATATTCTGACTTATTCGCCCTTGGACGCCGTGTTCAGCTTTGGCAACGGGGATGTTGAACTTGTAAAAATTGAAGTTCCGTCTTTGATGGCGGGCAGAAAAGTGCATGATATGACTGTTCTGGGTGATATACATGTGGTGGCCATTGAGCGGGGCAATAAAACCTTGCTCCCGACAGCGGGCACTGTTTTTCAGCGGCGTGATATTCTGTATATAGCCGCTGCAATCTCGGAGAGCGCGCAGCTGAAAAAGCTGCTGGGTCTCCAGGGCGGAAGGGGGTAGAGCAATGAAGGTTATAATTGTCGGAGGCGGCCAGGTGGGATTATACCTCGCTTCGTTGCTTGTTGAACGCGGTCATGAGATAAGAATAATTGAGCCAAAAGATTCACGCCTTAAGGTGCTGAAAAGGAGTCTTCCGGAGGATGTGATCATTCAGGGCAGCGGTACTGACCCCAAGCTTCTGGAAAGTGCGGACATACGCCACACGGATGTTGTTGCAGCGGTTACAGGAGCGGATGAGACCAATTTGGTTATTGCAACCTTAGCTCGTCTTGAATATGGCGTGCCCCGCGTGGTGGGCAGGGTAAACAACCCCAGAAATGCATGGTTGTTTACGCCTGTAATGGGTGTTGATTCAGCGCTGAATCAAGCTGACCTGCTCGCCCGACTTGTTGCGGAAGAAATGTCAATGGGCGATATGATGATGCTCTTAAAGCTGCACGGAGGCGCGTTTTCCTTAGTTGAGCGCATGGTGGAATCAAACTCACCGGTGGCGGAAAAAGCATTGCGTGATATTGAGCTTCCGAGAGAGTGTGTAGTTGCCGCGGTTATTCGCGATTCAGACCTGCAGATCCCTCGCGGAGATACGGTTCTGAGAGCCGGAGATCAAGTGGTCATCATTACCCGCTCTGATCAGCTGCAGACGCTGGATCATATGTTTGGCGGCGAATCGGGTAGCCTTTAAATAGAAGTTATAAATAAGAGTAACGTGAAGAGTCCCTGCATAGTATCTTTGTAAACGGACGCCCCCGAATAGTCCAAAGTAAGCAGACTATACCAAACACCCATAAAAAATATCAAGGAGACAATCCAGCTGCCACGAGAAAAATAACTTTACCGCGACAACTTGGAGCTCCTGCCGCAAACCTTCCCGCGAAAAAACCTTATTCTTGAGGCAAAAAGATGCACACAAGAAGACTTGCTAGTTTTGTATGGAATGATTATAATGAGGTAAATATCAAATAGAAAAAGAGGTTGGGAATTTGAATAAGGACTCAATGATCATTGCGCCTGTTTACTCTCAAATTGCATTGGACATTGCAGTGCGGATATCACGGGGAGAGTTAAAGGTAAATACAAAAATATACGGACGGTCTGTCATGGCATCGGAGTATGGGGTATCTCCCGAAACGATCCGGCGCGCAATGAGCCTTTTGGAAGATGCGGGCATCGTTGAAATTCGACAAAACAGCGGGTCAGTGATTATTTCTACCGAAAAAGCAGAAGCGTATGTCAAAAAGTTCGGTAAACGCAACGAACTGCGCACGTATAGGCGCAAGTTAAAAGACCTGCTTGCACAACAGGAGACAATTTCACTTAATATTTTGGAAACTGCGGAAGCGCTTGTCAGCGTGAACGAGCGCTTTTCACAGACAACGCCGTTTCCGAATTATGAAACGGATGTCCCGGCCGATTCTCCGGTTATCGGCCGAACACTGGGCGAACTCCATTTTTGGCATCAGACCTCAGCTACGGTCATTGCCATTCGACGTCAGGATCAGATCATATTGTCACCCGGTCCTTATGCCGCTATCATGGCAGGGGATACACTGATATATATCGGGGATATTACATGTACAGACGCTGTAAACGCCTTTGTGTGTGGATAAATTAAACTCAAAAATGCCGCAAACTGTAATTCGACAGTTTGCGGCATTTTCCGTTCCTTGACAACTGACAACTTTCGGTATAAAATAAAGTTGTTACTGTGGCGACTTCCCAAATGTGTGGAGTTGTGAATTTGTTAGGAGGGATTGAATGATTGAATTTAAGAACGTGAGTAAGAGCTACGGTTCTCATAAAATCTTAAAAGAACTGAACTTTTCAATTCGAGATGGAGAGTTTGTCGTTTTGATTGGACCGTCTGGCTGTGGTAAAACCACCACGCTTAAGATGATCAATCGCTTGATTGAACCGGATTGCGGTGAAATCAATATAGATGGTATAAATATCGGCAGCCGGAATCCTGTTCAACTGCGGCGCTCCATTGGCTACGTTATTCAACAGATCGGCCTGTTTCCAAATATGACGGTAGAGCAAAACATTGCTGTGGTTCCTAAGCTCTTGAAAACGCCGAAGGAGGAATGGACGCGAATTGTAAAAGAACTTCTCGAACTTGTCGGAATGCCCTATGAAGAAAACGCACACAAATATCCGTCCGAACTTTCAGGTGGACAGCAGCAGCGTATCGGTGTGCTCCGTGCGCTGGCGGCTTCTCCACCTATTGTGCTTATGGATGAACCCTTCGGTGCACTAGATCCCATCACACGGGATTCTTTACAGGATGAAGTGAAAAAGATACAAAAAAGGTTGAAAAAAACAGTCGTATTTGTGACCCATGATATGGAGGAAGCCTTACGCTTGGCTGATACCATCGTTTTCATGAACGAAGGAAGAATCGTTCAAATGGCTTCACCGGAGGAAATGCTTGGCAACCCCGCAAGCGATTTAATCCGTGATTTCATGGGTCGGCATACCGACTGGCAGAATGGGTCGCCCACGCTTTTCGCGGAGGATTTAATGCGGACGCGGGTATTAAAGGTCCCACACTCTCTGTACACATTGGAATGTATTGACCGGATGAGCCGGCGCGAGGTCGATTCGGTTATCGTCCTTAATGAGGACGACACGTTCATGGGTACGGTTACGCTGGATACCGTCCGCAAGCGGGGAAAAGCAGGGCGCGTAATCGGGGAGCTAGTCGGTGATGAGATTCCAACAGTCGACCGCCGTATGCCCGCGCCAGAAGCGTTTGAACTGTTATTAAGCAGCACCGCGAACTACCTCGTAGTACTCAACACCGATCGAACCGTGGCGGGAATTGTGACAAAAACCAGCATGGCAAAAGCGATGGGTGAAGCCTTGTGGGGTGAGGTGCTGTCATGAGCTTTATGACCTTTTTGAGTGAACAGAGCGCTGAGATCATCAAAGCTCTGACACAGCACATTTACTTGGTGGCGTTGTCCGTTTTGCTGGGAATTCTGATCTCCATACCGGCCGGTATTTTTTTGTCCCGCCACAAAGCGCTTGCCGGACCGGTGCTGACAGCGGTTGGGGTCATTCAGACGATTCCGGGGCTTGTGATGCTGGGAATCGCGCTGATTATCCTGGGAACCGGAACATCGACCGCTTTGGTAGTGCTGGCGATTTATTCGGTTCTTCCGATTCTGCGTAATACCTATACCGGTATCACGGAGGTCGACCCAGGGATTGTAGAGGCCGGTCAGGGTGTCGGTATGACAAAAAGGCAGATGCTGTTTAGTGTGCAGCTGCCGCTTGCAACTGCATCCATTGTCAGTGGCATACGGATATCAACAGTCTATATCGTCAGCTGGGCAACGCTTGCCGGATTAATCGGCGCGGGCGGTTTAGGGGATTTGATTTGGACAGGGCTGGCAACATATAATACGAACTACATTTTGGCCGGTGCGTTGCCTTCCGCCATCCTTGCATTTCTGTTCAGCGGAATTATAGGCCTTGCCGAACGCCTGTTGACACCCCGCGGATTGAAAGGAGCAAAAATATGAATACGCTTCTTCCGTTGATTGGGGAGCATCTGATAATTGTCCTCATTGCCACAGCCGTTGCCGTTATTGTGGGACTTACACTCGGGGTAATGGCCTATTGGTTGCAAACCGCAGCCCCAATCATCATCTGGTTTGCCGAAGCCCTCCAGACGATTCCATCCCTTGCGTTACTCGCTTTGCTGATGATCATCTTTGGGCTGGGGAATATCACACTCATTGTAGGACTCGTGCTGTATGCGCTGCTGCCAATTGTACGCAACACGTACACTGGGCTTTCCACGGTTTCGCCGAGTGTCCGGGATGCCGCCCGCGGAATGGGAATGTCCCGCATGCAGCGACTTTTGAAGGTAGAGTTGCCGCTGGCGTTTCCGCTTGTGTTTTCAGGCATTAAGATGTCGGTTGTCAATTCGCTTTCGATTGCGGTTATGGGCGTTCTGATCGGTGCGGGCGGTCTGGGATACCCCATTTACCGAGGGATTCAGACACAAGATTTCACCGGAATCATGCGCGGCGCCATACCGGTTATGCTGATGGCTGTTTTGTTTGACCTGGGGATGTCAAGAATCGAAAAGCGTCTGACCAAAAAGGCATAATAATACTTAAAAATGAAGGGAATGGTTATTTTGAAAACGATGAAAAAACGAATTTTAGTGCTGGCGCTGTCGGCGGCTTTGATACTTCCTGTTTTGTTGAGCGGCTGTGGGTCTGTAAATACCGTAACTATCGGCTCTAAGGATTTCAGTGAAAACATCCTCTTGAGCGAAATATTCGCGCAGCTGATTGAAGCGAAAACCGATCTGAAGGTGACCCGGAAACAGAATATGGGCGGCACATTCGTCAACTTTGAAGCAATCAAAAACAATCAAATTGACATTTACCCAGAGTACACGGGAACAGCGTTGACCGCGCAGCTTGCAATGGACGTCATTATCGACCCGGACGAGGCGTATGATAAAGTAGCGGCCGAGTTTGACAGCCGCTTCGACATAAAATGGCTCATGCCGTTGGGCTTTAACAATACGTATGCGGTTGCTGTTACGGATGATATTTATCGGGAAACCGGAGTTGAAACAGTCAGCGATCTGGTTGCGATCGCACCGAATCTGACTTTTGGTGCTGAGCATGAGTTTTTTGATCGAGAGGATGGTTTCGACGGCTTGCTTGCCACCTATGGTATGGCCTTCAAGGGCGCCCCACAGAAAATGAATATTTCCCTGAAATATCAGGCAATGGATAATGGGGATATTGATGTCACCGATGTGTTTTCCACCGATGGAAACATATTAAAATATAATCTCAAAATCCTGGAGGATGATAAAAACTTTTTCCCACCCTATTACGCCGCTCCAATCATTCGGAATGAAACGCTGGAAAAGCACCCGGAGTTGGAAGATATTTTGAATATGCTAGCCGGGCTTTTTGACGATGAGACCATGACCAGGCTTAACTATGAGATTGACGTGGAGGGCAAGGATGTTGCTGTGGTCGCAAAAGAATTTCTTGAAGTAAATGGTTTAATCTAAGGATTGTATTGATACGGCAATAAAGAAGCCCAAACTATTTAGAAAATATTCGTAATGGTCTGGATATTATCGCTACAGCCCTTGAAAATACAACAAAAATCCCGCAATCACTAGGATTGCGGGATTTTGCATATTTGGTGCGAGAGATGGGACTTGAACCCACACGCCGTTTGACACACGCCCCTCAAACGTGCCTGTCTACCTGTTCCAGCACTCTCGCATATTTGCGCCGCATATTTGCGGCGCATGAGTAATTATAGCAGAATTGAGCGGTTTGTCAACACAAAATGCCAAATAACAGGCTTTATTTTTTGAGGATTTTTGAACGCCTTGAGCCCAGTCTTGAAGCGGTATGAATCAGCAAAACGATCAGAACCGCAATCAGGGCAAATGTGCCGTATTTCAAGGGCAACAAGTATTGTAAATTGAAATAAGCGTAGTAACAAATAATGGAGGCAAAGGAGACAAAAACGGTTAGGGGGGCAAAGCCCAGATATATAATCGCAGGCATTAGAATCAAAACATCTGCCATATAAAAGTACCTGTCGTGCATGTGCGGCAGCAGCAGGGGAATGCCCACAACAAACAGCAGGCAGACAAACAGCAGGGACTCGTTGTTCAGATTCTTTCGCCGGAAGAAGGTCCAAAGAAGGATGGCTAGGACGAATAAAAATGCAAGGGCAACGGCAACTGCCGAGGCGGCGCCGGCGTTTTCAATATTGTGGAAAAGAGCAAAAACCGAAGGTGAATTGTAGTTTAGTCCGGCGCCCACAGTTCCGGCCTGGTCATAGTACAACGTGAACGCATCTAAAATAGGTCTGCCGGCGATAACGGCGGGCAGAATCAAAACAAGATAGGTGGCGGGGAAAACAAGGAAATCCCATATTTTTATGCGCTTGGCAAAAAGCATTACCAAGAAAACCGGCATGATGAAAATCGCTTGTAGCTTGAAGCCAAAAGACAGCGCCATCATGACCATGGAGAGCTTTGGCCTGTCCGTTAAAATAAGCCAAAGCGCCAGCACAGCGAAAGCAACGTAAATACTGTCGCACTGTCCCCATTTCGCGCTGTTGATTATGACTGTGGGAAGCAGCAGAGTTACGAGGTATGCGCCTAAGCGGCGGGCAGGTGAACGGGTGAAAACACCGGCAAGTTTCATCATGCCAAAGGCGAGAACAACGTCAAAGGCTATTGACAGCAGTTTTATAAGGTACAGGTCATTTATGCTCGAATAGGAGAAAAGGGAGAGAGCGTACAGATAGGGGAGATTGTAGTTGCCAACGCTGGTACCCAGTCCCTTGAAGCCGCCGCTCTGCCGGTAAAAATCTACCCACTTGACCAAGAAGGTGTTGTAGTCGCCGCTGCGGAAGTTTAAATAACTGGCTCGCAGGGCAAAGGCCAGGCCTAGGGCGATGACGGTTACGAGGAAGTACTGGTTCTTTTTCATCAAACCCTCTTTCCAAGGTATATAAAGAGCCGCTATCAGGATAACGGCAAGAATGAGCAACGCTCCCAAATCCATAAAAGCCTCCAAAACAAAAACAACGGCTAAGAATATACATTCCCGCCGTTCGAAATTACACAGCCCAATCGTATTATGAAAAACTTACAAAAAAAGCATGTATAGTATTGACAATGCGCCAAATAAAATGATATAATGACTCGCTATATGCACCGTTTGGTGCTAATACCCCACTCTCATGGTCTGTTACCATTCTAACAGCTATGAAGCCAAATATCAAGAAGCATTTGAATTTGGGAACAACTTATCCGGGCGTATCGAGCAAAACATATACCTTCGAACATAAATTACAAGGAGTGATGGACAATGCCTCATGATGTAATGTACGGCAGAACTCTTAGAAAGAGCTATGCCCGCACAGGGGAAATTCAGGAAATGCCCAATCTGCTGGAGATTCAGAAGGAGTCATACAAGTGGTTCCTGGAAGAGGGTCTCAGAGATGTTTTTACTGACGTTGACTCTGTTTCGGACTACTCCGGCAACCTGAAGCTTAGCTTCGTAGATTATTCTATGAATGAAAAGCCTAAATATACAGAGGAGGAATGCAAGGCGCGTGACGCCACGTACGCAGCGCCTCTGAAAGTCGGCGTTCGCCTGCGCAACAAAGAGACCGAAGAGATCAAGGAACAGGAAATCTTCATGGGCGATTTCCCGCTCATGACTGAAAGCGGGACATTTATCATCAACGGCGCAGAGCGTGTTATCGTTTCCCAAATCGTGCGCAGCCCCGGAATCTATTACGACAAGAAAACTGACAAGACCGGCGTTTGTATTTGCGGAACAACTATCATTCCTTACCACGGCGCATGGCTCGAATACGAAACTGACCTTAACGATGTTTTTTACGCCCGCATCGATAAAAACAGAAAAATTCCTGTCACCTGGCTTCTGCGTGCAGTTGGACAGAAGGACGCCAACAAGCCCTACACATGGATTTCCTGTGCAGGTGCTGAAAACGGTGTTGTTACCAACGAGCAGATAAAAGAAGTTTTCGGTAACGATGAGCGCATTCTTACAACTCTGGATAAGGACGCTTGCCTTTCAAGACAAGAATCCCTGCTTGAGATTTACCGCAAGCTTCGTCCCGGCGATCCCCCCACGGTAGACAGTGCCTCTACTCTGCTTGAAAACCTTTTCTTCGACAAGCGTCGTTACGATATCAGCAGGGTTGGACGCTACAAGTTCAACAAGAAGCTGTCAATCCACACTCGCCTGTCCGGTCACCAGCTGGCTCAACCTATTGCTGACCCCATGACCGGTGAGCTTCTAGCCGAAGCAGGGGAGCTCATCACCCGTGAAAAGGCGGATGAGCTGGAACGTCGCGGCGTTATCGACGCTGTTGTTCTCGCTGACGGCAAGGAATTCAAAATATTCTCCAACGGCATGGTTGATATGGCCGGCTTTGTTGACTTTGACCCCAAGGAATTGGGCATCAAGGAAAAGGTCCGCTTTATTATCCTGCGCCGTTTGCTGGATGAATTCAAGGCAGACGAGCTCAAGGACGCTATTGTTGCCAACATTGATGAGTTGATTCCGAAGCACATTATTGTTGACGACATTTTCGCATCTGTTAACTATCTTCTGGGACTTCCCCACAACGTGGGTGAGCCTGACGATATTGACCATCTCGGCAACCGTCGTATCCGCTGCGTGGGTGAGCTTTTGCAGAACCAGTTCCGCATTGGCTTTAGCCGCATGGAGCGCGTTATCCGTGAGCGTATGACTCTGCAGGATCTGGACATTGTAACACCCCAGAGCCTTATCAACATCCGTCCTGTCACAGCTGCGATCAAGGAATTTTTCGGCAGCAGCCCGCTGTCTCAGTTCATGGATCAGACAAACCCCTTGGCAGAGCTCACTCACAAGCGCCGTATGTCCGCTCTCGGACCGGGCGGTCTTTCCCGTGAGCGCGCCAGCTTTGACGTCCGTGACGTTCACTACAGCCACTACGGCCGTATGTGCCCAATCGAAACTCCTGAAGGTCCTAACATCGGACTTATATCATATCTTGCAAGCTTTGCCCGTGTAAACGAGTATGGCTTCCTTATTGCGCCTTACCGCAAGGTGGAGAAGGAGACACACCGGCTCACCGAGCAGATCGACTATCTGACGGCAGACCTTGAAGACCAGTTTATTGTTGCTCAGGCTACAGAGCCTATTGACGAGAACAACTGCCTGCTCAACGAGCGTATTACCTGCCGCCACAGAGACGAGATTATTGAAGTTGACCGTGACCGTGTTGACTATATCGACGTTTCTCCCCGCATGATGATTTCCATCGCAACGGCGATGATTCCCTTCCTTGAAAACGACGATGCTAACCGTGCGCTGATGGGCGCGAACATGCAGCGTCAGGCAGTTCCCCTTATGACAACAGAGCAGCCCATCGTTGCAACCGGTATTGAGCACAAGTGCGCCGTTGACTCCAAGGTTGTTATCTGTGCTGCGGGTGACGGCCTTGTTACCCGGGTTTCCGGAACTAACATTACTATTAAATACGATTCCGGCGAAATTAAGGATTATAAGCTTGTTAAGTTCGCCAGAAGCAACCAGGGCACCTGCATCAACCAGCGTCCTATCGTCCAAGTGGGCGAAA
>CAZHCB010000023.1:0-7189 GCA_964530935.1 uncultured Oscillospiraceae bacterium
AACAGGTTTTTGGAGATCGGGATAGTATCCATTAATAAATACAGCGGGTATACCGGCGGCAGTAACCTTGTTATATAGATCGATATTGGGATTTGGCAATGCTGTTTTGGTGCCCTCAATGATCATCCCGTCAATGGGTTTGTTTAGTAATTCCGTTAATATCTGACGTTCATTATCAACTCTATTTCTCGTTGCGGAAAGCATGGGAGTGTATCCGTTTTCAGTTAAAACCTGATGTATTCCTCTTAGGATATCCGGGAAAATGTATTCTCCGATATAGGTTGTAAGCACCGCGACATTATATGTTTTTTGTCTCTGCTCTCCTTGAGCAACATAGGTGCCGCTGCCTCTTATGCGATTAACTAATAAATCTTTCTCAAGTAGAGCAATAGCTTGTCTAACGGTTTGTCTGCTCAGGCCGGTTTGTTTAATAAGTTCGTTATCACTTGGAAATCTTGAGTCTTTGCTATATTTCCCGTCAAGAATGTCCTGTCTTAACTCATCCGCTAAAGTTAGGTACTTCGGTTTGGTCATAAAAACGCATCCTCGCTTGATAAAAGTTGTTACGAATAACTTTTATCGAGTATATCATCATTTTTCTTCCATTACAAGCATTTTTTGAGTAACCGACAATACTACTTTTGCGAAGAAATAGGGCAAGCAGCTCGTGCCATCGCTATAATTCACAGACCTTCTGCCCTTTGTATAAGAGCCTCAACAACGCTGTTTTTTTATCGCCATCATCTATGCAAACTCAACGCTTAGAAATTTTATTATTAGCATGCAACGAAATCTTCAAAAACATAACAAGAGAGCCGAAATGGACCGGACCAATATTGTCGGACATTACAAAAAGGGCTCCTAAAGATGGATGGAGTTATGCCGTATGATTTAGTCGGGTTATTGTATGCCCCTGAGGTATACTGAAATCCTTGGTCACTGTGGAGTAGCAACTCGTGTACTGACTTTCCTTCCGCGTGTTTTCGAATAATCTCCTCTATAATGATTTGGGGCGTATTAGGCGTTCCTTTCTCTCGGTGCATAGCAAAGCCTCCTGTCGTAGTTATCCTACAACAGGAGGCCCTTTTTGTCACTGTACGTTTTTTATGGTCTTATGCAAAAATGAACAGCCTCTTTTTGGTGCCGGTGACCGGGGTCGAACCGGTACGGTATCGCTACCACTGGATTTTGAGTCCAGCACGTCTGCCAATTCCATCACACCGGCATATTGGGGGTTACGAAAAATGCAACGTAGGTATTATACGATATAAACCGCGCAATTTCAAGCCCCCGTAATATATTATTTCATATTGTAAGTGTGCTCCAAGGGTCCTGAGCCTTTCCCCAGATTCAGCCCCGCCTTCAAAGCTCCCGTAACATAGTCTTTCGCCCGCAAAACACTCTCTGCCAGAGAATACCCGTCTGCAAGGTTACAGGCAATAGCAGACGAAAGAGTACAGCCCGTGCCGTGGGTGTTGGGGTTTTCAACACGTTCACCCCTCAGCCAGGTTAACGCTCCGCCCTCTATAAGAAGATCATCTGCGCAGTCTTCAAGATGCCCGCCCTTAATCAGCACAGCAGTCCCGGTTGCCTTTTCCAGCCACTGGGCAGCCTTTTCCATATCAGCCTCCGACTTTATTTCAAAGCCGCACAGGGCGGAAGCTTCGGGAATGTTGGGCGTAATAACCCTCGCCATAGGCAAAAGACGGTTCACCAGCGCGTCCATAGCATCATCACAGAGCAGCCTGCTGCCGCTGGTGGAAATCATAACAGGGTCAACAACAACGTCCGGAGCTCCATACTGCGCAAGCTTTGCGGCGATAGTGTCAATGATATCTGTCGCCGACACCATTCCGACTTTGACCGCATCGGGGCGAATGTCCTCAAAGATACAATCAAGTTGTTTGGCAACAAAGTCTGCGCCCGCATCCAAAATGCCGTAAACGCCGGTTGTGTTCTGGGCGGTCAATGCGGTTATTGCGCTCATGGCGTACATTTTATGCACGGTTATTGTTTTTATATCTGCTTGAATGCCGGCGCCGCCACTACAATCCGAGCCGGCTATTGTCAGTACCTTTTTCATGAAAATGTTCCCTTCCCGTTCATCCGAAACATTTTTCGGCAAGCTCACGCAAGCTTTTCGCTGCAGACGCAATATCCTCTGCGGCAAAAATCGCCGAAACAACCGCAGCTCCGGCTATCCCCGAGCTGCTGAGCAGCTCCATATTCTCTGCTGTAATTCCGCCAATTGCCACTACGGGGATGGCAACCGCCCGGCAAATACTTCTAAGCGTTTCAAGGCTTACATCATCGGCATCTGCCTTAGTTGCGGTGCTGAAAACCGCACCCACTCCAAGATAATCCGCCCCGCTCTTCTCCGCCAGAATTGCTTGCTCAACCGTTTGTACGGAAACGCCGATAAGCCTTCCGTCTCCCAACGTTTCTCGGGCACTGCCCGCATCCAGATCGCTCTGCCCAACGTGTGCTCCATCCGCGCTGCAGGCGGCGGCAATCTCCACATTGTCATTAATAATAAGAGGCACGCCGTATTTTTCACAAAGCTCTTTCAGCTTTAATGCCTCCGCCAGAAACTCATCAACCTGCATGTGCTTTTCCCGAAGCTGAAGCATCGTTGCGCCGCCTTGGAGCGCCGCTTCAACCGCTTCATAGAGGCTCTTTTCCTTGAGCCATGTCCGGTCAGTAACCGCATATAGCAGCAGAGCTTTTCTATCGCACTTCATATCTTGCTCCACTGTTTAAACCAATTCCGTCCAGCTTAAAAACTTCGTCAATCAGATGATTTCTAAAACTGGAGTTGCCCTGGCCATTGCGCTTAGTAATTTCTAAGGCTCGCTCGCCGCACAAACCCATGGCGCAAACCGCCGCCGCCGTTGCCTCAAGAACGTTTTCAGGGTTTGCCGTTACAAACGCCGCAGCCATTGCAGAGAGCATACAGCCGCTTCCGGTAATCTGCGCCATCATAGGGCAGCCGTTTGAAATAACAAACGCTTTATCGGAATCAGCAACGATGTCCGTTGCTCCGGTGATGGCAACCACAGCGCCGGTACGCTTAGCGAAATTCTTCGCAAACGTAATAACACCGTCAAGATTATCGGAAGTTACCGCATCGGCATCATCGGCATCAACGCCCTTTGCCCCGCCCTCGCCTGTAGCAAGGGCTTTTATTTCCGAGATATTCCCCCTGATAACGGTCAACTTAAGTTCATGTAGCAGTGCTTTCGCCGTATCTGTGCGCAGCGAGGAAGCTCCCGCTCCCACCGGGTCCAGCAGCACGGGATGCCCAAGCTCATTCGCCTTTTTCCCCGCCAGATGCATTGCCGGAATTGTGCGGTCATTAAGCGTGCCAATGTTGATGTTAAGCCCCCCGCAAATGCCCGTTATCTCCTGAACCTCGCCAATATCATCGGACATTATCGGTGCGCCTCCGCAGGCGATCAATATGTTCGCGCAGTCGTTGACTGTAACGTAATTTGTAATGTTGTGTATGAGCGCGCCTTTTTCTCTAAGGCTATCCAAATACTTACCCAGCATCTTTCTTTCCTCCAAATATCTTGTTAATTACAATATCCAAAACTGAAATAATAACCATTACCGGAGCGGTACTGCCAAGGGGGATATCGATACCCATAAATAGCCGATAAATAGCGAATCCCACTGCCCAGAGTACCAGATTTTGCACTGAAACCGATTCTTGCGAACAGTCTTTTTTCAAAATGAAGTGATCTGTTATCAGTATTGCCACCATAGGCGCAAAAACAGAGCCGATGAGGTACAAAAATTCCTCGAAGCGCTCCATGGGCGCAAAGATTGCAAGTACTGTTCCCAGAACTCCAACGGCAACTCCCGCCCACTTTTCACTAACCTTTTTTGATACGGAGACCATACTCACTCCGGCTGAGAACACGTCCAAAAACGTAGTTGTTACTGTCGAGAAAATAACTACTATAAGCCCCGCAACGCCTAGCCCCGCCTTCAGCAGAATCAGGGAAATATCACTCTCCCCTGTGAAGTAAGCCGCTCCCAGTCCAATTGCATACATCCAGCAGCTGGTCAGTCCGTAAACCCCCACTCCCGCAAAGGTGACCTTGCGTTTTTCCTTTGCATACCGTGTGTAATCCGACACCAGGGGCAGCCAGGAAAGAGGCATTGCAACAGACAGCTCCACCGCTGCTCCAAAGGACAGACTATTCCCCTGCACCAAGCTGCCATCTCCACGGAACACCGTCAGACTGAGAATAAACGTGAGCACGAGAAGAGCCAGAATGGCAATTATATTGAGCTTGTCCAGATTTTTTATTCCCACAAGCACCCAGGCAATAACCAAAACGCCGATAATGATACTCCAAAGCCACTGACCGCCAATATCCGCCAAGGATTGCGCCGCAGCCGCTCCGCTGATGATCATTATGGCTGTCCAGCCCACCAGTTGCAGCACATTCAGCCCGGAAAAGAGCAATGAGCCCTTCTCCCCGAAGGAAAGCTTAACTGTTTCCATGGAGCTTTTTCCGGTGTTTGCACCAATGAGCCCCGCAAAATACATGAGCAATCCGCCGATGATATGCCCGATTACAATCGCTGCCATGCCCTTTGCAAAACCAAGGGGCGCGAAGAATGTTCCTGTAAGGATCTCCGCAATGGATACCGCTGCGCCAAACCAAATAAGCGAGTGTGAGAATGCGCTGATTTTTTGTGTTTTTTCCATGTCATCTCCATAAAAAATGCGACAGAACCATGTAGGTTCTGTCGCAACTATTGCAAAATATTTTTCCTACGTTGGCATTACCCAAATCAGGTTCAAGGGTCAAAGTTAGATTACTTCCTCTCAGCCCGCTCCACGAGCTCCCCTATTCGCTATTCTTTTTCTGTATTTTACTTCAAAAGCTACCCGCTTGTCAAGGGTAACATAGATATTATTCTTTCACCGCCAGATTATAAAGCTCGTTCTTGGAAAAGCCGGAGTCCTCCGCGGCAAGCTTTGCCGACTGTTTTACAGACTTACCTTCCGCTCTGTAAAATTCAAGCCGTTCCAGCGCCTGAACAAGAGTCATCTCCGGCTCGTCGGAGATCGGTTTTCCCTCAACAACCAGCACAAATTCACCCTTTGGAGCAGTGGTTTCATAATACTGCAAGGCCCCGTCAATAGTAGTACGAATAGTCTCCTCGTGGAGCTTTGTGAGCTCCCTGCAGAGGCTTATTTTACGCTCTCCCCCGAAGCTTGCCTTTAAATCTCCCAATGTACCCACGAGCTTGTGGGGCGCTTCGTAAAAAACCATTGTCCTTATCTCATCGCGTAGACTGTCCAAATGTTCCCCCCGAGCTTTGTTCGAGGTGTTCAAAAAGCCCTCAAAGGTAAATCTCTGCGTTGATAAACCGCTGACGGCGAGAGCCGAAACAACAGCGCAGGCTCCGGGAACAACTACCACGGAAATGTTCTCCTTTGCGCAAAGGCGAACCATATCCTCACCCGGGTCACTGATAGCGGGCATACCGGCATCGGAAACTAAGGCCACGTTTTCGCCATCCAGCAGACGGCGAACAATTCTTTCCCCGCTTTGCTGGCGGTTATGCTCAAAATAACTGATGAGCGGTTTTTTTATTCCAAAGTGGTTGAGCAGTTTAATGGTGACTCTTGTGTCCTCAGCAGCAATGAAATCTACCCCTTGAAGGATCTCCGCTGCTCTGGGGGAAAAGTCTCCCAAATTACCGATGGGCGTTGCGACTAAATATAGTGTTCCACTCATTTTTCCTCTCCTGCCTTCGGCGAGTATTCTCCCCGCCTGTAAATACGCTGCACCTCAAGACTGTCACTGCCGTCCTCATTTTCCAAAACAAGCACGGACTCTATAGTAAGCCCGGGACTTCCGCCGCGTCTGCCTTCGATCAAAACCAGATTGGGCGCGCGGTCGGCTTTATGGCACACCATCCGCAAACGTTTTGGTTCAATACCGCTGTTTGTCATAGCACAGAAAATCTCCGAAAGCCTCTCGGGACGATGCACAAGAAAGAAACTGCCCCCCCAGCGCAGGGAATACTTTGCCGCGGCGCAAATGTCATCTAAGGTGCACTCAGATTCTTCCCGAGCGGTCCTTCGGCTCTCACCAGGCGCACTATAACCGGAGTTCTGAGCAAAGTACGGCGGGTTTGACACCACAAGGTCAAATCCCTCCGCCGGCAGCAGATTTCTGTGTTCCCGAAGATCGGCGGTTATTATCTTTACTCTGTCGTCAAATTTATTTTCAAACAGGTTTTCCCGAGAAAGGCGGGCAAATTCCGGCTGAATTTCAATGCCGGTTATTTGGGCGTTTTCCGCCTTTACCGCCAATAAAACGCATAGCACTCCCCCGCCGCTGCCCAAATCCAGACACCGGCTATTCATCTTAATATTAACAAAATCGGCCAGCAGTACCGAATCTGTAGATAAGCGAAAGCTATCCTTCTCTTGCTTAAAGCGAGGACCGCCCCGCCAAAGCTCGTCAAACCCTGTCATATAATTACCTTTTTTGTTTTTCGCCTTTTCTGCAAATAGCCAAAAAGCCTGCTGAAATACACAGCAGGCTTTTTGAAAACGCACGTCTTATTTCTCGATAATTGCGCCGGTGGGGCAATTGTCAACGCAAGCGCCGCACTGCAGGCATGCGTCCTGATCGATCTCATAATGATCGTCGCCCATATGGATGGCGCCGGCGGGGCAAGAATCTGCGCATGCGCCGCAAGCGATGCAATCACTGGTGATAACAAAAGCCATGTAAGTACCCTCCTTGTTTAGAATCTCTCGAAAGCATTATAACACATTGTACATTGATTGCAAGAAATTTATCAATCTTTTCAACAAAATACGCAATTCTAAGAGAATCAAAGAAAAACAAAGATATTTTGAGCAATCATGTAATTGTTTCAACACAAGAGCTTCTCTTTGGTCAGGATTGGTCAAAATTGGATTTGCATTCTTGACCTTTCCTGACTATTATATAAATAAAGGTCAGAGATAGTCAAAGAAGGAGCTGGAAAACAGAATGGCAACAAGTGATTTGATAGCAAGCTTTATACAGGACGTTCTTGATGATGCCGGAGGCATTGCGGAATTGCAGCGCATAAGTCTGGCGGAACGCTTTGACTGTGTACCCAGTCAGATAAACTATGTGATCTCCACCCGCTTCTCTCCGGAGCA
>CAZHCB010000023.1:7289-18148 GCA_964530935.1 uncultured Oscillospiraceae bacterium
CCTATCTCACCCGAACACAGAGACATTGTTCGCGCGTCAATATTTAAGCAGATGCTCATATGCGCGCTCAACGAATAAACCTAATCAAAATCTCAAGGAGGAATTTATTATGAAATGCGAAAAATGTGAAAAGGAAGCAACCTTCCATTACCAGTCCGTTATAAATGGCGAGAAGACTGAATATCATCTTTGCGCCGACTGTGCAAAGGAGCAGGGTCTGGACAATATCTTCAGTTTTAACACCGAACCTATGTTTGAGAGCCTTATGAGCGCGCCCTTCGGCTCAGTACTCAGTGAGTTTTTCCGCACACCCTTTGGCGGTATGTTTGGCGGCAGAATGCTTTCACCAACTCTAACCATGCCAAGATTTGCTCTAAAGGAGCAGGAGTCCGAGGCTTCGACAGAAGCCGTGCAGGAAAAAACGGATAATATTCCTGAGGATGCGGGTGAGACGATCCGTTCAAGACGTGAACTCATTGCGCTTAAACATCAGCTTCGCAACGCAGTGCGTGCAGAGGATTATGAAAAAGCCATTGAATTGAGGGATAAAATCAAGGATATGGAGAAATAATCCAATTATCTACCAAACTAGCCTAAGGGCGAGGGCATTGACAGCAATTCCCTCGCCCTAAGCGAACCGTTTCTACTCTCTTCATCTTTATTAAATTTCCTCAAAGGAGGTATGCATATGAGAAACCAAGACAGATTCACCGAAAGAGCCAGACTTGCTCTTTCTAAGGCGCAGTCAGTTGCGCAAAAATCGGGCCACAGCTATGTTGGCACTGAACACGTCCTGCTGGGCATAGCAGCCGAGGGCGAAGGTCTGGGCGCAAAGGTCCTTCGGGACAACGGTTTAGACGAAGCCCTGCTCACAGAGCTCTTGGAAAAATTCATGGGCCGTGGTGCGCCCTCTATCCCTCCCCAGGGTTTGACTCCCGGAGCAAAGCGCGTAATAGAGCTGGCAATTATTGACGCCAACCGTCTGGGTCACAACTATATCGGAACTGAGCATCTGCTCATGGGCATTCTCCGAGAGCCGGAATCTGCCGGAGCAAAGCTCATCACTTCCACCGGTGTGGACATCAACAAGATCTATACCGACGTTATGGCTCTGTTCGACAGCAATGACTACCGTCAATCCGCCTCAGCTCCCCAGCCGCAGCAATCCATTGGGACGGTATTCCCTCGTACCGGGAAACGCAGTGATACGAAAACTCTTGACCAGTACAGCCGCGACCTTACCTCTATGGCGTCTGACGGTCAGCTTGACCCTGTTATCGGCAGGAGCAAGGAGGTTGCCCGGGTAATCCAAATCCTCTCCCGACGCACAAAGAATAACCCTGTGCTTATCGGTGAACCGGGCGTTGGCAAAACAGCCATAGCTGAGGGTCTGGCGCAGATGATCGTTGCCGGTGATGTACCGGAGGATTTGCGCAACAAGCGCATCGTCTCACTGGACCTCACCAGTATGCTGGCCGGTACAAAATACCGGGGTGACTTTGAAGAGCGCATAAAGGCTGCAATTAAAGAAACCCAGCGTGCCGGAGACGTTATTCTGTTTATTGACGAGCTGCACACCATAATCGGCGCCGGCGCTGCCGAGGGCGCCATTGACGCGGCAAACATTATTAAGCCCGTTCTGGGCAGGGGCGAGATTCAGATAATCGGCGCGACCACCCTGAACGAATACCGCAAATACATTGAAAAGGACGCCGCCTTGGAGAGGCGTTTCCAGCCTGTTACCGTAAATGAGCCCACCGAGGAAGAGTGCGTCGCTATTATTACGGGTCTGCGGGATAAGTACGAAGCCCACCACAAGCTAAAGATCACAGACGAGGCTATCAACGCTGCCGTTACCATGAGCGGACGTTATATTAACGACCGTTTTCTGCCTGACAAGGCCATTGACCTCATGGACGAAGCCGCCTCCAGAGTTCGAATGAAAACCCTCACAGCGCCCCCTGATTTGAAGGCGATTGAGCAGCGCATTGACGCTCTATCAGCCGAGAAGGACGCGGCAATAAAAGCCCAGAACTTTGAAGAGGCAGCCAGAATTCGGGATAAAGAGCGTGAGCAGCGCACGCAGATGGAAGTCGAACGTAAAAAATGGGAAGACAAGCGTATTTCTAACCAGAAGTGCGTTACTGCCGAGGATATTGCCGAGGTAGTCTCCGGCTGGACGGGAGTCCCCGTGACCAGTCTCACCCAGTCTGAAAGTCAGCGTCTGCTCAACATGGAGCAGATTCTCCACAACCGTGTAATCGGTCAGAACGAGGCTGTATCCGCTGTTGCCAGAGCAATCCGCCGGGGCAGAGTGGGTCTTAAAGACCCCAAGCGTCCCATCGGCAGCTTCCTGTTTATGGGACCAACGGGAGTTGGTAAAACCGAGCTTTGCAAGGCTCTTGCCGAGGCAGTTTTCGGCGACGAAAGCGCAATGATTCGTGTTGATATGTCCGAGTATATGGAAAAGCACACGGTCTCAAAGCTGATTGGCTCTCCTCCAGGATATGTCGGTTACGATGAGGGCGGCCAGCTCACTGAGAAGGTGCGCAGAAAGCCTTATTGTGTAATCCTCTTTGACGAGATAGAGAAGGCTCACGAAGATGTTTTCAACATTATGCTCCAGGTCATGGACGACGGTCTTCTGACCGACGCTCAAGGCCGCAAGGTTGACTTTAAAAACACCATTATCGTCATGACCTCCAATATCGGAGCAAAGAATATCACTGAAAAACGTGCGGCTTTGGGATTCTCCGCCAGTGATGACAAAAACGGCGGCATCAAAACCGTTGAACAGATCCGCGAGCTGGTTATGAAAGAACTCAAAACTGTGTTTCGCCCGGAATTTCTTAACCGTATTGACGATATTATCGTTTTCCACCAGCTCAGCCGGGAAAACATCAAAGAGATCGCAGGCAAAATGCTGGAGGTTGTCAGCGGGCGTCTGCTGGCTCTTGGGATCACGCTTCATGTGTCTGACGAGGCTCTTGACAAGCTGGCAGAGCAGGGCTTTGATCCGGTCTACGGAGCGCGTCCTCTGCGCCGTGTGATCCAGTCAGCTATTGAGGATGCAGCAGCCGAAAAAACTCTTGACGGCAGCCTGAAACCCGGGGACATTGCAGACGCAGTTGTAGAAGACGGGAAAATTCTGCTGAAAAAAGAGGTTTAGCCCTTTATTTGTTCTAAGATGAGTGGTAGAATAACCCACAGGTACATTCTACCACTCATTGTATTTTATTGGAGGAGACCGCATGAGCGAGTTCAACAGCAAAATGATTGACTATATGAACGATGTGAAGGACTTTAACTTTCACAACGGCATCAAAATAGTAAAAATAAGCAATGGTTATGCGGAATGCCGCGCGGAGCTAAATCCCGAGAGCAACAACGCTCAGGGCATTGCCCACGGCGGACTTGTTTTCGCTCTTGCGGACGTTGCCTCGGGGTACGCCGCAGACTATGACGATAGGGAATGCGTGACCTCAAACGGCAACATAAACTTCCTTCGTCCCGCTATGGGGAGTTATCTGAGTGCTGTTGCCAAACCAATAAAGACAGGGAAAAAAATATCGGTAGTCGAATGCTCAGTCACAGACGACAGGGGCAAGCTTGTTGCCCTTGCCACCTTTACATATTGCTTTATTGATTACACTCCCACACAGGAATAAAACAGTTCAAAAAAAATGGAGCAGCAATTTGCTGCTCCATTTTTGTTTACTATAATTACGTTTCGTCACATATGAGACCGTAACCGCCGTTATTTCTGCGGTAAACCACACAATATGCGTCGTTCTCATCGCTGTTTCTAAAGGCATAGAACTCGTGCTCCAGCAGGTTCATCTGGAGAATTGCCTCTTCAACTGCCATGGGTCTAAAGAAGAAGTACTTGGTACGCACAACATCGAATTCTTTTTCTTCCGGCTCTGGGATGTAGGCCTCCGGTTCTTTATCGAATGCGCCTTCACGAAGACGCTTTTCAAGTCTTGTTTTATTTTTGCGAATTTGCCTCTCAATTGCAGCCACGGCAGAGTCTATGGAGGCGTGCATATCATTGGTGCTCTCGCTCACTCTGTAAAATGTGCCGTTATTTTCAATGGTCACCTCTGCATTGTAGCGGCCCCTCTCGGAGCCAAAAGTTATAAAGGCCTCGGCGTCTCCTTTGAAGAAGCGATCAATTTTTCCGATTTTCTTCTCGGCGTATTGCTTGATCTCGTCGCTTACCTGAATTTTCTTTTCGGTTATTGTAAACTTCATATTACCCAACTCCTTTTCGGCTATTAGCGGGGTCAGGGCTTTTCTCGGGGAAACCCGTCCCCCTCCTATGTTTTTATTATACCATGTATGTTATGGAAAACAACGTTTCCTTGGTTTGTTTTCACTAAATTTACATATTAGACAAGTCTAACCGCCGTACTTTGTGTGCGAAGTAGAAATTCATTTTCTCTCCGGGTTTTTAGTATAAACTTCTGGAGTTCTTTGAACTTTTATGATATAATTATACTCGTTCGGGGCACAGAGAAGCTCTTCCTAATGCGCACCGAATCTGAAAAACAGAACATAGACAAAAATACCTCCTGATGTAGAAAAATAGAACTGCATCATGGGGGTATTATTATGGAAAAATTAATCTATACAAATTTTAAGCTGATGTCAGCCGCTTTAACGCTATGGGTCAAAGCGCCAACGGAAATAAAGTCAACTCCTGTTTTTGCGACCTGAAAAAGGTCTTTTTCTCCCATATTTCCTGAAGCCTCGGTAATCGCCCTTCCGGCGATGCGCTTAACTGCCTCCGTCATGGCCTCGTTAGTCATATTATCAAGCATGATAATGTCAGCACCTGCATCAAGAGCCTGCTGTACTTGTTCCAGCGTTTCGGTTTCGACTTCAATCTTCATGACATGGGGCACGGCATTTCTAGCCGCGCTAACGGCCTTAGCAATGCCTCCTGCAGCTGATATGTGGTTATCTTTGATAAGCACTCCATCCGCCAGATTAAAGCGGTGGTTGTGCCCTCCGCCAACGCGCACCGCGTATTTTTCCAGAGTGCGAAGCCCGGGGGTGGCTTTACGAGTGTCAACAATTTTCGTATCGGTGCCCACAACCTGAGCAACCGCCTTCGCCGTTGCAGTGGCTGTGCCCGATAATCTCTGCATAAAGTTAAGGGCAACGCGCTCTCCCGTGAGGATGCTGCGGGAAGCTCCTTCAACACGAGCAATGACTTCGCCTTTTTTCACAGCGTCCCCGTCCTTCTTTTCAGCAAAAAAGCGAACGCTTCCGTCAACCAGAGCAAAAACGCGTTGGGCAATACCAATTCCGCAGAGAACGAAATCCTCCTTTGCGACGAACTGACCACGGGAGGTGTTTTCCTCCGGCACGCAGCAGTTGGTTGTTATATCCCCCGTACCCACATCTTCTTTAAGTGCGGATAACAGAAGCTCGTCAAGTCCGATGTAGTTCATGTTTTATGACCGTTCCTTTCGTGTCATAAGATGACCATAAGGAATGGTCATAATGTGCATGTTTTGCGGTTGCCCGCAGGGCGAGCAAAGCGCACTTGAAACAATGGCAAGTTTGAACTTGTTCAAACTTAGTCCTCCCTGTAATGGGCACCAACGCTGTCGCGGCGGGCTATTGCTGATTCTAGAATTGCTTCCGCAAGAGTGGCAATATTGAGTATTTCAACATACGCCCTTCCCGGTTTATATACTCTCTCCAGCAAAGCAATAATCTCTTTAATTCGCCGAAGTGTACTTGTCATGTCCGTCTCATTGCGGGTTACACCGCAGTGGTCATTCATTAGATTCTGGATTTCCGTCCGCAAACCCGCACAATCCAGCTCCTTATTCTCTCTTATCTCAATCTCCTGGGCTGTGCAGAGGCCGGGTTTTTCCGAAACCTTCAAGCGCTTGTTGATGTCCGCTGCTGCACGGCGACCGAAAACCAGACACTCAAGCATCGAGTTGGAAGCAAGTCTGTTTGCACCATGAACACCGGTACTGGCGGCCTCTCCGCAGGCATATAACCCGTCAATGTTGGTGCGCGCATTAAGGTCAGTCTTAATTCCACCAATGAGGTAGTGCTGAACCGGACAAACCGGAATCCAATCTTTAGAAATATCTATGCCTCTGCTCTTACATTCAGTGTATATGGTTGGAAACCGACGCTGCAAATGTTCCGCAGACTCAGCAGTAATATCAACAAAAACATGGCTCTCGCCGCTGCGTTCAAGCTCGTGGAAGATTCCCCTGGCAACGATGTCCCGGGGGGCAAGCTCCGAAAGCTCATGCTGACCCACCATAAAACGCTCTCCGGCACTGTTTTTGAGGAGTCCCCCTTCACCGCGAACGGCCTCTGAAATCAGGAAGGCGCGATCCTCCTTCTTATCGGACCACAGACCGGTGGGATGAAACTGGATAAACTCCATGTCCTTAAGCTTCGCTCCGGCCCGCACGGCAGCAGCTATGCCGTCACCGGTGGCTACAGAGGGATTCGTACTCGTTTTATAAACCTGCCCGACACCTCCGGTGGCAATAACCACGTTATTGCAATCTATCACAAACAGCGTATCGGTTGCATCTAAAACCGCGCAGCCAACAACCCCGCCTTCTTCGTCAGTCAAAATGTCTGTACAAAAATTGTGTGGCATGAAGGTAACATTTGAGCGCAGCGAAACAATGTGAGCCAGCACCTTGACCGTCTCCCGGCCTGTTGCGTCCCCACCGGCATGAACAACTCTGCGGTGGCGGTGTCCGCCCTCGCGGGTGATGTCCAAATCGCCCTCATCGTCCAAATCAAAGGGTACCTGCATGTTCACAAGGGTTCTTATCTCATCCGGGCCTTCGGAGACGAGAACTCTAACCGCTTCCTTGTCGCACAAACCTGCACCGGCAATCATGGTGTCATCCAAGTGATATTTCGGCTTATCATCTAGGGCAATGGCCGCAGCAATTCCCCCCTGAGCAAGCCAGGAGTTAGATACCTGAGCATCCTCCTTGGTCAGGACACAGCAGGAGTATTTCTCATCAATGTTAAGCGCGGTGTAAAGCCCGGCAATGCCCGAGCCGATTATAACAACATCGTAGCTAAAATGCTCCGTATTGTCCGGGAATTCACTTGTTGCGAATCTCATGGGGCGACCCCTTCCAAAATATATAAGGTGAGCTATTAGTTAACAAATAAGACAGGGAATTGTTGCACTGTTTATTGTACCACAAGATAGGGGTTTTTCAAGATAATTAAAAAAATGTCAGAATAGAACGAGGGTACGGCTAAAAAAGCCGTACCCTCTATAGTCGCAATATAGAAAATAACTTTTCGTTTTCGCGTGATTATTGGTTGATGCCTGTGCCGAAATTGTACTCTCTGAAAGGTGTGGAGTTGTTGGGCTGTCTTACTGCGGGAGGAGTACTGTCGTACATGTCGTAGTTCCTAAAGTCCCACTCTTCGATCAGCGGGGTGGTCAGGATCTTTTCCTTCAGCATCGGACGGAAGTCGGGATGAGCAATTCTGATGAGAGCCTTAATACGGTCAACATAGGACTTGAGATATACGTCTGCAAGGCCATGCTCAGAAACGATGAACATAACGTAGTTCTTCAGCATGGAAACAATGGAGCCTTCAGGTAGCCAGGGAACGATGTTGGACTGGAGAACACCCTGCTTGTCAGTGTATGTACTACGTACGCACAGGAAGCTGCGTCCGCCGCGTGAACGCATTGTGCCATAGATGTATGCCATGGAGCCGCCCATGCCTGTGTAGGGAAGCAGGCCCTGTGCCTCGGAGCAAGCCTGACCGAGAAGGTCAACCATGAATGTTGCGTTGATAGCAACGAGATTCTCCTGCTCCATAACACCCAAAGCTTCGATGCAGAGGGTTCTGGGCATCAAACGAGCGTCAAACTTATCAGCGTTCTTATTCAGCCACTCGAAAGTTTCGACTTTGCATGCGCTGGGGCTGGAAGCGCGAAGCTTTGTGATCTTGCCGCTTTCAACCATCGGGATCATACTGTCGCAAAGAACTTCGGTAAATACTTCGAAGGTTCCCTCAAACTTGTTAAGGTTTGCGAGAATTTCTTCACCAAGTCCGCCGTAGCCGATCTGAACCTTATCACCGGTCTTAATGTAAGGAAGGATGAAAGAAGCGATTTTTTCGTCAACAGGGGTAGGCTCGAGAGCTGGCAGCGCCATCATATCTGAGTCGTTCATGACGAAAGCATCAAACTCGGTGCAGTGAATGCTGCTGTATTCGATATCATCGGTAATAACAGGATAGATTCCTGTTGCGTCGATGAATGCGAATTTTTTGGTGATTTGGGGCATTACGTCTTCTCTGGTAACATAGTTTGTGCAGACGCCGTAGCCGCCCACGTTGCACCAGCCGTTTGCATCGGGAGGAGCGATCTGGAACGCCAAGCTGTTTACACCGTATTCCTTCATGCAGTCGGTGTATGTGTCATATCCGGCGCCAAGAACTTCGATCGTATGCTCTGATATAGCCATACGGTCTAGGGGCAGGTTGTAGATGTTGAGCAGACGGAAATGCTCCTTCGTGTCATGATCGAAAAGCATGTTTGCGGGATAGTTCATAACGTTGTACCAGAAGGTAACGTCATGATAGTCTTCTTTGTGCTCATGGAGGTAGTCAAGGAAAGCATAGGGGACCTGTGTTGCCTGTCCAAGGAATACGACGTCGCCGGGGACGATCATCTTCGCAGCCTCTTCGATAGTCATGGTGTGGTCTTTGTAGTACTGTTGCCAATCAATATTTAGATTTCTCTTTGCCATTCTCTTTCTCCTAACCATAATTTATTTGCTGAATTGAAAAGGCTTCCACAAGCCTTAACCAATTTCTCGGTTTAGCTAATTTTAACCCACAGATAAGGCAAAATCAACTCTTTGGAGTCCATGAAAGTGCCTGAAAACAAACTTTGTCAGTTCAGTATACTTTACAACAGGACCAATTGGCAAAATAATCATAATAAACCTATGCCTTATTGATAATTAAATAATTATATATTTATAACCACAAACAGTTATGGGTGCTGTCAAAAGAATGACAGCACCCATAACTGAAAATATTTATTCCGAACTTACTTCATAAATTGTGCAATTGCCTTGTTTAGTTCATCAATTTTCTGCTTATCCTCATGAAAAACAGCATCGGTTATGCACTCGTTAATGTGGTCTTGCAAAATCACCTTGCCGGCATTGTTAATCGCCGAGCGGACAGCCGCAAGCTGAACTAAAACCTCCGAGCAATCACGGTCGCTTTCCACCATTCTTATAATGGACTCTAAATGACCGTTTGCTCTGGCAAGACGACTCAAAACAGCCTTCTTATTTCCATGGACGTGGGGGTGTTCCCCATCACCGTGACAATGGGTGAGCGAAGCGCCCGTATGAATGTGGTTGCCGTGCTCATCGTGAATAACGCCTTCGGCATGAACGTGGTCATGACCCTCGGGCTGTTTTGCTGCCTTGCTCATCGCTCTTGCACCTCTTAGGCAACGGGAATTAAGCCCGCGCCGGTTTTAATAGTTAAAATTCGGGAATGAACTTCTTTATAATTTCCTTAACTGCCTGGGGGCACGGGGAATCCAGAGGCAGATCGAAGAGGCTCTTGCCTTCACGGTCAAACTCGTTGACGAACTTGTCCTCGGGAAGCTGACCATAAACTTCAAGACCGATCTTCTTTAGGATTTCTTCAGTGGGCTGGTCGTCACGAACGCGGTTGAGAACCAAGCCTGCCTGTTTAACGCTTATGTTGTTCTCACCCTTGTTGGCAACGTCAATGATGCCGGCAGCGGTCTGAAGGCTTCTGGCGGACATGTCAGCCATAACCAAGAGAACGTCAACTTCCTTCATAACGCGGCGGTTGAGCTGCTCAGGACCTGCTTCGCCGTCTACTATGCAGATGTCGTAGTCATCAATGAGAGTGTCAATACCGAAACGAAGCAGCTCATTGCAGGCGCAGAAGCAGCCCGGCTCTTCGGGACGGCCCATTGTAAGCAGATCAAATCCATCGCCATGGGCTAGGATGCTGCGCATGAGATCCTTTGTAGGACCATCGTTGAGCGCACTTCTTGCCTGACGCATTCCGAGAAGCTCGGAGCGCAGGTTGCTAACGGTTTTTTCTACCTTAAGACCGGTTGTATAGCACAGGCTCTGTGCAGAGTCTGCGTCAATTGCGAGAACTCTTCCGGGAAAACGTTCTGCAAGTAGACGAATGAGTAGCGTGGAGACGACAGTCTTCCCTGTGCCGCCTTTTCCGGTAACTGCTATTGATTTAACTTTATCCATCATTAATTCCTCGCTTTAATTAATTTCGGCCCTAATTCCTACTAAGACCATAGTAATTATACCATGGTCTTAGCAGTTTGTAAATAGATTTTAGAAAATTAATTAAAAAGTCTTGGTTTTATGCCACTTTTCGCTTATTTTCTGAAGTTTTCAGCGCCGACAACAGATTCCATGTATTCGCCGATCTGTGCGCGGAGCTCGTCGTTGCTCTTGTAGCGGGGGTCGATAGCGTCGACGTCAACGTACAGAGTGGGGATACCGAACTTCTGCTGAATCATGTCGGTAACGATCTTGCCGGATGCCCAAGTGTGCTTGCAGCCAACGTGTCCCATGAAGATGGAAACGTTGACGTTGTACTCGTCATACATCTTGTCGATAACGTCGATCCAGTACTGGGTCGGTCCGGTTGCACCGTGGATCATGGGAGCGTGAAGCATCATCTTAGCGGTGAGAATCTTTATGTTTTCCCAATCGTCCAGATTGTCGAAGATAACGCCTTCCTGGTATCCGAAGCCATCCATAACGGTGATTGCGCCATAGGTCTTTTCCATCCAGTCCATG